>JABFRX010000198.1 GCA_013140995.1 Alphaproteobacteria bacterium | reverse complement strand
ACCGGCAACACCTCGCCACCGGAAGAACTGGCGCCAAACGTCTTGCGCCAGTTCTTCCGGTGGCGAGGTGTTGCCGGTGGCGGGTTTCTCCGGCGACGCCGAAACCGCGCAGCGGCTCTATCGTTTGGTGCGCGCGGCGAGCTTGAAGGAAACGCACGAAGAAGAGCTGAAGCTCAAGAACGTGGCTGGCAAATGGGTGCACGTCGCAGTCGCGCCGATATCGAGCCTTGGCCACACGGTTTGGCGCATCACCGACACGTCGCCGCGGCGGCCGGTGCTTGCCAGCGTCGATGCCGCGAAGCAGTCGGTCGTCGTGCAGCTTCGGCCGCTGGAGCAGCCGCTGCTTGCCGGCGCCGACGTGCGCATGCCGAAGTTCATTCAGGATGCACCGGTCGGCGTCGCGCTTACCGGCGAAGACGGCGTGATTTCGGAGTGGAATGCGGCGTTCGCGAGCCTGATCGGCAGCGAGGCGAAGAAGCTGAAAGACAGGCCGGTGTTCGACCTTCTTCGCGATCAGACGGCGCAGGAGACGCGGGCGCGGCTGACGTCGCTTAAGCCCGGCGAAGTTTCGCGTGCGCCGGTCGATGTGCGGTTCAAGCCCGGCAACGAGCGGACGGCGCAGCTGTTTGCGAGCCGGCTGCACAACGAGAACGGCGGGCCGGCCTACGCGATCTATCTCATCGATACGACCGGGCAGACGGCGTTGGAGACGCAATTCGCGCAGTCGCAGAAGATGCAAGCGGTCGGGCAGTTGGCTGGCGGTATTGCGCACGACTTCAACAACCTGCTGACGGTCATCAACGGCTATGCGGAGCTGCTTTTGCAGCGGCATCAACCAGGCGACCCGTCGTTCGCCGATCTGAACGATATCCGCAATACGGGTTTGCGTGCGGCGTCGCTGGTACGGCAGTTGCTCGCGTTCTCGCGCCGGCAGACGCTTGAGCCCGAGGCCGTGAACTTGACCGATCTCGTCGCCGATTGGTCGGTGACGCTGCGCCGTCTGATCGGCGACCGGGTGAAGCTGAAAGTGGAGCACGGGCGCGACCTGTGGCCGGTGTTCGCCGATCCGACGCAGGTGGGCAACGCGCTGATGAACCTTTCCGTCAACGCGCGCGACGCGATGCCGAACGGCGGAACGCTTGCCATCCGCAGCGCGAACGTCACGATCGGCGAGACGATGTCGTTCGGCCAGGTGCTGATGCCGTCGGGCGACTACGTGACGCTTGAGGTCGAGGATACGGGGCTCGGCATCGCGAAGGAGCATCTGGGTAAAATTTTCGAGCCGTTCTTCACGACGAAGGAGAAGGGGCACGGCACGGGACTCGGCCTTGCCTCCGTCTACGGCATCGTGAAGCAGACGGGCGGTTATATTTTCCCCGAATCCGAAGTCGGCAAAGGCACCACGTTTCGCATCTATCTGCCGCGTCACATTCCGGCGGCGGCGCCCGTGGTTGTCGAACCCGAGAAGACCTCGGCGGCGCGCGACCTCACCGGCGTCGGAACGATCCTGCTCGTCGAGGATGAAGACGCGGTGCGCGATTTCGCGGTCCGCGCGCTCACTATGCGCGGGTACAAGGTGCTCGACGCGTGCGGCGGCGAAGAGGCGCTGGAGCTCGTGGCTGAGCACGACGGGCCGATCGATCTTTTGATCTCCGATGTGGTGATGCCGGGGATGGAGGGGCCGGAGCTCGTGAAAGAGATGCGCAAGCGAATGCCGGAATTGCGCGTGATTTTCATCTCCGGCTATGCGGAGGAATCGTTCCGCAATGCGCCCGACCGGCCGGAAGACTGCCTCTTCCTGCCGAAGCCGTTCAGCCTGAAGCAGCTGACGAGCAAGGTGAAAGAGGTGTTGGGCGAAGTGTGAGTTTGCGCGGGAATGTCCTTGTGCGTTCAGTGCGTTAGAGCCTTTCGGACAAAATACGATGCGAATTCAGCCGCTACGCCGCTACATCGGCTGAGTTCCGCCAAAAATGCCGCTACGCGGGCGCTACATTGCCGCTACTTGTAGCGGGGTGAGCGTCGGGCCTGTAGCACCCGGCCTGGGCGCTTTGTCCGATCCACAACGTCAAGTCGCAGCCTGGTTTTGAAAGAACCAGCGAAAGACGTAAAATAAGTCAAGACTATAGGAAATGCAATTGGCGAATTGCCGCGCACAGCCTGTCGCACCGCGTGTGCGCGTGCCGCCGCGGCGTTCCAGAGCTTCGTTATCCCAGCTGGTATGAGACCTTGCGGTCCTTGACGGCGATCAGCTTGCGCGTTTTCAGCGCTTCCACAATGGCGTCCGCCGCGCCGTCGCTCATGGCAATGCCCCGGAAGTGCGATTTGATCGTGCTGGTCAGCGCCTTTAGCGTCGAAGGCTGTGCGCGTGCGCGCTTGCGGAGGTTTTCGACGATTTCGTCGACTTGGGATGAAGCCGCCGGGGCCGCCTTCGCAGCGGTCTTCGGCGCGGGCTTCGGCTTTGCCGCGGGCCTTGGCGCGGGTGCGGCCTTCGGCGCGGCGGCGCGCGCGTGCGGGATGTCGCTGAAGGCGCTCCAGCGGTGGCAGTGAATTTTCTTGGCCCTCAAGTGATCGATCAGCGGGTCGTAGTCCGTGTCTTTCGAAACAATGTGAAACACCGCGCCCGGCTCCTCGACCGACAGCCGCCCGATGTAGTAGGCGATGTGCAGATCGAGTGCGTTGCGCCCGCTACCCTCGATCTGAACGTACTCGACCGCGTTGCCCATCGGCTGCAGCGCGCTCGCCAACCCCAGCGCCACGCGCGACTGCTTGGCGCCGACGAACACCTTGATTTTGAACGCGCCCGTGTCGAGCGCGCCGATTTTATCCGGTTGCACGTTTTCGAAGTCGATGAGGATGTAGGCGGGTTTCATAGGGGGCCTCGGGTGCGCTTAAGGCGGCCAGACGATGGGTACGAGAAGGATAGCGACGACGTAGATCAGCAATGTGAGCGGTAGGCCAACTTTGAAGAAATCCGAGAACCGGTATTTGCCAGGTCCGTAGACCATCAAGCACGAAGGCTCGAGAGGGGTCAGGTACGAGCAGCTTGCGGCGACGGCAATCATCATCGCGAAGGTGCGCGGGTTGAGGTCCATTGCTTGGGCGGTCGCAATGGCGATGGGGATGACCACGATTGCTGCAGCCTGGTTCGACATCGGTTGGGTCAAGGCCAGTGTCAGAACGAAGAAGCACGTGAGCACGACCCACGGCGGCTGATCGCCGGCAACGGCGATCAACTGCTGCGCCAGATAGCGGCCGGTACCCGATGTATCCATGGCGGTCCCCAAAGAGAACAACGCGCCGATGAGGATCAGAACCTTCCAATCGACTTGGCGATAGGCATCTTCGGGGGAAATGCAGCGCGACACCATCATCAGGAACGCCCCGGCCAGTACGGCGATCGCGAGCGGCGCAAGTTTGAATGTCGCCGCCGCGAGCGCAAGTGCGAAGATCGCAGCGGCGACCGGTGCGCGTTCCACGTTCAGCCGCGTGTAGTCGACGCCGCCGAAAATGCTGAAAAGATTTCCCTGTTCCAACGCCTTCACGTTCTCGGGTGTTCCTTGGAGCAACAACACGTCGCCCAGCCGCAACGACAAACGACTCAGCTTCTGCGAGATCGGCTTGCCACCGCGGTTGATTGCGAGCACCAAAAGGCCGTAGCGGTTCTTGAACTCCGCGCTGCTTAGCGTCGCGCCGATCAGCCGCGCACCCGGCAACAGCGT
>JABFRX010000243.1 GCA_013140995.1 Alphaproteobacteria bacterium | reverse complement strand
GCCAATCCACCACCGCCGCCAGCCAACGCAGCGGAGTAGGGCGCAACTACACAAGATGCGAAGGCCGGGCCCTTTTGCCCGGCCTTTCGTTTTGATGGCAAGGCACGGCCAGCAGCGCTTCAGAAACTGCCGAAAATCCCTCTGAAATGCCGCGCTTACCCCTGCGACAGAATATTTCGCGCGCTGCGTTGACTATGTGGATCGCCCCAAGTAGAACCCGCGCACTCATTTGACGGCAGGCCGTAGGGGGTGACCTCTAAACGCTCCCGCTTTTAGTCCAATGACAGGTTTGAACGCACGTCCCTCCGGTCCCCGGACGGTCCTCTGCACATTGAACCAAGCGCCATGGGGTTTGTGCACACCCTCCATGCGCGCTTTCTCGCGTTTCCAAAGGTCGTGCGCCCGAAGGACGAAGCCAAAAGCGAATGCCGACGATCAACCAACTGATCCGCAAGCCGCGCCGCCCGAAAGTCCGGCGCACAAAGGCGCCCGCGTTGCAAAGCTCGCCGCAAAAGCGCGGCGTGTGTACTCGCGTTTACACGACGACACCGAAGAAGCCGAACTCGGCACTTCGTAAGGTCGCGCGCGTTCGTCTCACGAACCAGCAAGAAGTGATCAGCTACATTCCAGGCGAAGGTCATAACCTTCAAGAACACTCGGTGGTGCTGATCCGCGGCGGCCGCGTGAAGGATTTGCCGGGCGTGCGCTACCACATCCTGCGCGGCGTGCTCGATACGCAAGGCGTGAAGGACCGCAAGCAATCGCGCTCGCTCTATGGCGCCAAGCGGCCGAAGTAAGGAGATCCGGACATGTCACGCCGCCGCCGCCCACAAAAACGCGAGATCATTCCGGACGCGAAGTACGGTGATCTCATCCTCGCGAAATTCATGAATTGCTTGATGTACGACGGCAAGAAATCTGCCGGTGAGCAGATCGTTTACGGCGCCCTCACGACGATCGAGCAGCGCGCGAAAAGCGATCCCGTGAAGCTCTTCCACGCAGCCCTCGACAATGTGGCGCCGGCGATTGAAGTCCGCTCCCGCCGCGTCGGTGGTGCGACCTATCAGGTTCCCGTCGAAGTCCGCCCCGACCGCCGTCAGGCGCTTGCGATCCGTTGGATCATTATCGCCGCCCGCGCGCGCAACGAACAAACGATGGAACAGCGCCTGTCGGCCGAGCTGCTCGACGCCGCCAACAACCGCGGAACCGCCGTGAAGAAGCGCGAAGACACGCACAAGATGGCCGAAGCCAACCGCGCGTTCTCGCACTACCGCTGGTAACGAAGAGTCAGACGTATTATGCCCCGCACCACACCCCTCGAGAAGTACCGCAACATCGGAATCGCCGCGCACATCGATGCCGGCAAGACGACGACGACCGAGCGCATTCTCTATTACACGGGTAAGAGCCATAAGATCGGCGAAGTTCACGACGGCGCCGCGACGATGGACTTCATGGAGCAGGAGCAAGAGCGCGGCATCACGATCACGTCCGCCGCGACGACCGCGTACTGGAAAGACTATCGCGTCAATATCATCGACACGCCCGGGCATGTCGACTTCACGATTGAGGTCGAACGTTCGATGCGCGTGCTCGACGGCGCAGTCGCGGTCTTCGACTCGGTCGCGGGTGTCGAGCCGCAATCGGAAACCGTGTGGCGCCAAGCCGACAAGTACCACGTGCCGCGTATCTGCTTCGTCAACAAGATGGATCGCACCGGCGCGGACTTCTACCGCTGCGTCCAGATGATGATCGATCGTTTGGGCACAAAGCCTTGCGTGATCCAGCTGCCCTACGGCGCGGAAGCGGACCACAAAGGCATCATCGACCTCATCGAGATGAAAGCCGTTGTCTGGCGCGACGAAAGCCTCGGCGCAAAATTCGAGATTGAAGAAATTCCGGCCGATTACAAAGCAAAGGCCGCGGAGTGGCGTCATAAGCTGCTCGAACTCGTCGTCGAAATGGACGACGAGGTGATGCAGGCCTACCTCGACGGCAAAGAACCGGACGCGGCGACGCTGAAGCGGATGATCCGCAAAGGCACGATGAGCTTTGCTTTCGTGCCCGTGACGTGTGGCGCCGCTTTCAAGAACAAGGGTGTGCAGACGCTCCTCGACGCCGTCGTCGATTTTCTTCCGTCGCCGCTCGACGTGCCGGCAATCAAGGGCATCAAGCCCGGTAAAGTCGAAGAAGTTGTCGAGCGCGAAGCGAACGATGCCGCGCCGCTTTCGCTGCTTGCTTTCAAAATCATGGACGACCCGTTTGTCGGTTCGATCACTTTCTGCCGCATCTATTCTGGCAAACTCGAATCCGGCTCGACGCTCATCAACTCGACCCGCGACCGCAAGGAACGCGTCGGCCGCATGCTGCTAATGCATGCGAACAGCCGTGAAGATGTCAAGGAAGCCTACACCGGCGACATCGTCGCTCTGGCGGCGCTAAAGGAAACGCGCACCGGCGACACACTGTGCGATCCGCAGCACCCGGTCATTCTTGAAAAGATGGAATTCCCCGAGCCGGTCATCGAAGTCGCGATCGAACCGAAGACGAAGGCCGACCAAGAAAAGATGGGCGTGGCGCTTGCGCGCCTTGCGCAGGAAGACCCGTCTTTCCGCGTCAGCGTCGATCAAGAATCGGGTCAGACAATTCTGAAGGGAATGGGCGAACTTCACCTCGACATCAAAGTCGACATTCTTCGCCGTACCTACAAGGTCGATGCCAACATCGGCGCGCCGCAAGTGGCCTACCGCGAAACGCTAACTAAGAAAGTCGACATCGACTATACGCACAAGAAGCAGACCGGCGGCTCGGGCCAGTTCGCTCGCGTGCGCATCGTGTTCGAGCCGCTACCCGCGGGCGGCGGCTTTGAATTCGACAACGATGTTGTCGGTGGTTCGGTGCCGAAGGAGTTCATCCCGGGCGTCGAAAAGGGTCTAAACGCGTCGCGCGACAACGGCGTGCTCGCGGGCTTCCCGCTGATCGACTTCAAGGCGACGCTGATTGACGGTGCTTACCACGAGGTCGACTCGAACGTGCTGACGTTCGAAATTGCCTCGCGTGCCGCGTTCCGCGAACTCAAGGAACGCAAAGCCGTCAAGTTGCTTGAGCCGATGATGAAGGTCGAAGTGGTCACGCCCGATGAATTTATGGGCGGCGTGATCGGCGACCTCAATGCTCGCCGGGGTCAGGTGCAAGGCACAGATCAGCGCGGCAACGCGCAAGTGATCACGGCCATGGTGCCGCTCGCGAACATGTTCGGCTACGTGAACAACCTGCGGTCGATGAGCCAGGGTCGCGCGAGCTACTCGATGCAATTCGATCACTACGAAGACGTACCTCGTGCGATCGCTGAAGAAGTGATCGCGAAATTCGCTTCTTGAAGAGAAGATTTGGGACGGAGATAGGCCAATGGGCAAAGCAAAGTTCGAACGCAACAAGCCGCACTGCAACATCGGGACGATTGGGCACGTCGATCACGGGAAGACGTCGTTGACGGCTGCGATCACGAAGATCCTGGCGAAGAGCGGCGGCGCGCAGTTCACGGCGTACGACCAGATCGACAAGGCGCCGGAAGAGAAGGCGCGCGGGATCACGATTTCGACGGCCCACGTCGAGTACGAGACGGCGAACCGCCACTACGCCCACGTCGATTGCCCGGGCCATGCGGACTACGTGAAGAACATGATCACCGGCGCGGCCCAGATGGACGGCGCGATCCTCGTTGTTTCGGCGGCCGACG
>JABFRX010000283.1 GCA_013140995.1 Alphaproteobacteria bacterium | reverse complement strand
GCGCTGGTCGCGGATGGGTGTGCGTCGGCACGCGTGGGTGTGCTGGCCTATTGCCTGTTGCCGAAGCAAGTTCACCTCATTCTCGTACCGCCCAGCCCGAAGGCCCTTCGCCAGGCATTGGGTGAAGCGCACCGCCGTTTTACCCGTGCGATGAATCAGCGTCGCTCGCGCGACGGCGGCCTATTCCGCGGCCGCTTCTCGTCGTTTCCGATGGATCAGGCTTCGCTCCCGCTGGTCGCACGCTTCGTTGAGCAGGCGCCTGTGCGCGGCCGCGCCGCGGCCAAGGCCGGTGGCTGGAAATGGTCGAGCGCCGGCGTTCACCTAAAGGGCAAGGCCGACGGCTTTGTCGACGTCAAAGGTCTCGGCAAAAGCGCAAGCGCCTGGAAGATCGAATTGGCGAAGCCCTTGGCCCCTGCAGATTTGAAAGTCATTGCGGCCTGCGAACACACAGGCCGCCCCTTCGGCTCGCCGACATTCGTGAAGTCGCTCGAGAAAAAGCTCGGCCGCACGCTCGCGCGTCAACGCCCGGGGCCAAAGCCCAAGGCGAAGAAAAAGCCGAAACGCTGAAGTCTATTGCGCCGCGCGGCGCAGCGCGACATCTGGCGTGCGCGCCTTGATGAAGGCCGCCGCCCGCGTCAACGACACCTTCGATTCCGGAAGCTCGGGCAGCCCCTGGAACAGGTGCGGCATACCCTCGTAAACCTCAACGTTGACGTTGATGTTCGCCGCCGCCGCGCGCTCGCCCAACCGGCTTGCATCGTCCTTGAGAACCTCAAGGCTGCCGGCATGGATCATGATCGGCGGCATGCCGCGGAAGTCGCCATAAAGCGGCGATGCAAACGGCTCTGCCGGCGAGGCCCCTTTCAGATAGTGCCGCGCGCACGTCGCCAGAAGCTCCCAACTCAGCGCATCGTCGTTCGCCTTGTTCTTCAGCATCGACCAGCCGGACAACGTCATATCTGCCCACGGCGAGAAGCAGAGAGCCCCCGCCGGCAACGGCAAGCCTGCGTTGCGCAAAGCAAGCAGCGTCGCAAACACCAACCCGCCGCCCGATCCGTCACCGGCAAACACGATGTTCGCAGGCGTGATGCCCTGCGTCAGAAGCCAGCGATAAGCGTCCGCCGCATCGCGCAGCGCCGCAGGATACGGAAACTCCGGCGCCAGTCGGTATTGCGGAACCAAAGCCCGCGCGCTCGCCGCATGCGCCAAGCGCGAAATCAAAGCGCGATGGCTTTCCGGCGATCCGGCGATGAACCCGCCGCCATGAAAATAAAGAATGACGCGCCGTCCGGTCGCCGACTCCGGCACCACCCATTCGCCGCGAATGGCGCTGATCAAAACGGGTTGAACATCGACACCGGTTTGCACCGGTCCGAACCCCGCCCAAAAGTGTTTGATGTGTTCCCGCAGATCTTCGATCGATGCGGACGGATCGAACGCGGCCTGGCGCCGCGCCAACGCGGGACGGCGACTAAACGTACGCGGCCAATTCATCATACTAGAGCTGCCCCGAACAGCATGGCGACGATGGCTTCCCCTTCACAGTGCAAGAAAGCCGTTGCCCTCAATCGCAACCGCGCCCTCACACAACCAACACTACAGGAGCACGTCACGCTTGAGAATCACTTTCTCAACAGGCGGTGGATAAAACGCAAGAGCAATCAAGCTGTTTCACCGCCAAGCTCCTGTGCAAAACAACTCAACCTGTGAACGTCCTCACAGGTTGACGCACTGTCGGCGAGCATCGCAACGGCCACTTCCGGCAGTGTGATGGATGCCAACAATCGTTCGACGAAGTTGTCTTCACCGCACCGTTGGTGGTTAGTCGACCGCCTTCCGCTCGGGATGTCCAATGTCCGTTCGCAATCTCAAGTCCTTCTTCGCGCCGAAAAGCATCGCGCTGATCGGTGCTAGCCGCACGCCCAATTCAGTCGGCGACGTCGTTGCCCGCAATCTCCTGGGCGCAGGCTTCGAAGGTACGATCTCGCTGGTTAACCCTCACGGCGGCGAACGGCACGGCCACCGCCTCTACGAGAACATCGCCGCCCTGCCCGAAGTTCCGGAACTCGCAATCCTCGCCACGCCGCCCGCACCCATCCCCGATCTGATCGCCGAACTGGGCGCTCGCGGAACCAAAGCTGCGGTCGTCCTGACCGCAGGTTTCGCCGAGATGGGCGAAGACGGCGGCGCGCTTCAGCAGCGCATGCTCGAGGCCGCCCGCCCCCATACGCTGCGCATCGTAGGTCCGAACGGCATCGGCATTTTGAGCCCCGCCGGTCACGTCAACGCCAGCTTCGCCCATCGCATGGCGCCCGCTGGCCGCACCGCGTTCGTGACCCAATCCGGCGCCATGCTGACGACGGTGCTCGACTGGGCCTCGGCGCGAGGCCTCGGCTTCTCGCACCTGGTCTCGCTCGGCGGCGTTAGCGACGTCGACTTCGGCGATATGCTCGACTACCTCGCAGGCGACACGAGCACGGACGCCGTGTTGCTCTACATCGAAAACATCACAAGCGCACGCAAGTTCATGTCTGCCGCAAGACGCTGCGCCCGCGTGAAACCGGTGATCGTCGTGAAGTCCGGCCGCCACGCCGAAGGCGCACGCGCTGCGCGTTCGCATACAGGGGCGCTGGCCGGTTCCGACGCGGTCGCAGACGCCGCGTTCCGCCGTGCGGGCCTTCTACGCGTGCTGACGATCGACGACCTCTTCGGTACGCTCGAAGCGCTGTCGAGCAACCAGCGCGTCACCGGCGACCGTATCGCGATCCTGACGAACGGCGGTGGGGCAGGGGTGCTCGCCACGGACCATCTGATCGACGAAGGCGGCCGCCTCGCGGAACTCTCGCCAAGCACGATCGAAGCGTTGAACCGCGTGCTGCCGGTGAGCTGGAGCAAGGCCAACCCCGTCGACATCATCGGCGACGCCGGTCCCGGCCGCTATCGCGCCGCGCTTGAGGTAATGATTGCCGATCCGAATGCCGACGCGATTCTCGTGCTGAACTGTCCCGTCGCCGTCGCCGATCCGACGGCCTCGGCTGAAGCCGTCGCGGAAGTCGCCCGCGCCGCCCGTGAAGCCGGTAACCCGACGCCGGTCTTTACCGCCTGGCTCGGCGAAGCGGCGGTCGCCGATGCGCGCAAACGGCTCGACGAAAGCGGCTTGCCCGTCTTCGACACGCCCGAACAAGCCGTCACCGCGATGATGCAATTCGTGCGCCGCGCCAAGGCGCAAGAAATGCTGATGCAAATTCCGCCCGCATCGGCAAGCGATGAGCCGCGCAACATAAAGGCGATCCGCGAACCCATCGACTTGGCGCTGAGCGAAGGCCGCGCGTGGCTGACAACGGTCGAAGCGAACGCGATCCTCGAAGCCTACGGCGTGCCCACAGTCGAACTGCGCATCGCCAAGACGCCCGAAGAAGCCCACCGCACGGCAGTCTCTATGGGCTTTCCCATTGCGCTCAAAATCCTCTCGACCGACATCGTGCACAAATCGGACGTGGGCGCCGTCACGCTGAACCTGAAGGACGGCCCCTCCGTCGCCCGCGCCGCAGCCACAATGCTGCTGCGCATCGCCGAAGCACAGCCCGACGCCCACATCGAAGGTTTCATCCTGCAGCCGATGGCGAGCCGCGCCGGTGCGCACGAATTGATCGCGGGCCTCTCCGAAGACCCGTTGTTTGGCCCCGTGGTCCTCTTCGGCCAAGGCGGCACCGCCGTCGAAGTTGTGAACGACCAAGCGCTCGCGCTGCCGCCGCTGAACGCCATCCTCGCCCGCGACTTGATAGACCGCACCCGCGTCGCAAGGCTGCTGAAGGGCTATCGCGACCGCCCGCCCTCCGACATCAACGCGATCGTGAAGGTTCTGCTGGCGCTGCAAGACATCGCAATCGACCTGCCCGAGGTGAAGGAACTCGACATCAACCCGCTCTGGGCAAACGACCAGGGCGTCCTCGCCCTCGACGCCCGCATTCGCGTCGCGAAAGAACCGCGTCCCGGCACCGAACGGTTCGCCGTCAAGCCCTACCCCGCCGAACTCGCGCACGCGATCACGGACCGGAACGGCAAGACCTACCTGATGCGCCCGATCAAGCCCGAAGACGCGGGCGCCATGCAAGAAACCATCGCCTCCAGCAACCCCGAAGACGTCCGCATGCGCTTCTTCTCGACGCTGCAGCGCCTGCCCGACGTGCTCGCCAAGCGCCTCACGCAAATCGACTACGACCGCGAGATGGCGTTCGCCGTCATCGACGAGGCGGGCGAACGGCCCGAAGGCATCGGCGTCGTGCGCCTTGCACTCGACCCTGACCGCACCCGCGGCGAATACGCGATCATGGTCCGCAGCGACCGCATCGGCACGGGTCTCGGGCACCGCATGATGCAGGAAATCATCGCCTACGCCCGCAACACCGGCACCAAGCAAATCTTCGGCGACGTGCTGGCAGAGAACACGCGCATGCTCAACATGTGCGAAAAACTCGGCTTCGAACGCACCGGCTCTCCCGAACCCGGTGTCGTCGAAGTGACGCTCAATCTCTGACACAAGCGAACGGCGCCGAAGCTTACACCCCGGCGCCGTGGTGATTTTAATTTCGGTGACAGTGCACTAAATTGACCGCGCGGCAGCCGGCGGGTAGTGTCCTCCCATGGCCCGCCTCGCCCGCGCCGTGTTTCCAGGCCTTCCGCACCACGTCACCCAGCGCGGCAACGGCCGTGCGCGCACGTTCGTCTGCGACGACGACTACCGCCTCTATCGCGACCTGCTCGCCAAGCATACGGCCGCGGCAGGCGTCGATGTCTGGGCCTGGGTGCTGATGCCGAACCACGTGCACCTCATTCTGGTCCCGCGCGACGCCGACGGCCTGCGCCGCGCGCTAGCGCCGGTCCATCGCACCTACGCAGGCCACGTCCACTTGCGCCAGCAGAAGAGCGGACACTTCTGGCAAGGCCGCTTCGGCTGCGTCGCGATGGACGACGACCACCTGGGCGCGGCACTTCGTTACGTCGCGCTCAACCCCGTGCGCGCGCGGCTGTGCGAGCGCGCGGCCGATTGGCCCTGGTCGAGCGTTCACGCCCATCTCAAGCGCAAGGACGACGGCCTCACGAACCGCGCACCCGTCCTCGAACGCTATGCGGACTTCGCCGCACTGATCCGCGCCGGCGAGGACAAGGCGTTATCCGAAAACCTGCGGCGAGCCGAAACGATCGGCCGTCCACTCGGAAACGATGCATTCCTGGGCAAGCTGGAACGCAAGTACGGCCGCCCCCTCAAACCCGCGAAACGCGGCCCGAAGGCCGAGGAAGAGGAAAGTTAAGTGCACTGTCACCGAAATTTATTGGACCGCCCTCGACTTTAACAACAATGATCGAGTGTCAAAAATGTTGCAAAGCGCCCTCCGCACAGTCACGACAGCCTTTCTGGGCGCGATAACTCTCGCTGCGTGCTCGAACGATTCGGCGTTCATTCGAACGGACGTGGAAGCCATTGCAAGGGACGAACTCGCATCGAAGGCTGAGGTCACGTTGATCGATGCGTGGGTTGGCGAGGGTGACGCTGACCACCGGTACTACAATGCTGATATCAAGGTACGGGCGCTCGAACGGCTTCGAATAGAGGCTGGGCTCTTTAAAGGTCTGTCGATGGACCCCGGTGATCCTCCCCGTCTGTTCACGATTGAACTCTCGTATCAGTGGCGAGACGGCAATTGGCTACTGATACAGAAGGCCTTAGTTTCAAAAAGCAGCAGGCCGCAGTGAAATCGGCAAGGTTGAAGGTGTTCGGCTACCAGCGATCGAACTCTAAGGAGCTTCTTTAGCTTCGAGAGGTAACGCTCGTTGTCGCGTCTTCTGAGGCCCGCAGGCTAGGGGGATTTTTGGTGCGCTGTGCGGATCACATGGACGCCAACCCGGAATGGGAACATGAACACTTTGAGTCTGGATCAGCAACTCAGGTGATTGTGTTTCGCTCGTCAAAGAGTGGCCGGCCGCTTCGCTCGAAGAAACCCACAGCCAAGAGCGCGACGAAGCCTCTTCGACGGTAACAAAGCGTAGGAATGAAACCCGCCGACGGAACACGCCGACGGGTTGTCGTGTCCCAAGGGTCCGCATGCCGCAAGCTTACGGCGGAACGGCGCCGAAGTTGAACCCCGGCGCCGCCCGTAGGGGCTTACGCCGCGTTCGCGACCGTCGCATCCACGAGCTTCGGCTCGCTCTTCGTCGTACCGATCGCGATTCTACGCGCGCGCTTCTCTTCAGGGATCACGCGCACGATCTCGACGTGCAGCAAACCGTGCTCCAGCCGCGCGCCTTTGACCTCCATATGGTCGGCCAGCTGGAAGCGCCGCTCGAAGCTGCGCCCGGCGATGCCCTGATAGAGGAAATGCGACTTCGGTTCCTCCGCGTCGCGCTTGCCGGTGATGGTCAGAACGCCTTCCTTCACCTCGATGTTCAAATCCTTGTCGGCGAAGCCCGCGACCGCCATCGAGATCCGGTAGTCGTTCTCGGCTACCTGCTCGATGTTGTAGGGTGGATAGCTCGCCGCCCCGGGCTCAATCTGATTGACGGTCTCGAGCAGATTGGCGAGCCGGTCGAACCCGACGGTGGAACGGTAAAGAGGGCTAAAATCGAAACGCATGTTGGTCATCCTTTGTCTAGCGATGATTGAGGAAAACCCGCCGGAATGGCCGGATTTTCCGGACTGTTTGCTCGTCCGCGAACCCCGTCCGGGCGTCCGCTGAGCAAGGGTGAGATGGGGATAGAATTTCGACCGTTCAAGCCCGCTGCGGCGCCTTTGTGCTAAGGCTAAACGTGAACGATTCCCGGTCAGTTTTGAGAGCCCCCCGATGTCCAATCCGCAAGCGCCCCGTCTCCCCGGTCTTGGAACGCCCATGCAAAAGGGCGGTGGGCCAGGGTGGAACTATCCCGTCAATCCGTTCGAGCTGCAAAAGCAGCTCGAGGTTGGGATCGAGCACCACAAGGCCGGCCGCGGCGAAGAGGCGGAGAAGGTCTACCGCTCCGTCCTCGCCAAAGTGCCGAACCAGCCGGACGCCCTGAACCTGCTTGGCGTGCTCGCCATGGAGGCGGGCAATCATGACGCGGCGTTCGACTTGCTCGAGCGCGCCGTCGCCGCACGCCCGAAAGACCCCGTGTGCCTCAACAACTACGGCAACGCGCTCTCGCTCGTGCGCCGCTTCGAAGAAGCGATCGCAACGTTGGAGCGCTCGCTCGCCATCAAACCCGATATGGCAGACTCCTGGCTGAACCTCGGCCGAACGCTGAACCTGGCAGGGCAGGGCGAGCGCGCGCTGAAATGCTTCGACCGCCTGCAAAAGCTAAAGCCCGACAGCCAAAGCGCGAAGTCCGGCGTAAGCCGCGCGTTGCTGGGCCTCGGCCGCACGAAGGAAGCCGAAGAAGTGGCGGAGTCGCTGATCGCCGCCGCACCTGAAGTCTCCGCCGGTTACGTGAACCTCTCGAACGCGCGCAAGTTCAAAGCCGGCGATCCAATCATCGAAAAAGTCGAGCAGCTGATCGCGGGCAAAGACACCAGCGCCAAGGAGCTGCGCGGTCTCTATTTCGCCGCAGCCAAAATGAACGACGACATCGGCCGCTATGACGACGCGTTCCGCTACTACGATCTCGCGAACAAAGCGGCGGGCGGCAAATACGACACCAAGGCCCTTGAGCAGAGCTATGCCGACCTCCGCCAAACCTACACCCGGAAGTTCTTCGACGAACGCCGCGAATTCGGCCTCGACAGCGAACGCCCGGTCTTCATCGTCGGCATGCCGCGCTCAGGCACCACGCTCACTGAAACGATCATCGGTGCGCACCCGAAAGTTCACGCCGCAGGCGAGCTTGAGACGGTCAAGAAATGCGAGCGCGAGATGGCGGGCCTCGTCTTCCGCGACGATGGTATCCACAAAAATGCGCGCCAGCTCTCTTGGGTCGGAGCCGAAGTGCTGGCCCAGCGTTACCTCGACGCGATCGACGTCAAAGCCAAGAACGCCAGCGCCACCCGCGTCACCGACAAGATGCCCCACAACTTCCAAGCCGTCGGCTTCATCGCGACGCTGTTCCCGAAAGCCCGCATCATCCACACGCGCCGCAATCCGTTCGACACCTGCATCTCGATTCTGCAGCAAAACTTCAACGACGCGCACGCCTACGCCCGCAACCTCGCCGACCTCGGCCACCACTACGCCCACTACCTGCATCTGATGCAGCACTGGCGCGACGTGCTGCCCGGCCGCATGCTCGAAGTCGACTACGAAGACTTGGTCGAAAACCAGGAAGCGGTCTCGCGCAAGCTGATCGACTTCGTGGGCTTGCCCTGGGACGAAGCCTGCCTCCGCCCGCAAGACGTCAAACGCACGGTCTTGACCGCCAGCGTCTGGCAGGTCCGCCAACCCGTCTACAAACGCTCGGCCGGCCGCTGGAAGAACTACGAACAGCATCTCGGGCCGCTGCGCGACGCGATGAAGGCGGCCGGCGCCAATATCTGACGCCGCGTCCCGTAAGCCGGAATCCTGTCTTAAGCCTGTGACTCGAAAAGCACGTTGGCGCTGAGATCGGCGCGAACGTGCCCTTGGCACTGTGTTCCCGAATCTCGATTTCCCTATATTCCGGGCGTCGGTTAGCCAAAAAGATTCGGGCCGCTAAGGTCTCGTTAACCACGGGGTGTCCTTCTGAGGAAGACGAAGGTGCGGAGGCGTCTCCGTGGCCTACGGCGATATTTCAGGAGGGACTAATGAACTTCAAATCGATTGCGCTCGCGACGACGGCCCTCGTCGTGATCGCCGCGGCCCCGGCCAACGCTGGCCAGTACATGGGCAAGGTGAATTTGGGCGGTGGCTTCGCCTCGGAGAGTTGGACCGAAGGTGGCGAAAGCGATCTTGACCTGGACTACACGACGCTGCACGGCAGCGCGTCGGTCAATGTCCCATACAGCGACCGCATTAATCTGCAATTCGACATCTTTGGCTCTGCATCTTTGGACGAAGCCTTTAGTGACGGCCCCGACGGTTCGTTCTACGGCGGAATGGGAGCGGGCGTGCACTTGAACTACAAAGATCCGTCGGTCGGCGCGATCGGCGTGTTCGGCGCGCTCGGTCGCGCGAATGTCGGCTCGACCAGCTCGTCCGACGGCGTGGTGTTCGCCGCTGGTCTTGAGGGCGAATATTACTGCAACGCATGGACGCTGAGCGCCCAGATTGGCTACTTGGACAGCGACCACACCGTCTTCGGCCTAGTCAAGAACGCCGGCTTTGTCAGAGTGGGTGCCGCATACTATGCGAGCAGCAAACTAAAGCTCGCCGCGAATGTCGGCCACCTCAACGGCGACACGACGAACACCGGTCCGGCCTCCGATTTTGACGAGTGGAACTGGAACTTCAGCGTTGAGTATCTCTTCGGCAAGTCGGTCCCGGTATCGACCTATGTGGAGTACAAAGGCCAGAACGTTGACGTTTACAGCGGCTTCGAAGACGACGATCGGCATGAAGTGCGTGCAGGTGTTCGTTTCTACTTCGGCGGCGGTGACGATCTGCAAAAAGCAGATCGGGAAGGGGCAAGCTTCGAGTCGCCCGACATCCTCACCTGGCCTCGATTCATTTCCGACTAAGACGCAAAGTGTGAGCGGGCGGCGGGGCAACCGCCCGTTCCCATCACAAAGAGAATGAAGCCGAATGGCTCGCTCTGAAATGCTCCCGGTGGAGTGTTCGGCCTGACGAAGACCCAAGTCTGCAGCTTGGAACCAAAACGAATTGTCAGGAGGCATGCATGCGAATGAAACGGATTTTGTTGGCGTCGAGTGCGCTAGCGGTGCTTGCAAGTGTATCGCAAGCTCAAGCGGCGAGCGATATGTACGTAAGTGTTTTCGGCGGCGGAAACTTTCTTCAAGACCATTCGGTCGTTGAGGCCGGTGTGACCAACAACGTCACCGGTTACGAGATCGATCCCAACACGGGCTTTGTACTCGGCGGTGCCATCGGAACGCACTTGACGAACTGGGTGAAGGGTTTGAGCGTCGAACTCGAAGCTTCTTACCGTCGTCAAGACATCGGTGGCAACTGGTTCAGGGACGGAGACATCCCCATCACGCCGCCGACAGATACGACTGGCGGTTCGATCGACGGAAATCAGTCGACGTTCGCCATTATGGCGAACATTTGGTACGAGTTCGATATAGGAACAAAGGTTCGTCCGTACATCGGTGGCGGCGCGGGCTGGGCTCGTACGCGCTACGAAGCGGCGTTCATCACGACGTTCACTGATGGCGTAGTTCCGGTGACACCAACCTTCAATGATTCGACGTCAGCCGATAACTCCGGCTTCGCGTGGCAGCTTGGATTGGGCTTCAACTATGAGGTCGCTCAGGATGTCGATGTCGGGCTCGGATATCGCTACTTCGTCGGGCCGAACATCGGAAACCCGTATTTCAGCAACTTCACTGGCAACGCGCCGATGGACAACGAAAACCACGCCGTCCAGGTCAACCTAACGATTGGCATCAACTAGCCCTTCCGGCCGGCGGTCTCATGGACCGTCGGCCTTTTTCATTACGTACTGCCTCCGCCAACCAAATAAGCCGCTCGGTCTGCAGCTGAGGCGGCAAATCCCAGGAGAATGAAATGCACTCGAGAAAACTCTGGTTGGCCACCACAGCCGTGGCGGCGCTCGCAACCGCTCAACAGGCGCAAGCCGACGGAATGTACGTCAGCGTCTTCGGCGGCGCGAATTTCCAAAAAGACGACTCGCACGTTGCGGGATCGATCCCGACCTATTTCGAGATCCACAACACCGATCCCGATACGGGCTTCGTCATCGGTGGCGCGATCGGCACGGGGCTCGACAATTGGGTCAAGGGGTTGCGCGTCGAACTCGAAGCGTCCTACCGGCGCAACGATGTCGGCGGCGATTGGCAAGACGGCTTCACCTTCTACGGCGCATACACCAACACAGGTTCGATCGACGCCAATTCCTCGACCTTCGCAATCATGGCAAACGTCGCGTACGACATCGAGATGGGTTGGAAGATCAAGCCCTACGTCATGGGCGGCGCGGGCTGGGCTCGCACGAAGTTCGAAGGCGCGGAGTTCTTTACCGGCGGCGGCACAAACACTTCGTTTGACGTCGAAAATTCCGGGTTCGCGTGGCAGTTGGGTGCCGGCTTCAACTACGAGGTTGCCCCCGGCGTCGATGTTGGCCTGGGCTACCGGTACTTCGATGGTCCAAACAGCTCTTACTTCGCGGGCAAAAACATCGCGCCCATCGACCACGACAACACCAATCACTCGGTAATGGTCAATCTGACGATCGACACGAACTGAACCACGACTCTCTCGTGACCTAAGCGGCGGGCCCGATCAGGGCCCGCTTTGCGTTCAGGCCGTCATCGGGGCGGCACGCAAGCGTTCCGCGCGCAACGCCTTCGCGCCCGGCCAGCCTTCCTTCGTCAACCGGAAGTGCATGATCTCGACGGACTCTGGTCCGCGCGCCGATGCCTTGCGCGACGTGTGCTCGTGCACCACGCCATGGTCCAACAAGACCCGGACAAGCAGTATGTTCGACGCCACGACCGAGCAGCGCATCGCGTCGAGCCCCAGCGTTTCGAAGAAGTACGCATGCAAGGCCCATTGCGTCTCCTCGCGCGCCTCAAGGCTGACCCGCCCGCGCTCGCCGATCAGTACGTTGATCAAGAACTCGCGATGGGTCCAATCGACGTAAACCTCCCAGAACCCGATCATGGCGCCGGTACCACGCTCGAAGATGCCGAGGATGTGGGCCTTCACCTGGTCGAAGTTCGCGAGATACGCGCGGATGTCCTCTACAGCCAACGTCAGCGGCTTCGCGTTGAGCGTGCGTGTCTTCGCCGGATCGGCGAGCCACGCCGCCCACTTGAGCGTGACATCTTCGGGCTCCACCGAGCGCAGGATGAAGTGCAGTGTCTCAAGGTGGATCGTCCGGGGCGCGGCAGGTGCGATCATACAGTCTCTCCGACTCACGGTGCAGGCAAAACCCTGCCGCCGCTGCGCCGCCGAACGCAATGGCTTGCCCCCCACAACCCCTACGGCACCTTGGGCCCCACCT
>JABFRX010000209.1 GCA_013140995.1 Alphaproteobacteria bacterium | reverse complement strand
CAACGAGTTGTTCGGGCGGCTGAACAAGGAAGACAAGCCGATCGCGGAGAGTCCGGTGTCGGCGGCGGCACTGGGGTCGATCGTCTCGATGATCGGCGACAACACGATTTCGGGTAAGATCGCGAAGGACGTGTTCGAGATCGCGTGGAGCGAAGGCGGCGATCCGGCCGAGATCGTCGAGCAGCGCGGCTTGCGCCAGGTCACCGACATGGGGTCGATCGAGGCCTCGGTCGACAAGGTGATCGCGGCGAACCCGCAGAAGGTTGAGCAAGCGAAGGCCAAGCCGTCGATGGCCGGCTGGTTCGTCGGCCAGGTGATGAAGGAAACCGGCGGCAAGGCGAACCCGCAGGCGGTGAACGACCTCGTGATGAAGAAGTTGGGGCTTTGAGGGCCCTTGTTCGCCTAACAGGCGAGTTCGCTCTCGCCCATTTCGTCCGTCCGGCGAAGGATCAAAAGCGCAATCACATGCGTTGTGTGAATCGCGCCACGGCCTTGTGCGACCCTCGTGCGTTATATTTCTCGATTGGGAAGATGGGTGGGGATTGTGAAGATGGCCGCTGCGGCGCCATCGCCGGTGAAGGAACTTGTGCCGGGCGCTCAAAGCGTTCCGGCCGCGGTGCCCGTTGCCGATTCCAAACCTAAGAAGAAGCTTAAGCCCGGCGCGCCGGTTCCGGAGCCTGAGCCCGAGCCGGCGAAACCTTCGATTGCGCCCGCGAAGTTGCCTAGCGCGCCACCGTCGCGGGTTGTGTCGGTGCCGCTGCCGATGAACCATGGCGAAGAGCTTGCGCGGAAGGCCGTGTGGGCGGGTGCCGGGGTCATGGCGTTGTTCGTGCTCTATTTGATCGCCGACCGTTTTGTCGCCGTCGTGACACGGTGGCCCGCGACCGTGATGGAGGCTGTGGCGCCTGCGCATTGCGATCAGTTCATCGCGCTCGCCAAGACCGCGTATGGCGAGAACTGGAAAGTCCGGCTCGATCCGCGCGATACGACTTGCGATCACGAGGTGAAGTCCGAGTGGGAGCGCCAGCGACTGACGCGCTATGTGCCGCCGCCCGAACCGTTGTTCGCGCCAGCCGCCGCGACCGCTGTCGTAAAGCCGTTAGAAGCACGGCCGTCTGCGCCCGCTACGCGGTGCCTTAATGTGGTTTCGCTGGCGCAGGCGAAGTACGGCGCGGAGTGGCGGGCAAAGCTTGCCGTCGACGACCCGGAGTGCGCGGGCGGCGAGAAGCCGAAGGCGGCACCGGCGTCTACGGTGGCCGCGACCGATGCGGCGCCTTCGCCAGAACCGGTCGCTGCTGTCGAGCCCGCACCCGCACCTGCACCTGCACCCGCACCTACGCCGGCGGCCGAGCCGGTGCCTTAGAGCGCGACTCAAACGCTTGGCGATTCGCGCTGATTCGTCAGATTGGCCTGTGGATAGAGTTTGCGGGCGTTGCCGTCGCAGGAATTGATCCGTGTGCGGACGATTGCATGAAACGCTTATTTTATCTGTGTTTCCTGACGATCTCAGTTTGTACTGCGCGTACCGCGCGGCACCAGGTGTTGCGTCGCTTGTCCAATTTGCCCAATATGTAGGCGGTTGAGGGCGCGAGGTGCGCTCTCCTGACCCTGAAGTAGGAGCACTCTCTGATGCCGATGACAGCGAAACGCAAGGCTAAGAAGCCGACGACGAAGGCCGCCGCGAAGCCGAAGGCCGCGAAGAAGTCGAAGAAGAAATAGTGACGACAAGTCCGGCCGGGGATCGGCCGGGCTAAGCGGGGTGAGCAACATTTCCTCGAGAGCCCAGCGCTTAGTACGCAGGGCGTAAGACAGAGGGCTTGCTCCGGAACAAACTCACGGCGGCGGCAATGAGGACTCAAGACGGTCCCGTTGCGCCGCCGTTTTTCGTGGCTTCGGCGGGCAGGCAAGCCCAGCCATGACGAATTGATTGATGTTACGCACACGGATTGTTCTGTAGGCGCGCACGAAAGTTGCGCCGATTTCGCCGGACTTTTTCCGGGGACACTGCTGCCGTTAAGGTGGCCCCGTTTTTCCATTTAACGCGAAATAGCCATGATTCTAGCGGATTTCCAGGCGCCGGCTGTTTTGCGCTTAACCGGAAAATCGCCGCCGATTTTAAGCAAAAACTCAGCCCCGCATTAACGTGCCGTTCAGCGCGATGCTTTCAAATCTGTCTCATAACAACGCACGAACGCGATACCGTGTTCGATGCAAAAACAGACGGGAGAGACGGCGGTGGCGGTGATCGATTTTGATGTCGTCGTGGATATGGAAGGCGACGCGAAAGCGGGCAAGCCGCAGGCGCTTTATCAGTTGGGCCTGTGCTATTCGACGGGGCAGGGCGTGGAGTTGGACCTCGTGCGCGCGCACAAGTACTTCAATCTGGCCGCCATGAAGGGCGTGGCCGAAGCGCGCCTATGGCGCGCGGAGCTCTCCCAGCAAATGTCCTCGAACGATATCGCCGAAGCGCAGCGCCTGGCGCGACTTTGGCTCCAGGAAACGGCGCACTAACAACAACAACAATGCGCCGGCGTCACGGGCTTTGGCTTTGCGGCCAGAGCCCGTCTTTTTTTGTACGCGCGGTCGGGCTACATTTTATCCATGACCAAGACATCGACCGGTGAATCGCGCGGCGCGACGCTTCTTCAGGAGCGCGACGGCCAGGTGCTCACGCTCACCATCAACCGGCCCGAAGCCACGAACGCGATCGACACCACGTTGCGCGAAGAGTTGGCGCACGCGTTCGACGAGGCGGCGGTGAACAAGAATCTGCGCGCGATCATCCTGACCAGCAGCGGCGACGACGCGTTTTCGGTCGGCATGGATATCGGCGAGCTTGCAGGCTTCGCGCCTGCGGAGGTCGAGCAGGTGGCGCTGCAGGCGCGCGGTGTCTATGACCGGATATCGGCGCTTGAGGTTCCCGTCATCGCCGCGATCAAGGGGGCGTGCCTGGGCGCGGGGTTTGAGCTTGCGTTGCATGCGGACGTGCGAATCGCGCGCGCGGACGCGCGTTTCGGCTTGCCGGGTATCAATGTCGGTATGAATGCGGGTGGCGGTGCGCTTGGCCGGTTGCAGCGGATCAGCGGCAACGGGTCGGCTGCGGCGCTGGCCTTGACCGGTGGTGTGGTGACGGCTGAGCGGGCGTTCATGCTGGGGCTCGTTTCGAACGTCACCGGCATGCAGGAGTTCGAGCCGTCGGTGCAGCAGTTGGCCATGCACTTCACGACGTTGTCGCCCGTTGCCGTGATGGAGACGAAGCGGCTGCTCAAGATCGCTGCCGAACGCGGCCTTGAAGCCGCTGCCGACGCCAGCCCCAAATCGCTCGCGAGGTGCTTCGCGGAAGGCGATGCCGCCGCGCGTCTGCAGATGATGATTGGCGGGCGCGATCCGGAAGCGACGGTGCACTAGATATGGACCTGGTGGTCTTCGCGCATCCCCGCGCCGACAGCCTCAGCGGTCGCGCGCTTCAACGTATTATCGATGGCGCGCGCGGGCCAGTTGTGGCCGCCGATCTTTACGGGCAAGGGTTTTCGCCGGTGTTGAGCGCGAGCGACTTTGCGCGATACGGACAGCCGCCGAACGATCCGCTCGTTACCACGTATCAGCGGCAGTTGGCGGAGGCGCGGTCCGTCACGTTCGTCTTCCCGGTTTGGATGTACGGTTTGCCTGCGATGCTCAAAGGCTATTTCGATCGCGTTTGGACGCCGGGTGCGACGTTTGCCTTTCGGGATGGCGTGCCGGTGGGGCTGCTGACGCAGGTGAAGGCGATCAACGTCGTCTGCTCGTTTGGGCAGGAGCGCGATTTTTACGGGCACGACGGCGACCCGATCATGCTGTTCTTCAAGCAGCTTGTTTCCCAGAACTGCGAACCGGACTGCACGATCCGGTACGAGCCGCTGTTTGGGACGGACGGAGTCGGTGCTCCTGCCGTCGCTGCTTATTTGGACAAGGTGGCGGGCGTTCTTGCGCGGGCTTAGCTGGTCGTCGCTTTCCGCTTTTTCTTCTTCTTTTTCTTCGACGTCGCTTTTTTGGTCTTTTTCTTGACCGGCGCGGCTTCTTCCTCATCGTCGTAGACGGGCTTCGACGAGACGACCGAGGCGAATTGGGCGCCGGTTGCCACCGGCGTGGTGGCAGGCGTTTGCACTGGGCTCACCGCCGGCGTCGCCGCGGGTGCGGGTGAGGATGAGAATTGGGCCGAGGCCGAAGCAACGGCGGTGTAGGCGCCGCGCTTCAGGTCGCTGTGGATCACCAGCGGCACGTCGCGGCCGGCGAGGACGTTGCGGTAGATTTGCGTGTTCTCGATAACGCGCTGGACGTAGTTGCGGGTTTCGCTGAACGGGATGCGTTCGATCCAGTCGATCATGTCGGCGTTCGTCGCGCGCGGATCGCCGTAGGTCGAGACCCACTGGTTGATGCGGCCTTGGCCGGCGTTGTAGCTCGCGATCGAGAGCACGTAGGATCCGCCGAGATCGCTCAACAAATCGGACACGTGCGCCATGCCGAGTTGCATGTTGACGGACGGCGTCAGCAGGTCGTTTTTGTCGCCATAGTTGATGCCATGGCGGCGAGCGGTGAGTTTCGCTGTCGCCGGCATTAGCTGCATCAGACCGCGGGCGCCGACGCTCGACATCGCTTCGTGGTCGAACTCGCTTTCCTGGCGGGTGAGGCCGAGGACCAGCGCCGTCTCCGGCGGCGTGCCGTTGCCGCGGTAGGCGGGGACGGACATCGTCGGGTAGGCGATGTCGTATACCGCGACGTTCTTCTGCAGGCCGCGCTTGGCGACGCGCAGTGCCATCGCCGGCTGGTTTAGCCCACGCAAAAAGGTCGTGAGCATCACGAACTGGTCGCGGTCCGTGAAGCCTTCCGCCGCGGCGAGCGCGAACGTGCGCAGCAAGCCCTCGGCGCCGACGTCGGCGAGCGCTTGCATTGCCTGCATCATGCTTTGGTCCATGAAAGCTTGCTTCGACGACGACGTCGAGCGGGCGAGCGGCAGGTCGAGATTGCCGCGCGGGTTCACGACCGAGGCCGCGAGCTGACCGTAGTAGGTCATCGGGAAGTTCGCGGCGAGCTTGTACTGGTTCTGCGATTCGGCCGTGCGTCCCGCCTTCTCAGCCGCGCGGCCGGCCCAATAGTGGGCGCGGGCGACGCTGATCGGTGCGGTCACGCCGTCGCGCAGGCGCAGGAAGTGGTCGTAAGCCGGGTCGGGCTTGTTCAGGTACCGGAGCGAAATCCAACCAGCGAGGAATTCAGCCTCCGCGTAGGGCACGCCAGCGTCTTTGCGCAGGTCGTGACCGGCGGCGAGCTGGTAGGCCTGTTGCACATTGCCGGCGTCGAGCGCTTCGCGGGTTTGATAGTTGCGCTCCGTCCACCATTCCTCGACCACCGGCGGCGGTTCGTTGAGATTGATGGATGCGGCGATGAGCAGCGGGCGGGCTTCAACGTCGCGGTCGCGCTTTCTGAGCCAGCGCGCGCGGTCGAACAACAAGCCCGGATCGCCGGACAAACTCGACGGCACGCGATTGTAGGCGGCATCCGCATCGCGCGCGGCTTGGCGCAGCTTGATACGCGCGTTCATCAGCGCGCTGACGTCGGCGCCGATCCAGTTCGTCATCGCGTTCGCTTGGCCGTATTCGCCGGCCCATACGAGGCGGGAGGCGCGGCGCTTGTGGTCGTCGCTGGTCAGATGCGAGCCGTAGCGCGCGGAGATATAGGCCATGCGCTCAAGCGAGAAATTGCCGTCGATCCAGCCTTTGCGGATCCAGTTCTTGGCGCTCGCCTCTTGGCTCTTGCGGAGATACGCGTCGCCGAGTTTGACCATGCCTTCGCCGGAGACCGGGTCGCGGCCTTGGAACCAGGCGATGATCTGGTCGGGCTGCATCGAGTCGGCGGGCATCGCCTCTTCGGTGCGGGCTTGCAGGCCACGTTGGTTCGGCCATTCGCGGTGGCCGGCGAGGAAGCGATCGAGGTCGCTGAACGCCGCGCCGTTGTCCTTGTTCGTGAACGCGCGCCACAGCACGACGTCGCGCGCGGCGGGGTTCGAGATTTGGGCCGCCACTTGGCGCGCCGCGTCCCATTGCTTGCGGTCGCAATAGTCGAACGCGCGCTCGAGCATAGAAAGGTCGCTTGCCGACAGCGTTTGGGCATGGCTGCGCACGTGGCGGGCGCCGTCATCGTCGGCGATTGGCGCCATCTGCCCGGTTGCGGGCGTCGACGTCCACGCAAACAAAAAGATCGCGGCGCCAGCGAGGCGCGTACTCAAACTGAACATCGTCACGAGCGCACTTTCCGAAGAAGCAGCAAGACGTTAACGCGAGCTTACCCGGTCCGAACCGGCGCGGCCAAGCCCGCGAATATCACATGCGCGCGCAAACGATCCGGTTAACTTGGCTTGTTCCGCCCGTTCTACGGGTCTAATTTTCGTCACTACCCGGCACTTAATTGGACACCCATGACGCTCGACCTCGCCCGCCTGCACGGCTCAATTCCTGCCCTGATTACGCCATTTCGAGACGGCAGGGTGGATATCAAGGCGTTCGAAGCCTTCGTCGAATGGCAGATCGGCGAGGGTTCGAACGGCCTCGTGCCGTGCGGGACGACCGGGGAATCCCCAACTTTGTCGGAAGAGGAATTCGCAGCGGTTGTGGGTGCTGCGGTCAAGATCGCGAAGGGTAGGGTGCCGGTGATTGCCGGCACCGGATCTAACTCCACCGCGCACGCGATTGAACTCACGCAACTCGCGCAGAAGTTGGGCGCGGACGCGGCGCTGGTGGTTGCACCTTATTACAACAGGCCGACGCAGGACGGGATGTACCTGCACTTCGAGGCGATCGCGAAGGCGACGCGCCTGCCGATCCTGCTCTACAACGTGCCAAAGCGGACGTCGTCCGACATTGCGCCGGACACGATGGGGCGGCTTGCCAAGCTCGCCAACATCGTGGGCGTGAAGGACGCGACGGCGGATGTCGCGCGGGCGACGCAGCAGCGCGCGCTCTGCGGACCCAAGTTCGTGCAGATTTCGGGTGAGGACGGCACGGCGCTGGGCTTCAACGCGCATGGCGGCGTGGGGTGCATCTCGGTGACCGCGAATGTGGCGCCGCGTTTGTGTTCGCAGTTTCAGGCCGCGTGCGCGAAGGGCGACTATGCGACGGCGCGCGAGCTGCACGAGCGGTTGATGCCGCTGCACGACACGCTGTTCTGCGAGACGTCGCCGTCGCCGGTGAAGTACGCGGTGAGCTTGCTGGGTAAATGCGAGGACACCGTGCGCCTGCCGTTGGCGCCGCTTTCGGAATCGTCGAAGGCGAAGGTTCGCGCGGCGATGACGAAAGTTGGCTTGCTGAACTGATCGGACCCCATGGCTTCGAAAAAAGATAAGGACGCCGGGGTCAAGATCGCGGCGGACAACCGCAAGGCGCGGCACAACTACTTCATCGAAGATGTGGTGGAGGCCGGCATCATGCTGACCGGCACGGAGGTGAAATCGCTGCGCGGTGGCAAAGCCACGATCGGCGAATCTTACGCGCATCCGAAGGACGGCGAGATCTTCCTCGTGAACTCCTACATTCCCGAATACACGGAAGGGAACCGGTTCAATCACGAGCCTAGGCGCGTGCGGAAGCTGCTGCTGCGCAAGAGCCAGATCGCGAAGCTGTCTGCCGCGGTGGAGCGCGAAGGCATGACGCTGGTGCCGCTCAAAATCATCTTTAACGCGAAGGGCCGCGCGAAGGTGGAGTTGGGGTTGGCCAAGGGCAAGAAGCTGCACGACAAACGCGACACGGAAAAGAAGCGCGACTGGGAGCGCGAGAAGGGGCGGCTTATGCGGCAGAAGGGGTGAGCAACCATGGCGCGGCTTCATCTTTTCGAGTGGGAGGACCAGCCGTGGCTGCCGCGCACGTTGCGCGACTTCATCACGTATCATCTGCAGTTCACGTTTTCCGTGCCTGAGACCGAGCCTTTGCGGGAGGCGGTGGCGGATATTCTGGTCCCGCCGCTCAAGCGCGCGGGCGCGACGCACATCGTTGACGTTTGTTCGGGCGGTGGTGGGCCGCTGATTGCCGTCCTGCCGCACCTGAGCGCGCAGCTGGGCAAGCGGGTGACGGCGCGTTGATCGCGCTTTCCTATGTCGCGCCGCCGCCCGCTGATTTGGCGGCTTATGCAGCCGTCCGAAACGCAATGGCCTCCATCGCCACGTGGATCTTCTTCCCGTCGCTGGGGCTGACGTTGATCGCTGGCTTGATCGCGCTCGCGGCGAGCCGCGTCTACAAGAACGCAGGATGGGCTTGGGCGAAAGCCGTAAGCGGCGTCTTGATTTTCGAGGCCGGACTTATCGGCATCTTGGGGCCGATGCAGCGCGAGGTCGAACGGGCAGCCAAAGCGCTCGCAGCCAAAGGGGGAGGCGATCGCGGCTGCCGTTTCGCCAGGTGCCGAGACGGGTCCGTTGTGGGTGCTGCTTGCGGTGGCGACGGCAAACGTCGTGCTGGGCATATGGCGGCCGAGTTTGGTGCGGCGTGTGAAGTAGGCGCTGGGTGCGACGGGTTGGCTGCGGCAGTTCGCTGAGTGAATTGTCTATGTGCGTAGCTTATTGTGTGGATTGCTGCTTGCGACACCTGACTAGCTTTGGGCGTTCCGCGACGTGGGTGCTACGCGCCGCCGATGCAGGGTGCTATAAGTAGCGGGTCAGTAGCACCGTTGTAGCGGCATTTTTGGCGGTCTTGAGCCGATGTAGCGGCGTAGCGGCAGAATTTGCATCGTTTTCTTGTCACGAGTGCGGCAAGGCTTTGAATACAAACGTGTTTTTGGCTGTTTCGGCAATGTGGGGACATGATGATGAGTCCGGCGCTGGTGTCACCACCGCGCATTGTTTGAAATTGGGCCTCGTGCGAAATGGTGGCGGATGAGCGACGACGTCAACGAGAAGCTTTTGGCCGCGAAGATGCGTTGGGCGAAGGCGGCGCGGAATATTACTGGCACCACCGATCCGGAGCGCCTCGACCGGCTGCCGCCGGGGCAGCGGTTGGTGGCGAACTGGCCGGTGCTCGATTTGGGTGTTCAGCCGGATGTCACGGCGGCCGATTGGAAGCTTGCCGTCGATGGGTTGGTCGAGAATCCGGTTTCGCTCAGCCTTGCGCAGTTGCTCGCGCTGCCGCAGACGGCGAACGTCTCGGACATTCATTGCGTCACCAAATGGAGCCGGTATGACAATCATTGGGTGGGTGTTTCGGCGCGCGATTTGATGGCGCTGGTGCGGCCGAAGGCGGAGGCGGGGCACGTGATTCTTCATGCTTATGACGGCTACACGACAAACGTCGCGCTTGAGGCGTTCGCTTCGGATGACGCAATCATCGCGCATACGTGGGAGGGTTATCCGATCACGCGCCAGCATGGCGGGCCGGTCAGGATCGTCATCCCGCGCTATTATTTCTGGAAGAGCGCGAAGTGGGTGAAGCGCATCGAGTTCAGCCGCGACGACAAGCCGGGATTTTGGGAGACGCGCGGCTATCACAATTTGGGCGATCCGTGGCTTGAGGAGCGGTACTCGTAGATGCGCAATCGGGCCTTCTTGTACGTCGCGGTCGTCGCGCTGCTGGTTGCGGGGTTGTTCACGTACCGCACAATGATCCGCACGCCGGTTTGCGAGACGCACACGTTTGAGGGTAGTGCGTTCAGCGTCTGCATCTTCCGGCCGGGGCGGCAGGAGGTCGCGCTCGTCTGGGCGGAGGGCCAAGGCCGTGCGCTCGGCGGGTTCGAGGCGTTGGAGGCGAGCTGGCTCGTGGACAACCGGCGCGTGGTCTTTGCGATGAACGCGGGGATGTTCGATGCGAGCGGCGCGCCGATCGGGCTTTTCGTGGCGAAGGGCCAAGAGGAACACGCGCTCAATCAGCAGGCCGGATCTGGCAATTTCTACATGCAGCCGAACGGCGTGTTCTTCGTCGATGAAAAGCGTCAGCCGCGCGTTCTGACCACGGCGGACTATGCAAGCAGCGGTGTCACGCCGGTGTGGGCGACGCAGTCGGGGCCGATGCTTGTGACGGGCGGCGCGATCAACGCGCAGTTTGGGCAAGACGGCGACTCGCGCTATGTGCGCAATGGCGTCGGCGTACATGACGGGCTTGGCTTCTTCGTCATCAGCGAGGAACCTGTGTCGTTTGGCAAGTTCGCGCGGTTCTTTCGCGATGCGTTGAAGTGCGAAGATGCGCTTTATCTTGACGGCGCGGTGTCGAGTTTGTGGGTGCCGTCTTCGGGGCGGCGGGATGCGGGCTACCGGCTTGGGCCGATGGTGGTGGTGAGCGACCGTCCGCGGAACCAGAGTTGATTTGGGGGACGCTTGATGGCTGAGGGTGCAGACGGTGCTTGCCAATCGCGGCGTGTCGAAGGGCAAGCGCATCATGTCGGATGCGGGGACATGGCGCGCCCTGGAGCCGCAGATCGAGGGGCTCGACATGGTGCTGGGTCTGCCGGTGCGGCACGGTATGGGCTACGGGCTGCCGGGCGACGCGATGCCGCTGCCGAGCTCGAACACGTGCTTCTGGGGCGGGTGGGGTGGTTCGCTCGTCGTTGCGGATTTGGACAAGCGCGTCTGCTGTGCTTACGTGATGAACAAGATGGGCGAGGGGCCGACCGGTGACCTGCGCGCGTTTCAGATGATCATGCCGGTGTACCAGGCGCTCGCGACTTCAAGGGGGATTTCATGAGCAGTCGTGTTGTTTCGATTTTTTCGGTGCTGATGTTGCTGCTATTGCCGCTCAGCGCGTCCGCGGCGGAGCGCACTGTGGTGCTCGTAATGTTCGACGGGTTTGCGCCCGCGATGGCGGACGCGACGAAGACGCCGGCGCTCGATCGCATCAAGCAGGAAGGCGCGTGGTCGCGGCATCTGATCCCTGTCTATCCGAGCCTCTCGCTGCCAAACCATACGTCGTATGTCACCGGTTGTTTGCCGGCGCGGCATGGGATCGTGCAGAATGGATTCATCGATCCCACGTTAGGCAAATTGCCTGAGACGGCTGATGCCGACTGGATGACGGGTTGCGAATCCGTTTGGCAAGCGGCGGAGCGGCAGGGTGTTCCCGCGGCGGCATTCAATTTTTGGAACCGCGTGTCGAAGACGAAGGGGAAGCTTGCCTCTATCGCGAACGAATACAAGCCGTGGGCTGAGTTGCCGTCGGATGAGGCGGTGCTGACCGAGGCGTTGGGGTTGCTCAAGCGGACGGATGCGAAACGGCCGCGGCTGATCGCGCTCTATTTTCGCGGACCCGACCATGAGGCGCATGTGAACGGCGTGACGTCACCGCAAGCGCTCGCCGAAGTGCGTAAGGCTGATCGTATCGTGGGAAAGTTGATGGGCGTGCTAAAGGCGCTGGGCGACGGACGCGAAGGGACGCTGATTGTCGGCACCGATCATGGGATGATGAAGGTCGATCAGGTGATCAACCTGCCGCGCATCATCAACCGGCACGGTATTCGTGCGCGCGACGCGGGCGACGGCGGGAGCGTCTATCTCTATCTTGAGAAGGGTGAGAGCGTGGAGCGCGTGGAGAAGGCGCTTAGCGGTTACTCGCATGCATTCACGGTGCACCGGACGGGGCAGTATCCGGGGGCGTATGCGGGGCTGGGATCGGGCAAGCGGCTCGGCGATTTAATGCTGGTCGTGAAGCCGCCGTACTACATCGCGGGGACCGATAGTTTTCCGTGGTACGCGTATTGGCTCGGCACGTCGTGGTTCTGGTCGGACACTTTCACACCGGATTTCGGCGCGCTTGCCGCGTCGCACGGCTACGATACATCGATCGAAGAGATGCACGGTGTGTTCTACGCGTGGGGTGCGGGCATCGCGCAAGGCAAAGAGATCGCGCGCGTCGAGAATATCGACGTGCACCCGACGGTGATGCATTTGCTTGGGCTGCAACCGGGCAATCCGGTGGATGGGAAGGTCGCGGCGGACGTGTTGGCGGTGCCGCCCGCTCCCTAACGCAGCAACGCGCGCGCTTGCGCGAACACAGCTTCAAACATCGGCGTCGTGAGTTTGCCGGTGTTCGTGTTGTAGCGGGAGCAGTGGTAGCTGTCGATCAGTGTGGCGCGGTCCAGATCGTGTTTGGCGTTGTGGGCGAAGGGGTGGGCGCTGAGTTTGCGGGCGAACGCGCGGAGCGTGGCTTCGTGGGCGATG
>JABFRX010000017.1 GCA_013140995.1 Alphaproteobacteria bacterium | reverse complement strand
GCCGCTGACGCTGCACATAGAAGCGCGAGGCGCCGCCGCGGGTGTTGATCTCGGGGTTGCGGAAGGCACCGATCAGGACGCCGTCTTCGCGGCGGAAAATTTTGAGGTAGAGCGTGAAGCCTAGACCCAGTTGCGGTACCTCACCGCGCCACCCGCCGGCCGCGGTTCCGTGCAGCGTCAGCGGCGATGCAAACGGCTGATCCGAAACGCCTTCTTGAATCCAAAAGCCATCGATGCGGCGATCGCCGATCAGGCGGCCGCGAAATGCGCCTTGGCCATCGGGGAAGCGGAAGCGGAGATCTTTACCTTTGATTTCGACAGCGACCTGGCGTTGTCCGAGTGCTGCAGTCCAGCCGCCTTCTGCTCGGTGCACCACAAGTTCGCCTGCTGGACGATCGAACGGCGTGCGGCTGACCCAGATGCCCTGGAGCTCATCCGCCGCATCATTCGCGCGCGCGATGAGGCCGGTGAAAAGGGCGGCGAATAACACCACCGCAAGGGTGCTAGGCCGCAGCATCTTTCTTCGTTCCCCCGTTTTTCGTCCGGGCGGCGAGCCACTCTAGAATCGGCTCGCGCCCCTCGCGCATGTTTCGTTCAAGTGCCGCGCAGGCGCGGTCGAGATCGCCGCGGCGCAGCGCCGTCATGATCTGGCGATGTGTGTCAGCCGCGTTCAGGACGCGCTTGCGCTCGCGCATCAGCGCAAGTTCGTAGCGCCGCGTGCGGCGGATCATGCTTTCGATCATGTCCAGCAGCACGCGGTTCGGACAGTGGGCCAAAAGTTCGCGGTGCCACTCGTCGTCGCATGCGACCACGCGTTCCGGCTTTTGCAACGCGTCGAGCTTTTTGTTCAGGGCTTCGAGCTTGTCGAGCTGAGCTGGCCTGGGCGGCCCCGCCAAACGCAATGCTGCGGGATCGAGGATTGGGCGCAGATCGTACACCTGCACAAATTCATCCGCCGTAAGCGGGGAAACGAAATAGCCGTGCCGCGGTTTCGCGAAAAGCGAGCCGTCGGCGGTGAGCCGGTTTAGCGCCTCCCTGAGCGGCGTGCGGCTGACACCCAGTTGCGCCGATATCTGCACCTCGTTGATCCGCTCACCGTCCGCCAGACGGCCGTCGACGATCATTTCGCGGATGGCGTCTGCGACAGTGTCCGCTAGATTGGGACGGTCGATTATTGCATACTGCATACAGTTTTCTAACTGACGCGCTTCCAACCGTCAAGCGCCGCAGCGAGCTGCGATGCGATCGACAGTGATGCGACAGGAAGAGCGCGCTTTGAATGGTACACGGCACAGTCACGTCGTAGTCACGCTCCCGGTCCGGATTCAATTTCCCGTCTATAAAAGGATAGCACGGGTTTGGGTGACGCGTCGTCACGACGGATTTCTCGCTGAAGTCTCGCATTTATCGGACATGTCTCGACCGATTCAATCTCCCGCGCTTCGACAGCGAGGATTTCGCCATGCTTTCGTAGCAAACGCGAATCGGAATATGTCAGGTTTGCTTTTGGCGCGGGACGTTTCGATGTCGGCTGCAGACTTGGAATTCGAGTTTCCCTCGTGGGTGCCGCCCAGAATTCGGCAGGCCGCGGTTCAAATCGCGTCTTCGGGACAAGTCCCCGTGCTGGTCGTGTCCCGCTTCGCCACCGACGCGCGAATGCGGGGCGTGTGGCAAGAATTGGGAAAGAAGAAGCGTGATGACTATCAACGGACAAACACGCCTAGCCATCCAGGAACGCCGCCGCCGCAGTGCGATACTTGGGCCTCGCTTGCTACGAGCCTGCGAGCGCATGCTGCCAAGGAACGATCGTTTGGGCGCGACGCGGAGGCAGAAAAGCTAGAGCAGACGGCCGCGGCGGTTGCCGATCGCGATCGCGCCGGTGTGAGCTTTGAGTCGCCGCCCGACATGAAGCACGATATGGCCTTGGCGGCGCTCTTCACGCTGGCGATCGCGCGATTCTGGCAACGGCCAGAAACCGCCACGCTCAAAGAATTGCAGGCCCGCATCGCCTTTGAGCGGGAGATCGGACGACTGGGCGTCGCCAAGGCCTTCGAAAGCCTCCTCGGCGATCCCGTCGCACACCGGTTCATCGTGGCGCGCCGGCGTACGGATGCAAGGCTTGAAGCCTACGCCGAGGCGATGACGATCGAGTGCCGCAAGCTGTTCGGTCAGGACATGCCGGGCATCGTGGCGACCCTGACGAATGTCGCTTTTGCGCGAAACGACATCACACGCGATCGGGTTCGCGCTCTCACAAAGGTCAGACCGAGCGCCAAATCTGCTTAAGTCCCTACTCCGAAAACTCCGCCATTCCGGCCATCACCTCTTCCTTTTGGAGGTGACCCGTAATGTCGAAGGCAAAGCCCAAACCCGAGACCGCCCGTGCGCCTTGGCCGGCCACAAATATCGAGCGGTGGTCCGTCGACCGGCTCAAGCCCTACGGCCAAAACGCGCGGACGCACACCGACGAGGATGTGGCCAAGGTTGCCGCCTCGATCGAGCAATTCGGCTTTACAAATCCGATTCTTATTGACGAGGCTGGTGAGATCGTCGCCGGGCACTGCCGTTTTCGCGCGGCGCAGAAACTGAATCTCACGATTGTACCCGTTATCGTCGCGCGGGGGTGGAGCAAGGCCCAGAAGGCCGCGTATTGCATCGCCGACAACCAGTTAGCGGCGCGGGCGAGCTGGGATCCTGATCTGTTACAGCAGGAGCTCAACCGCCTGCAGGCGAATGACTTCGATCTTGGTCTCCTTGGGTTCGATGTCGCCGACCTAGCGCAGCTCTTGTCGCCGACGACTGAGGGACTGACCGATCCCGACGATGTGCCCGCGGTGCAGGAACGCGCAATCACGCGACCGGGCGACACGTGGGTCTTGGACCGCCGGCACCGCGTGCACTGTGGCGATAGCACTGATGCGGCGGCGGTCGCTGCAGCGTTAGGTAACCTGTCTCCCATCCTCATGGTCACGGACCCGCCCTACGGGGTCGACTACGATCCGGCGTGGCGTACGCGTAATGGAACGCGGAAAGTTGCGACGGGCCGCGTGCTCAACGACGACCGCGCCGACTGGCGCGCTGCGTGGGCGCATTTCAAGGGCGATGTTGCCTACGTTTGGCATGGGGCTTTGCACGCCGACGTTGTCGCCGAGAGCCTTCGCGCCGCGGGCTTCGAACTGCGGGCGCAGATTATTTGGGCCAAGCAGCACTTTGCGTTGAGCCGCGGCGACTACCACTGGAAACACGAAGCTTGCTGGTACGCGGTGCGCAAGGGCGCCAAGAGCCGCTGGTCCGGGGATCGTAAGCAAACGACCGTCTGGGAAATCGCCAACAACAACCCGTTCGGTAATTCGACCGCTCCAGAAACGTTTGGGCACGGCACGCAGAAGCCGGTCGAATGCATGCGCCGGCCGATCGTCAACAACAGCGTCGCCGGCGACGTGGTCTACGACGCGTTCCTCGGCACTGGCACCACGATCATCGCCTCCGAAATCACAGCGCGCGTCTGCGTCGGGCTCGAACTGTCGCCGCCCTACGTCGATGTGATCGTCAAGCGCTGGCAGGCGTTCACGGGCCATGAGGCGGTACTGGAAGCGACCGGCGAGACATTCGCGAAGCGAAGTGCCGCTGGCGCACGCGTCGCGCGCAAAACGGCAAGCTGAGGCCCGCACCCACGATGGCTCGTGCCCCCTTTAAGCCAACATCCGAGCTGCGCGCAAAAGTGCGCCAGCTCGCCATCGTCGGCTTGCCGCAAGACGACATCGCCAAGCTCGCCCGGTGTTCGCCCAAGACCCTGCGCAAACATTTCCGGCGGGAACTGGACGAAGGCGGCGCCGAAGCTAACGCCCTCGTCGCCGGATTTCTGTTTCAGGCGGCGAAGGCCGGCAACGTCGCTGCCCAAATCTTTTGGCTCAAGACCCGCTCCCGCTGGCAGCCACCTGCAGAAACCTCCGCAGACACCGCCAAAGCAGACACCCCCGAGAGCGACGACAAGATCATCGAAAACATGAAGGCCCGCATGCGGCTCATCGAGAAGGACGACGACAATGACCCAATCGCTTAACCGTCAAATGCGGGCGATCTTGCGCCGCGACTTCAGTGCCTTCATCGAGAAGGTTTTCTACGAGTTGAACCCCGGCGCGACGTTCCTGCCTCATTGGACGATCGACCTGATCGCGGCGCATCTCGAAGCGGTCCGCCAGGGCAAGATTCTTCGGCTCATCATCAACCTGCCGCCCCGCTCGCTGAAGTCGATCATCACGTCGGTGGCGTTCCCGGCCCTGATCTTGGGCCATGACCCGGCAGCCGAGGTCATCTGCGCGAGCTACGCCCAGGACCTCTCGGAGAAGTTCTCGCGCGATACGCGCACCATCATGCAGACCCCCTGGTATCGGGAGCTCTACCCCCAGACACTGCTTTCGCCAAACCGCATGGCCGCGGCCGAGTTTGAAACCACGCTGCATGGGTTTCGGAAGGCGACCTCGGTCGGCGGCGTCCTAACGGGCCGCGGCGCCGGCTATATCGTGCTCGACGACCCGACGAAGCCCGAAGAGGCGATGTCGAAGGTTCTTCGCGAAACGACTAATCACTGGTTCAGCCACACGCTGTTTTCGCGACTCAACAACAAGGCGACGGGACGGATCGTCGTGGTCATGCAGCGGCTCAGCGAAGGCGACCTGACCGACCACCTAGCTGCGATGGGCGGCTGGACAATCCTCAATCTTGCCGCCATCGCCCAAGAAGACGAGGAGCATATTTTCCACAACGCCTTCGGCCGGGTCCGCATTATTCGCAAACAAGGGGAAGCGCTCCACCCCGCCCATGAATCGCTCGACACCCTCAAGAGCATCCAGCGCAACGTGGGTTCCAGCATCTTCTCCGCACAGTGGCTTCAAGTCCCTACTCCGCCGGAAGGCATCATGGTCAAGCGCGAGTGGTTCAAGCGCTACAAGCCCGAAGACCTGCCCGACTTATTCGACCAAGTTGTTATGAGCATCGACACCGCCAACAAAGCAACCGAGCTCAGCGACTACACTGCCATCACGATCTGGGGTTTGAGGGGCAAGAATATTTACCTGCTCCACGTGCTCCGCCGAAAAATGAACTACCCCGATTTGAAGCGCACCGTCAAAGAGACGGCAAGCCAGTTCGACGCAACGGTCGTGCTCATCGAGGACCGCGCTTCCGGTACACAGCTAATCCAGGAACTCCTCGTCGACGGCCTGCATAGCGTCAAGGGGATCGAGCCTGCCGGCGACAAGGTCATGCGGCTGCACGCTCAAACCGCTACGATCGAGAACGGCTTCGTTTACATTCCTGAACACGCGCCGTGGCTCGACGACTATCTGCACGAGCTTACGGCCTTCCCCAACGCCAAACATGACGACCAGGTCGACTCCACCGCGCAGGCCCTGCAATGGCTGAAGGCTACGCCCGAGCCCGGCTTCCTCGGCTATTACAGGATGCTGTACGCAGAAGAGAACCGCAAGCGTGGATTCACGATCGAGCTACGCACTGCTGATGCGCACATTCAATGGGTGAACACCTGCACCGGACGCGAGGTGAGAATCGTCAACCGGACGATCTGGGTGAATGAGGCTGAGGCGGCTGAGTTGCTGCGTTGCGGCTGGAAGGCTATTTAATCGACTCCCGAACACAGGCACGCTTGATAGTGACCGTTCGAATCGTCTCGATTGGCAGAATTTCTGGCACTTTCTCGTTTGTTCCTGTGTACGGCGCATCGAACAACCGCCCGACAACCACAATGCACTGGTCTCCGGCTCGTTGAGGAAGTCGCGGCGACCTACAGTGGGCGATGCATCACCAGATTCGGCGGGTCGCCGCCCGCTTTGCGGCCTCAACGGTTTTTTTGAGATGAGCCGGAAGCGCGCGACGTCGCGATCGCTGGTGGCGAAGTGTTTTCGGAGTGGAAGGTGATCGCCTCTTGGCTGGTTTGAGCTTCGAAGTCGCCGGCGACCTATTGACGCTAGTCGGTTTTGCCGGTGCGGCCGTAGCGATCGTCGAAGCGGACGATGTCGTCTTCGCCGAAATAACTGCCCGATTGCACCTCAATGATATCGAGCGGTGTTTCGCCGGGGTTCTCGAGCCGGTGCTTCGTGCCCGGTGGAATGTACGTCGATTCGTTTTCCTTGAGCAGGAACATCTCTTCCCCTCGCGTCACCTTGGCGACGCCTTTGACCACGACCCAATGCTCGGCGCGTTTGTGGTGCATCTGCAAGCTCAAGCTTCCGCCGGGATGCACGGTGATGCGCTTCACCTGGTGGTTCTGGCCGGAATCGATGCTGCTGTAGGTGCCCCAAGGCCGGTAGGTCAGCACGGTCTCCGTCGCTTCCTTGCGGCCTTGCGCCTTCAGAGCGGTGACGATCTCGCGCACGTCTTGCGCGCGCTCGCGGGTGGTCACGAGCACTGCATCGCCGGTCGTGACCACGACGGCGTCGTCCAGCCCCAGTACGGTGGTCAATTTCACTTCCGCACGCACCAAGCAGCCACGTGAGTCTTTGACGAGCGCATCGCCCGTGACCGCGTTGCCGTCGGCGTCGCGTGGCAGAACGTCCCAAATTGCGGACCACGAGCCGAGGTCGCTCCAATCGGCCATGAGCGGGCAGGTAGCGGCCAGCGCCGTGCGTTCCATGACGGCATAGTCGATCGAGGTCGAAGGCGCGTCGGCGAAGCGCGTGCCACCCAAACGAAGGAAACCAAGGTCGCGCGTCGCGTGCGTGACGGCGTCGTCCGCGGCAGCCAAGACTTCCGGTGCAAAGCGTTCGAGTTCGGCTAGAAACACTTGCGGGCGGAACATGAACATGCCGCTGTTCCACATGTGGCGGCCTTCCGCGATCATCACCTGGGCTTCGGCTTTTTTCGGTTTTTCAACGAAGCGCGCGACTTTCACACAACCTTGCGCGTCCGCAATCGGTTCGCCGCTCCGGATGTAGCCGTATTCTTCCGCCGGAAACGTGGGTACGACGCCGAACGTCATCAAATAGCCGTTAGCGGCGGCGCGCTGCGACCTCGACCGAGCGACGGAACCCGTCCGTGTCGCGAATGACGTGATCAGCGGGTAGAAGCAGCTGGAGCGTATCGTCGCCGTCGCGCGTGCCGATAAGGGCTGCGACCGCCGCGGCCGCTGCCGAATTGCGCGCGACAGGCTCGAGCACGATGTCGGTGCTGTCGGCGCCCGCTTGCGCGGCGACGAGGAAGCGATACCGCTCGTTGCAGACAATCATCGGCCGCAAAAAGGCGCCGCCGGTAACGCGGGCCAGAGTTTGCTGCAGCAACGTTTGTTCCCCGGCAAGCGGCAGCAGTTGCTTCGGCACCGCGTCGCGCGACAACGGCCACAGCCGCGTACCGCTGCCGCCGGCGAGGATTACAGGACGTATCTGCATGCGCCGATCCTACTCTCCATTAGCGCCGGAGCCCCACCGCCTATGAGTGCGAGCATAGCGAGTGTTTCGAAGGACTTGTCTCGGGGCAAACCAGACAAATTGCGGCGCCAGCACGAGATAGCTGCGCCAACGCGGCTCGGAGAGCACGGAACAGCCGCTCCAAGCCGTTGCGCTGCATCCACAGCGGTGCGCGGGGTGCGACTCGATGATCTTCGACTTTTCGCTCCACGGCCCGCATCTCCTGCCGGGCGGAAGCTTCGGATCAGTGAGATTTCCTTCGGCAAAGCATCGCAATTCAATATAAGCCGATAGGGCACTCGATCAGTCCAAGGCCAATCGGCGGAATTGCAACGCAGGGGCGCAATGGCAAAGGTTCTTGTAATAGGCGGAGCAGGCTTCATTGGGTCTCACCTTTGCGCCCGACTGCTTGAATCTGATCATGAAGTCCTTTGTGTAGACAATTTCTACACGGGGGCGCGGCGCAATATTGCCGAACTGATAGGGAGCCCGAACTTCGAACTTATGCGCCACGACGTGACGTTTTCACTCTACGTCGAGGTCGACCAGATTTACAATCTGGCCTCCCGGCCTCGCCGATCCACTACCAGGCCGACCCGGTGCAAACCACCAAGACCTCCGTGCACGGGTGTCATTTACGGCTGCAAGCGGATCTGATCACGTAAGTCATCGCACTCTCGTTGGGACGCCAGCGGACGGTGCGGGTATTGAGCGACGTCGCGAGCGCTGCAACACAGCGCGTTGTCTTCTCCGGAGAGCTCGGAAGCTTGCCGCCCCACCCAACAGAGTGCCTCAAGTCGGAGGCGCAGGTGCGCCGGGTGTTGTCGGCGTGCGCTGGCGGAAGATGTTCGGCAATGCAAGCATCCAAAGCCACAGCGTCGTATTGCAATCGACACCTTTCGCGTGATCGCTCCACGACAATGTTCGTTTATCGGACACGCACCCCCGACAGGGCCAATCGACTTCCAGCAGTAATCAGCAGTTATCGATACTCGGCGCACCAGCGTTATTCGTCTCCTTGCAGTGTGGAGGGGCGCGGCCTAAAGCTAACGCCTCAAGCGGCGACTTTTACCGATGTATAAACATGGTAGATAGCATCTGGATTGTAACTTCCTATTTCAACCCCTGTCGATATGTTACCAAAAGACACAACTTCGAATTGTTTGCCACGCAACTCAGATCGATGGGGGCGCAGTTACTTGTTGTGGAAACAGCGCGGAGCGACGGCGAGTTTGAGTTGGGCAAGGATCACAACGTGGTGCGGGTCCGCGGCGATAGCTTCATATGGCAGAAGGAGCGGCTGATAAACCTCGGGACTACCAATCTGCCTACGTCATGCACCAAAGTAGCTTGGCTCGATTGTGATCTCCTCTTCGAAGATCATGAATGGCTAAAGCGAACGGCCGATGCATTGGAGCGCTTCGCCGTTGTCCAGCCTTTCAGCAGCAGCATCCGCCTTCCACGCGGCCTCCTGGAGTTTCGGGGGCAGGGGCAGGACGGGGAGCAGTGCGTAGAGTCATTCGCCGCGGCGTTTGCGCGCGACCGCTCTCTAGCGTTTGACGCCGTCTACAGGCTGCACGGCCACACCGGCTTTGCGTGGGCAGCGCGACGGGATCTACTTACCGAATGCGGCCTGTACGACGCGTGTCTGACCGGCAGCGCTGATCACCTCATGGCTCACGTCTTCGCGGGGGCACTGAACTCGCAATGTATCGCTGCAATGATCGGCTCCGGACACAAGTATGCCGAACATTTCGCACGCTGGGCGAATAGAGTGCATGAAATCTGTCAAGGGTCTCTCGGACATGTCCCCGGACGGGTCCTTCATCTTTGGCACGGAGCAGTCGCGGACCGCCGCTACTATTCGCGCAACCAGGAATTCAAGAAGTTTGACTTTGATCCTGATCGGCATGTGCGCGTTGGGACGAATGGCCTGTGGGAGTGGGCCGATGCATCCAGGGAGATGCGTGCGTGGGCAATGAACGTGTTCGAATCGCGCAACGAGGACGGTGATCGTCCTCTTGACGATTAGTCGTCATGAACCGAAGAGGGCCGCGACTGACGAAGGAGGCTCTGCCCTTGTGCGCGAAGCTCAGCGATTGAAGCGCAACCAGTCAGCTGCATCGCTACGTGCAACTCGTTATGGAGCAGAGTCGTCATTGCGGACACACCCTGTTCGCCGGCAGCTGCGAGCGCCCACATCACCGGCCGACCTAGAAACACGCAATCCGCGCCAAGGATGATGGCCTTCAGCACGTCAGTACCACGCCGAAAACCGCTGTCGACGAACAGAGGTATTCGCCCCGCAATCGCTGCAGAAAACTCGGGCAACACGCGAATCGTCGAGGCCGTCGTGTCCAGTTGTCTGCCGCCATGGTTCGAGACCATGATCGCCGAGGCTCCACATTTCAGCGTCGGCTCTACGTCGCGTGGATTCATGAGTCCTTTGACGACGACTGGCAGAACTGTGAAATCACATAGCCAAAGCAGGTCCTGCCAGGTGGCAGACGAATCTAATTCCGCCCCTTCGAGCGAATGGATGGGGCTGTTGAAGTCCGTACGCTCGGTACGCCGAAAATTTGCAGCAGAGACGGTCTGGGGCAAACGGAACTCGTTGCGCAAGTTTCGGTCCCTTCTGCCCGGCACTGGGCACCCCAGACTGATCACGATTGCTTTGCATCCAACCTGTTCAGCCCGCCGAACGAGGTGTTTTGTTAATTCGCGATCCTTGAAGAAGTAGAGCTGCAGCCAGAGCGTGTTGTTGTCGGACCTAGTCACAACCTCCTCAAGAGGGATGCTGGACATCACGCTGACGATCATGGGAATGCGTAGAGCCGCTGCCGCACGTGCTGTTGCGAACTCACCGTCGACGTGCACTAACTGATGAAGGGCCGTTGGGCTGTACCCAACTGGGAACTGCATCTCTTGGCCAAACAGCGTTACGGCAAGCGCTGGCGACGACACGTCGCGCAGACACAGCGGCAGCAGCAAGAGTTCGTCAAAGTCGCGACGGTTGGCCCGAACTGTGACCTCATCACCGGCTCCGCCATCAACATAGTCGAATATGTCGAGGGGGACGGATTCGCGTGCCAACGCGCGATAGTCCTCCAGGGTCACCGGTTGAACCGCCAAACGGCCATTTGGCGGCGCGCGCTCGCCCGACATCGGCGCTCTCCTCAATCGAAGATCGGCACAGAGAAGCCTGGCTTTATCTCCACGTGTGCGAGCGAGTAGGCTTTAACAAAGTGTTCTGCAACGCAGGAGATAGCCTGCGCTGTCGGGTGCCGGCCATCACGCTGCCACAAGTCGATTTTCAAGGGATTTGTATCGAAAAATTCGAATGATGGGAAGTAAGACACCGGTTGGTCGCAGGCGTCCCGTTCGATGAACGAGAATACCGCAGACAATAGAGTGGCCTTCGACCGGCTGTTTGCAATGTGCGGGTGACAATATCTACTCGCATGCTTCAAGGGCACCGGCGAGACCGTCAGAACGATCGGTATATTTGGTTGTTTATTTTTCCTTATCGTATCGACAATTCTCACTATGTCCTCCGTACACTCTTGCACAGTCAAGAATCGATTGAACGCTTCTTGCTGCGACGGGCCTACGCTGGACAGCGCGTCCTGATACGGAGCTCGGTTCAGGGCGATCATTTGACCCCCTACGTCTACTTCCCAGATATCAGACAGCCCCAGAGTTATTAGAAAACTGTCGGCCGCCTCAAAGCACCTGCGCGTTTCTGAGCTAACCGCCGCCTTAAGGCCTGCGAGTTCTTCCGGCGTGCTTGCATCGATGCAGTGCCTTAATGCGTCGACATACGCCTTGGATCCGTCGGATTTTCTCACAACCCAGTCGAAACTCGGCAACTGAACTCCCGCGGCGCGCTGTAGTTCGTAGAGGATCGTTCGGGTGTTGTAGTGCATGCCCCACGTGACGGATGGGACTGAGAAACCTTGAAACTGCAGCCATCTATTCACGTTCAAAGCGAAGCAGCTACCAATCGAAAAAATTCGACTGTCTCTAGCCAAGAACTTGCGCTGATTCATTGGATGAAGGAGAGGGTTGCTATCTCTTTGCCACTTGTTCCCTACGTGGGGCTGAACTATCCTCCAGGACATAGAATCTCTGGCTCCGTAGCATCTGCTGTTGTCAACAAACATAGCGCGCGGTAGGAGGAACGTATAGGGTCCGAAAGGCTTCGCTTTACCGCGCGGTGGTACGCGGGCGCAGCCTTCGTCATCGATGCGTAGGTAAACTCAACTCCCTCAGCGCTTCTGGGCGAATTCTCACTAGCACCCACACAATGCAACGAAGGAAGGGTTAGGTGAACGTTGGCGGCTTCTTGGGTTCGGTCGACGGCGGTCCTCTGGGTATGCCCAGCTCTGTCATCTTGCGAGGGGAATCTCACAGTCGCTAGCTTGATGATCTCTGTGTGCGCAGGGAGCGAACTATGAATGTGCGAAGACATCCAAACGGACTCAACTATCGAGCCAGCCTCGACAATTTTGAGGAAGCTGTCATCAGCTCCCACTTCATGGCCGATCTCTCCAAGGACTTGGGCCTTAGACTCTATGACAACGATGAGTTCTGGTCTAAATCGACGACAATTGCTTCACGTGCCGTAGCCGAGAGCCTCATTCCCTCGCTGCGGCGCTCGGCATCGGCGTTCGCACATGAACGTGCATGCGCCGCTAGGCTCCGGGCAATGAGGAACCATGCAAGCTATGGGCTCACTCACCCGTCTCAGGCGGGCGCTTCTGAGTTCATCACGGAGATTCTGTTCGATCGGCAATTTCGGGATGGCGGGCTTGAGACCTGCTCCCGACAAGCTCTTCGGAATGAAATAGCGCTCCGGATTTCGGCCGGCTCCCCGATCGAAATGGCCATCCCAGCGTTGCCGCACAAATTCTCATGCCCACTGAAGACTCGCGGCATTCTACCCGACCTCTCTGATGTCGACTTCATCCTCGGACTTTATGAAATCGTTGCGGCCGTTGAGGAACTCTATCGAGAGGACCAGCGCAAACTGCCCAAACCTCTCGCACGATTCACGATCGTTTCCGACGGAACGCGCTTCAGTGAACTCACGAACGAATCAGAGGTCGGCATCAACGCCTATAGAGAAGCGCTCGCGCGGTGGATCGAGGTGCTGCAACTCCAGGATTATGTCGAACTGATTGAGTATCGCAAGCTCTTGAGGGATCGCTTGCCTGAGGCTGCGCAGATCACCAAAGGCGTCTTACGACAACGCGCGCTTCGTGACTACACCAGTGCCATGTCGGCTATCTTCAACCCGAGCAATATGACTGCCACCCTAAGGGAGGCTGCAATAAGAGCCCCCGATCCCGAGTGCAACAACCCTGAGGGGCGGTTTGTTTCACTGTTCAAGTCGTTGATTTTCATCGTCAGGTATCACACGCTTGATCGGCTTCACTCGCTATCTCCGGCGCAGTTTCGTGACCTTTACAGAGAGCTCACCAGCCACCTTTGCGAACCTTTTGTCACCCTAACGGGGGATGAGCTGAAAGAGGCCGGTGAGGAGCTAGCGCGGTGCGGCGCGCGAGTTGAGGCAGCAGCCGTCAAGGAGTATTTGCGTCGTGCGATGCTGAAGGAGGTATGGGACTCCACAATTGCCTATATTGCTGAAATAAAAAGTGACCGTGAACAAGGCTGCGATCCCGTTTCTCGCTGCTTGCCGAACCACCTGCGCTGGACGATACACGCAAAGCCGGGGCAACTCGGGCTCCGCACGCCGTCCGCGCTAGGCAAACGCGTTCTGGCATGGGCTGGCGCCGCAGTATTCAAGCGCACAAAGTTCGGTGGCATCCGACTGTGCACGCTTCCCGTGCTGGCGCTCGAAGGCGCCGGTGCAATTCCGGTTTTGGTGGCGGATAGAGTTCGGGGTGAGATCGAGCAACCGTTTTTCTATTTGTACCCGGACATAGCGTTCACCGGCATTAGCGGCTTCCTTGAGGAACTTTCCACGCATCTCATACGCAGGCGGGCGCGCTAAGCTCGCAGTGTTTGCGTTCCTCCCCGAAGGCCGCCAGTGTTCTAGCAGGAGCACCAATTGAAGAAGTTTGCTCGCCCCAGCCGCTTGTCCGGCCCGACCGTTGTGTTGGAACCGCTCGGCCCACAGCATCGAGAGCCGCTGCGCGCCGCAGCGGCCGAGGACCCGAGCATTTGGACCTACTTCCCAATCAACTTCAACGGCGCGGGTGAGGATTTCGACCCGTGGTTCGACTATACGATGGAGCGGTCTGCGAACGACGAGCACCTTCCTTTCGCCGTTCACCGACGTAGCGACCATCGGATCATCGGCACAACAAGGTTCTACGACCTGGTGCCGGATCACCGGCGGCTCGCGATCGGATCCACTTGGTATGCACCGGATGCGAGAGGCACTTTGATCAACCCGGAGGTCAGGCTGCTGTTGCTTACGTGTGCCTTCAACCGATTTGAAGCGAATCGAGTGGAACTGATCACCGACCCTCATAACTTGAGCTCGCGAGCCGCGATGAAGATATTAGGCGTCAAGCAGGAAGGGATAATCCGAAACCATTTGATTTATAAGGATGGGCGGGTTCGAGACTCGGTGCTGTTCAGTGTTATTCGGAGCGAATGGTCTGCCATGGAGAGCCGACTGCTTGGGTTGCTGGGTTACGGCGTTAATGTGACATGTATAGAATGAGTTAACCCCCAAGGGTTTTCAACATACTCACCGTAGAAGTGCACCGATTGAGTACGCGCCGCGCGGGGCGTTGCTCAATATGGCAGCATTAATTGTCATGCCCTTCTTTGGCGACAGGCTCCGGCGCGCATTTGCAGCCGGCAGTTCACCAAACGATGGCGCCAGACCTGCCGCACGGCAGCCTAACGACTCGCCCGCCTGATGCGATCACAAATGGCGCTGAGTCTGGTTGGCGGGATCGCACCTGTCGGCCGGCGCGCATAGACCTTGACCATGGCAGGGCGTCGTTCGTTGACCTGATAAAGCCATTGGTCAAATGCCCGGCCCTCGATTTCATGCCGGTAGTAGACGGTGCGGCGAACCTTAGAGAACCGGTGCAAGGCGGGCAGGACGTGCGTCGCAAAACTGCGATAGAGACCAAATTCAGTCCAAACTGGCTCGCGGCGGAATTGCCCGATCAGCATGCTGCCGGCTAATGCGTAAACTGGATGGCAGCGGGTTCGCACCGCAACAAAGCGCAATAGCGCGCGCACAGCTTTTCGACTAAGTGGCTGGTTCACCGCTGCCATGCGCGGTCCGGAGATTGGCATACCAAGGAACCGCGCACTGGAAGCGTACCACTGCCGGTCTTCTTCGGTTGGGCGGTCACACGAGAGGACTATGCGGCCGCCATCGTCGTGTGCGCGCGGTGGAGGTCGCAGGAGAATCGTGTTTGCGTCGAGAACCCAACATGTTTCGACAGTGCTCGAGGCTACGAGTAGTAATTTGAGCAGTTGTTGCGAGTACCAGCTCTCGGGAAGCACCCGATGGAAGCCGAAGGAGGCAAGCACTTGCTCAGAACTGACCAATTCCACGTCAGCCGCAACAATACGTGAGAAGGCGGCGAGATCGTCAACAGGCACACACAGCCGAATGTTGGCGCAGTCAAAGCGCTGTAAGTCATCTTGCAGCTGCAAATAAGATTGAAGGTCTCGGCGGAAGGTCTTCACAACATATTGCAAAGCCATCATGTGCCACCCCGGATTGCTGCTCTCAATACGCCGATCGTCAAGTTAAGGCACGGGGTCTGAGTTGTCGATAGAGACGGCTTCGAATACGGATGAACGACGGTCACCTTCGCCGCCGGTGCTTTTACACGATCCGAAGTGCGCGCCCGCGTTCGCGGACTTGCCGGCAAGACTACATCTACTCAGCGGTATGCGGTGCACCCAACTGATCCGTCGAATCAACGGTGACATGGGGAGGGAATGGTCGAATCTCGCCTAGCGCGTGCTCCAGCAACGTGACCGCATCTCGCTGGCCGACCTCATAAAATCCGCCGAACTTGTACGTGATATACATCATTCGGTTTCGCTGCGTGTCCACGAATTCAGCTTGCAATCGGACTCCGCAACGGGCCGCAGACTTCAGAATATGGGTGAGCATGATGCTGCCAACGCCACGGCTTACGACCCGGCACGACACTATCAGCAGCTTCAAGAGCCAGCTGGCGGAACCTCGTTCGATCAACCCGAGACCGACGGTGCCACTCGAGCCATACCGGTCTTCCAGTTCCGCGATCAGCAAGGTGTGTTCTTCAGATTGCAACAGATCATGCAATTCCTCACGCGAATAAGTTCGGCCAGTGGAGTTGAGCTGATTGGTCCGCGTCGTAAGCTCCTCCGCCCGCCAAAGATCCTCTTCCGTGGCACGCCGCAGAGTTACCACCATGCGCAAGGTGGCCAGAAATTGAGACCGTGCCCCGTCGAACTTCACTTCGTCATCCTTGCGTCGGATGTCTGCTTGGTACATACGACGTCGCTGTTTAGATTCACTCGTTAGCGTACGCGGGTGCAGGGCGGGCATATCCAACAAACCGCCGAGTTGAGCAGCGTCAATGACGGTCACCCCTGAGAGATGGAAGCAAACCTCGTCGCGCTCGAACGGTTGGTCGTCAACTAGGGCCAGCGATTCGAGCCCAATGGACAGCTTCTCGGCGATTGTTCGGAGCGAGTCTGATTTGTTACCCCAATTGATCTGGGGGTAGAGAAAGTATTCGTCGAGACCGAGCGCTGTAAGTTTGTCCCATGCCACAGCGGGGTCGTTCTTGCTCGCAATCGACTGTAGGACGCCGCGACAGTCCAGCTCGACGATAGTGTGCCGCACAAGGTCCGTCACGACCAGATCATCTCCCTCGAGCAGGGTGCCTTGCCACAGAGTGTCATCAAGGTCCCAGACGACGCACTTAATCTGCTTGCACTCTTTTGAGTCAGTTTTGAATGCAGCGGAGGCCTCAGTCACGGCTTGAATAACCCTTCAGTCCAGGTAAGGACGCCGAAGTGCATAACTCGCCAATGCAAGCTGGTGAATTTCGTGAGTTCCTTCGACAATCCCGGAAACTGTAGCATCGCGCAAGTAACGATCGACGGGGTATTCACCGCTGCAACCGTTTGCGCCGTGCATGTGCACCGCATTTGTGGCGGCCCGAATGGCTGCCATGGAAGCATGGTATTTCGCCAGTGACGTTTCCATCGTGGCTTGAGGAGCGCGCCGCTGGCGAAGGCAGGCGCTGCGATAACACAGTGCGCGAGAAGCCGTGTGATCAACCAACATGTTCGCCAATTGACGCCGGATAAGCTGGAAATCCTTAAGCCTGCGGCCTGCCTGGCGCCGCTGCTCGCTATAGGCAACGCAGGCGTCGAGGCACGCTTGGATGATGCCGGTGCTGCCCCATGCAACTGAGAACCTTCCGTGATCCAACGCGACGTTCGCGACAAAGCGAATTCCCATTCCCACGCGACCGAGCTGCCGTTCCTTACGGACTCGCACTTCGTCGAAATGTAACTGCGCAAGCATTGACCCGCGCACTCCGAAGATGTCCGTCACAGGCTCGATCCGAAGCCCTTCGCTATCGCGATCCACCACAAGTGCGATCGGTGCTCCCTCAAGCTTCGCGAAAACGACAAACAAATCCGCGATCAGACCATAGGTGATCCACTTTTTTGTTCCACTCACCCGAAACGCGTTACCATCCGAAGTCGCTTTGGTCTCGATCGCGTCAGCCGCACTGCCAACCTCCGGCTCACTTAGTGCGAATGCGACGACCTTTCGACCCGAACAAAGGTCCGGCAGCCACCGCTCTTGTTGCTCGTGGTCGCCGAAGCGCGCGATCGCTTGGGCGGACATGTTGTGCACCGTCATCAGGCTTCGAGTGGACGAGCAGACTCTCCCGACTTCTTCCGTCAAGATTCCGTAACTCACCTCATCAATGCCACCCCCTCCCTTATCCTGCGGAAGTGCTGCGCCCAGGAACCCGCAGCCGCGAATCACGTTCAGAACTGAAGGCGGTGTCACCCCTTCGCGATCGATGCGTGCTGCCCAAGGGGCAAGCTCCCGGGCCGTGAACTGCCGTGCCGTCTCGCGATAAGCACGTTGCGAGTCAGTCAGTCTGATGTCCATGTTCGGCCTGCGTCTTCATCATTCTGACACCTGGCCTCGACGAAAGCTACTAGAGCTGCGATTGAGCAGAAGTTGCAAATGTCAAGGTCTTCCTTCTCGGCAACAACCCCAAACTCACTTTCGACAAACGTCACTAGCTCGAGTGCGAAAAGCGAGTCCACTAAGCCCAACTCGAAGATATCGTCCTCATCGTTGATGTCGCTACCGACGGCAATGCGTATGTATCGTTGGATTCGAGCCCGCACGTCCAGTGTCACCGCGCTTGCCCTGCGTATCTGAAGAACCCTCGTCCCGACTTGCGCCCGTAAAGGCCTGCGGCAACCATATCTTTCAGAAGCGAACACGGCCGATATTTGTGCTCGCCGTAGTACTGACAAAGTAGTTCAAGCGACCGCAGCACCGTATCTAAGCCTATGAGGTCCGCAGTAGCCAACGGCCCCATTTTGTGGGCCATGCATTTCACAAAAATCTCATCAACGACTGCGGGCTCAGCAACTTCGTCCTGCACAACCATTATGGCCTCGTTTATCGCCAACATGAGTACGCGATTTGAGACAAAGCCAGGCTTGTCTCCCACGACGATTGCAGACTTGCCCATTTGCTGCAGAACTTCCGTGGCACTCTCCACCGTCGCACCACTCGTATCTTTAGCCTTAATGACCTCGACTGCGCGCATTTGTGGAACCGGGTTCATGAAATGCATTCCCACAACGCGGTCCGGGCACTGCGTCGCGGCGGCCAAACTGGCGATCAAGATCACCGACGTGTTAGCGGCAAGGATGCACTCCTTCCGGCAAATCCGATCGAGTTCGGCGTGGACAGCCCGCTTGATCTCCCAACTCTCTGTGACGTTCTCGATAATGAAGTCAAGGTTGGCTAGACGTTCGTAGTTCACAGTGAGATCGATTCGATCGAGCACTTCCGAGTGGTTGGCGCTGCGCAGTGCAGGATTAAACAGCGCTCCGAATCTCAAGTTTCTGGCAATTTGCGTTCGAGCACGCTCCAGAATTTCCTGAGAAACATCCACTAGAACAACACTGTGCTCAGTCTGCGCCAGGCACTGGGCGACCCCCGCACCCATCACGCCTGCACCAACGACTCCGATAGTCGCAAACCTCATGCAGATTCCGAGTCCTCCTTTGCGGGACTGTCACCAAAAGAGGTCGACCCGAGATCTTGCTCGACCACTTTCCGAATGTTGGCGGCGCCGTCGAGCAATAGCTCCCCACGCCTATCGCCACGCCGATGCTGCAACAACGACGTTAGTGCTTTGTCAAATAACGGCACGAGTTCACGCACCTCCGTCGAAACCTCAATGTTCACAAACTTCTTCAACCGCGCAGCGTGCTGATATTGCTCATCGCGCGTGTTCTTGCGCGACGGAAAACAAAGGATGTCCGCACTACCTTGAACGGCCTCAAGCAGCGTGTTGTAACCGCCGGCCGAAATTACGATGTCTGCACTGGCGTTCAACTGAGCCAAGTGCGGCACCTCCTTGTGAATTCGTAGCCGACCCTGCGTGGATGCTGACCAGATTGGGTCGGCCGAAGCCAGCTTTGATCGTGGACCAATGACGATGTCAAATGCAATGTCGGGATACTCATTGCCAAGGCCAATACAATTCTCGATCAACTCCTCACCATGCTGGCCCCCACCCGCCGACGCAACCACCCAGATGTCGCTGACCCCGATTCCTCGGGCTGTGCGAGTCTTGAGCTTCTGTTCGTATGGGATTTTCTGTGTGACGTATCCCACGTGAATCGCCTTCTCGCGAATTTCAGCGGGGATGTTGTATTGTCGGCAAAAATCGAAGACGCGGGGATCCGACGCGACGAACACGCGGTCATAGTGCACCCTGAGATAGTCACCCGCCTTTCCGCCAAGGATCAGTTGGCGAAGATTTTCGGTTTCGTTGAGAACGCCTCGAGTAACAAAATACTTGCGACAAGGCGCATCTCGAAGAATTGCTGCGAGCTCCTCTTCGGCGCCCAGCGGAAGGTGGTCGACGAAGATCGCGTCGGGTTTGAAACCCCGGACGATTCCGCGGAGAATTTCTGTCCGAAACTCGACCGCCTGCGCCTTACTCATATTCACAAACGGCGCACGCCCCCAGTAGCGGGCGTTGGCTCCTAGTAGGCCGTCCCAACTGGGAATCCGCACATACTCACAAGCTTGGGGAACGAACCAATGTGCAGCCGCCCGGTGACCGGTCACAACGAGACAGGCAAAGCGCCCCTGCATTTGTTCTGCGATAGTTGAAAGCCGACGTAAATGCCCTATGCCCGTACCACGGTCAAAAACATAGAATAACGCTCTCTTTTGTAGAGGTAGTTCTGATCTCGCTGAGCTATTGTTGCTGTTAAAGGTCTCGCTCATCCTGGAAGATTATTCCTCACTGAGGTTGACACGCCCTTTGCACTTCACCCGTGCGCCCATAGGGTCTCTCAGATCATGCCATCCACCTCATTGCCCGCTTTCAAGAAAGCACGTATCATTGGACATTCCAGATTGGCAATACAGAATGCCTGCTGCAAGAATCCCAAAAACTCGTGGTTGGCTCCCGAAGCTGCGAATGGACGACAGTTTCGCGTGGGCACATCATCGGGAAGGGTGGCGTCGGATCGAAGCGCTTGTGCAGCGTCATCTTACATGTCCTGAGGGTGTGCTGTTTGTCAGTGCCGTTGAGGATCGGCTTCACTACGATGGTGCAATTCAAGAGCTATGGGTGGGCGTCGTGCACCAAGCGCCTCGCCATGATCTACCTGGGTTCCCCGATGTCGAGCGCCTGTTGCAAATGGCGGCTTGGCGGGACAGTGAGCCCTACTGTCTAGGCATATGGACGTTGACGGACTACGTTAGAAATTTCCTGCGAAGTTGTGGCGTCCAAATACCAATTGGTGTGCTTCCGTATGTATCGTCGAAAGACGTCCCGAGATTCGATTGGAACCGCTTTTCTGGGCGCGCTCGCCCCAAGCTCCTACACGTCGGCGAATTCTTGCGCGACTTTCAGGCATTCTTCGACCTCGACGTGCCGGGCTGGCAAAAGCAAATGCTTGAGCCGACCGACTGGGCAGTTCGTTCGCGCGCGGTGCGAGCAAACGATTCGGTCGAAGTCCTCCGCCCAGTTGCCGACAATGTGTACGACGAGTTGCTCGCCGAAAGCGCTGTCTTCCTTCAGCTGAGCGATGCAACTGCAAGCACCACAGTCGTAGAGTGCGTTGCGAGAGCGACACCAATCTGCGTGAACCGCGTAGGCGGCGTGCCTGAATATCTTGGCCCGGACTATCCACTTTACCATGAGGGAAACGCCGCTGCGCTGCTGCGCGACACGGCGCGCGTGCGCGATGCGCATCAATACCTCCTCGATCGCCGCGAAAGCGCTCCTTGCGACAAGGATTTCATCGACCGCGTGCAATCTAGCGCAGTCTATATTTCGTTACCCACCCCCCCTTCGCGACAGGGAGTGTTTGAGCGTTTCGACGTGACGGTGCTTATCACTGCCTATGCGAGGCTTCATAGCCTAAGAGAACAGCTTAATCGATTTTCTTGCCAGAGAGATGCGCCCAGGTTCGAATTGGTGATCTGGAATAACGACTCAAGAAATGCACCTCTCGTCGATGCGGCCGTTCGAGATTTGAGTTCAGATTTTCCGATCCGAGTTATCCATTCCAGTGAGAACTTCTATTGCGCTATGCGTCTAGCGTTACCTGCGATTGCACGAAGTGACGTGCTGCTGATCTGTGACGATGACGTCCTACCCGAACCGCACTACATACGAACATTGTATGACGCGCACGAAAGACTCGGCCGTGAGGTTGCAGTGTGCGTGCGCGGCCACGTATTTCACCCCCATCGTTTGGATCTCGATAACCCAGAACTGGTGTGGCAACGTGAACAGCACATGAAGTTCCACGATCAAAACGCTCCAGAGTGTACCGTGGACTTCGCTCACGCCGACAATTTCGTAATCTCAATGGACCTTCTTCGGCGCGCGTCTCTTCGTCCGATGACGCACCCCGAATATGTGCTCGTGGATGACTATTGGCTTTCATATGTCCTGAGTGCCGAAGTCGGCGTGAGTTGCCGCAAGATCCAGGCACCGGAGATTTTTCGCTTCACTGAAAGTGCAGATGATCCAAACATTGCGCTCTACCATAACCCGAGCGTGCATGAGCAAAGGGTGCGGCTCTATGTGGAACACATGTTGGCCGGCTGGCCGAAGGGCGCACAGATTACGCTGCAAGCGCCTTTTTAAGCGCGTCGCTGACGCGGTCGATATCTTGCTTCGAGATACCGACAAACGAAGGAAGATAGATACCGCGTTCCGCTAGCATGTCAGAATTTGGAAAGGCTCCCTGCATGGCTGGGACACAAGGTTGGCTGTGCACCGGGTGAAAGAAGGGGCGCGTGTCGATCCCCGCCTCGGCCAGCCGAGCTGCCACCTCGCTGCGATCATGTCCGTGTGGCAACAGCACGCCAAAAACCCAATATGAATGAAGAACGCGTGACGAATCCGGCGGTAGAATGAGGCCTCTTATACGAGAAAGGCGCTCGCGGTAGTAAACCGCCGTACGACGTTTGCTTGCAAGCGCCGTGTCGAGATGCTCAAGCTGAGCGCACCCTATCGCCGCGAGCACATTCGAGAGCCGGAAATTGAAGCCAATGCCGTCGTGTACAAAGCGCTGCGCCCATCCATCGCCAAAACAGAGGTTGCGCAATGCGCGCAGGCGTGCCGCAAGCCTGCTGTCCCGTGTGACGACCGCACCTCCCTCGCCCGAAGTGACGACTTTGTTCGCATAGAAGCTGAACGTCGCAACGTTGCCGAACGAACCCACGGCGCGCCCACCGAGCTTCGCGCCCAGCGCCTCGGCCGCGTCCTCGACAACCCAGATTCCCCGCTGGCGCGCGAGTTCGCAAATCCGCGTCGCATCGGCTGGATGTCCGTACGTGTGCACCATCAGAATTCCCTTGGTCCTTGCCGTCAGCGCTTCTGCGACACGCCCTGGGTCAAGATTCCACGTTGCGTCGATGTCAACGGGAACGACAACCGCCCCTCGACGCAACAAAGCAGCAACCGGCGCAAACATAGTGAAATCAGGCACGATCACTTCGTCACCTGGTTTTACCCCAAGTGCCTCGAACGCTAAGTCAAGCGCCGCAGTACCACTGGACACCACAATCGCATGTGGCGTCGCGGCTGCCTTGGCGATGAGGTCCTCCATCCGGTCCACAAACGCGCCCGCGCCGGAGATCTGCATCGAGTGGAGCGCTTGATCGATGTATTCATGCTCCTTGCCAAAAAAGTATGGCCGCGCGACGGGCAGATGCTTGATCATTCAGATCTCATCCAGTGCCAGCAGCAGCCATTTTGGCGAAACCAGTCGACAGTCCGCCGCAACCCGACATCAATGGGAACAAGAGGCTCCCAACCGGTCGCGCGCCGAAGTTTGCCACTGTCCGCGCAGAAGCGCGAGATATCATGTCGACGGAGGCGCGTGGGGTCCCGCTCGACCTCGACATTCGAAACCTCCATTATTCTCGCAAGTCGAGTAACCAGCGAAGCGACGGAATGCGCCTCACCTGACCCAACATTGACCACGTCGCCATCAGCTACATCGGATTCCATTAGGGCGATCAACGCCCGTGCCGTGTCGTCAACGTATGTGAAGTCGCGTTCTGCACTGGTGTTGCCAAGCTCTAACTGCCCACCGTAACTCAGCTGCCGTATGATCTCCGGAATGACATACGGATGCGTTGCGCGCGGACCATAGCAGTTGAAAATCCGCGCAATGAGTACCGGGAGCCCGTGCTCCAAGTGATAGGTGTAACAAAGTCGGTCCGCCGCCAGCTTAGATACGGCATATGTGTTCACGGGATGCAGTCGACAGTTTTCATCTGTACGCTCGGTGGTCGTTTCGCCGTATACCTCCGTCGAGGACACATAGAGAACACGCCTTATGCCTGCCTCATGCGCCGCCCTTAGTATGTTGAGAGTAGTTCCTAGGTTCACTTCGAAGAAGCGTTGGGGCAACTCGTATGCTTCGGGTACAAAAGTATCGCCAATGCAATCAAATACATAGTCGATCCTGTGCGCGCGCATCGTTTCAAGAACTTTGAGCCGGTCGCGCGCGTCCGCCCTGATGGCTTCGACTTGCCTACTCTTTGGCAAATGGGACGGAGAGCCCGTTGAATAATCGTCGAAAGAAACGACTCGGGCACCCTTGTCGACGAGTCGTCGGACGAGTGTCGAACCCACAAACCCAGCGCCACCTGCCACGAGGACGGTTGACCTTGGCCAATCCAAACCGGTCATCACGCGGATTCCTTAGGTCGCTATTGTGAGTTTCAGTCACGACTGAGTATCAAATATTTATGGCATTGAGTAGGATGAAGCACTCGCGTAGAGTTGCGCCACTCATTGACGGAGGAACTCATGACTATGGTCGAAATGCCGACGTCGCAGATCGGGCTGAAAGCTCTTGCTGAGGTGCACGTAAAGAGTGCTGTTGATCGACTTGGTAAGCTGGTCACACATGAAGATGCGCGAATAGCGCTCGATGCAAGCCTTGCTGTCCTTCGTCTGGCCCGACCGCATTCTCCGGGGGTACATTTCCCCGTGGGCGACTGGGACGACCTGCCGTGGGGTGGGTTTCGCGCCGGCTAAGATGCTATTTCCGGCGCTGCGACCATCATTGCAACGTCTGCACACACGTTGTTTTGAGAGATGGGGCTTTGCGCACCGGGAGCTGACAGGTCAAGAGCTCGGTCAAGGTGAGGCCCTGGGTTGGGAGCTCGTCGGCTCGGCCATTAGGGTACACTATCTTCTTGGTCCCGACGCGCCCTATGGGACGCCGATCTTGAGGATGGTGGAGCCTGCGGGCGCGCGCGCCGCCTGGCACAATGTGGAGACGGACGGAAGGGTTTGCTTTCTTGAACCGGGGCGAAGAAGCATGCCCCTTGTTCACGAGAAGGCGATCGATCAAGTCCTTCGGGCATTGCTGCAGATTGTCGAGCGCAATGCTCGCATTGCTGGGCAAGATCCGGTTGCTGCACGCCACCGTTGGGTTAGCGGTGGTTTGCGCGCGTGGTCGCTTCTAGATGTCGCTGACAGAAGATCGAATGCTACGGCGACCAAGCTGTACGACCGGTGGGTGATTGCCGGGACTCCCGCTGAACTCAGCGCATGGCTGGAGCACAGGGGCATATCGGCCTTGGCGTTCGTAGATGCGCTTATTACTGACGCAAAGGACTTCTCAGAGGTTCCCCATGATTTTTCCTCGCTGAATGACGAGCAAAAGAAGGTGGTGCTGCATGGGGGCATTTTGATCTTTGTGCTTGCGACTGCAGCGGGACCGCTCCTTGTGGCCATTGTCTTGGAATCTCCTCATGTCATTGCGCGCTTGCGCGTTGACCGTGCGGATCGCCAATGGCTTCACAGTCGCGGTGGAAATGGTTTGCGTGCAGAAATCGCCAACGCACATGTCGCGCTAGTAGGCTGTGGCTCGCTTGGAGGCGGCGTAGCCGAGCTTCTGGCACGCGCCGGCGTCGGTTGGCTCACGATTATCGATCCAGACGTGGTCTCCTGGGACAACGTCGCGCGCCATGCATTAGGGGGAAGCGCCGTGGAGCGCCCGAAAGCCGTCGAGCTGGCGCGACGATTGCAAGAACACATCCCAACAGCGCCTCGCATCATAGGATTGGCCGAGACATGGCAGCGCGTTGCCGCCGACAAACCAGAAGAACTCCGGGCCGATGCCATTGTTAGCACCATTGCTTCGTGGCCTGACGAGCTGGCGCTAGCAGAGTGGGCGCGCAACAACAGCGTTCGGTTTGTCGCCGGTTGGGTCGAGGGTCACGCTGCCGCGGGTCACGCGGTCTCGCTCATGGGTAAGTGCTTTGCCTGTCTGTTTTCGCCGAACGGGCGGTTCGTACGAGAAGTCGCCCGTTGGGAAGACGAGTCGCCACTAAGGCTTGCGGACGGCTGCCACGAGCATTTCCTTCCGTTTGGGTACGCCGACGTCGTTGCGACGCAAGGTCTGATAGCCCGCCTCGCGCTTGAGGTACTCGCCGGCGAATCGACAACCGCGACGCATAGAGCGATCGTGCCTTCGGCTCCGGTGCTGAAGTCACTTGGTGCGTATCCGTCACTCAGTGACTACGAATGGCCGCAACGATCGACCGCCTGGGCTGAAATTCGGCAGGAGTGGCCGCTCAACTATAGCTGCTGGCACTGCGGTGAGCACGGAGTCACGGTCCAGAAGTGACGAGGTAGGGACGAAAGATTCATCGCAACGCCGGTGGGCGTTCACTCTCGCTGCGCGGCTACTTGATCGCATGGATCGTGTGCCGCAGCGCGCGCCTGACTTCATCGAAGTTGATGACCCGCGTCTCGATGGGCGCAGTACCCTGTTTGCGAAGGAGCACAGGTAGGCGAAGCGGTGGTACGCCGAGGAATTTTTGAACCTGCGTCATTGCGGAGCCGAAGTCCGCAATCAGATGGCGCTCGTACGAGAGTTCAAATACCTGGTGCTGACAGAACGCCTGGTTCGCCCATCCGCGGTACGAGTAAATCTGATCAAGAAACGCCAGACACTCATCGGTATCGACGTGCATGGGCGCGCCCCGAAGCAACTTGTCGACCTCAGACAGCCATCGACCGCTAGCTCTTGCCTCAACAAACGAGACAAATGCTTCCAGCAAGTTGTCGCGCGTGAGGTGAACAATGCGCAGATTCCGATGATGCATCAGATAGCGCCACGCTGTGCGGGCACCGGGTTCGCGCGCCTGCATGTAGAAAAGTTTAAACCCGATAGCGAAGAGTTCATCGTCGCCAGCGCACTCTTCATAGATGTTGTTCGAGAGATATGACGCCCCGTCACTTCCGGTTTCAAACACTTCATTGGGGAAACCCAGCCCCTCTCGCCGTGCATCCAACTCATCCTGAAAGACCTCGCCGTACATGCGAATTCCCGGATGCTCGCGAAGTGCGTGAGTTAGCAAAGTGGAACCGGTGCGTGGAGAGCAAAGCAATAGGAATGGCGTTATAGGAACAAGTGCGCGCGACGAGGAATCGTTGGAATCCAACCTGGGCCGACGCATTGTGGGAAAATCCATGTCCAAGGGGTCACGGTCCCGGCGTGCGTAGATGGGAGAGATTGCTGAGATCGACATCAGAACTTTCGAAAATCGGCTGTTGCAGAAACTCAAGGAACTCCTGATGTAGCGGGTGATCTGACTCTTGGACGGCCCGGTTCGCAAACTCAGTTTCGCTGAAGGTACCTGGCCAGCGGATTAGCTTCATGAACAAGATCGATGAACATCCAACTTCGCGCGCAAGGCCTATGAAGTCCACCATCTCTGCAAAATTGTTGGCCTGCACGACAAAGCTGATCTCAAGAAAATCAATTTTGCCCGAGCGGCGCAACTCCCCTAGGAATCGCAGATTGCCAACCAGCTTCTCAAAGCTGCCGCCGCGATTAAGTTTGTAGGTCTCTGGTGTTGCGGCATCTACGGATATCGAGGCGCCCATAATAGCGGAGTGGGCCGCGCTGAATGTCTCCCACATACGCGCGTCAAAATTGAGACCATTCGACAGTACGATGATCCTCAGGTTTGGAAATTTCGACGCGTCCAGATTGCGAAGAAACTCACGATAGATACGGCTCGCGATCGCATCACCGTGGCCAGTGACTATCGCCTGGCGCGCTGCCGGCAGCAATTCAGACACCACCGAACGATGCACAGCCAACGCACGCTGGAATGCTTCACCCTTCAAAACGATGAAGTCGCTACGGCAGGTCGGGCATTTCAAGTTGCAGGTCGGGTCGTACCCGAGACTGAGAGTGGCCGGCAGATTGCTCATCACTGTTCGACCTTCTGCCACCCATCGTTGAAATCCTTTGGGCAGCGCTTCGAACGCGGGCAATGTTCCCTTCACAAGATCTGGACACTGCCGGGAATCGCAGAACCGATAGCTACCGTCGAGAATTGAATCGCGAATTGCAACTGCGGTCTGGGAATTCCACTGCTCCGCTAGGCCGCCCGAGCGAATATCACCAATGGGGGTGGTGAGCCAATCCTCACAGCACACTCTGAGTTTCCCCTGTGCGTCGATGCCGAGAGACTCAAAGGGGCGAGGGCAAAAGCCGGCGCGTGCAGCAACCTGCCCATCCGCAGGGCGATCGCGAAAATAGACATCATGAGGGCTGTGACGAAAGTAAGCACACACTTCGTCGAAATTCGCGATCACTCGCTGAGCCATGATTTGTTCAGCGCGAATTTCGACCAACCAATCCGGAGCAACATCGGTTGAACCGGCTCCAGCTCCAATGTGCTTAAGCACTCGGTACATGGTCGAGCGGTCGCGGACAAGCTGGCGGTAGGAAATTTCCAAGAAGGGGTGACTTTGAAAAACCAGCCGAACCCAGTACCGCTTCGCAACCACGCGATCGAAGAACTCCGCCAGGCGCTCGCAGTCCACCTCGAATGAGGGCGTATCCGTCGGCCGCGTATTCATTGTATCGCCGCACCTTCTTTCGATCTCTGCCCTCAGCCAGGTTACCAGCAGATCATCCGAGGTGAGATGCACTATCGGGATGTCTTGCCGACTGCGGACAAAATCCCAAGCCGTGGACGCAGGCCCTCGCGCCGCATGCTCGTACAACAACCCGAATCCGGCCGGTTCCTTGTCATCTGTACCAAATTCGCTCAAATAGGCGGCGCCGTCGTCTCCTGAGCAATAGGGCTTCAGTCCAACGGTTGCTGCCGCCTCCGCTCGAATACTTGGATCGCTGTCGAAGAGATCGCCACACACTTGCACGCCCGCTTCTCGCACCAAGCGTCGAAGCACCGACGCCTCACTCCGATCGTGAGACAAGATTACGAATCGCCGTCCATTCGTCATGAACTCCGCTCCAATCTGCAGCCGTTGCGAACGCAGAGATTCTAACATCATTACGGCGGCCGTTCGAACCTTTTGCTGTCTTTGATCAAACGAGTTGCCGACCGACGATCTCCACCCAACGACCAAGACGGATCCGTCTCGCACAGTTTTCTCAAGTCTTGACACATCAACGGGTCGTTGTAAGGTCTATTCTCTAAGTCCGGAATCTGGGCTGGAAACTGCCAACGAAACTATCGCGATGTCGAGAGTTGCGTTTCGTTAGGCGGCGCACGTTCGGTCGCCCACATACGCCTCGGCGCTCCGCAACGGCGTTGCGAAGCCTCTGCAAATATCTGCCGTTGGCGGAGACACTCTTCTAAATGGCTATGCTCATATGACGCGCATCTTGGTAACCGGCGGAGCTGGCTTCATAGGATCGTTCCTTTGCGAGCGGTTGATAGAAGCCGGCAATGAGGTGGTATGCGCAGACAATTTTCAGACGGGTTCTGAAGCTAATATTCAAGCGATCATGGGCAGCCGTAGCTTCGAACTCATCAAGCACGACGTGCGTGTGCCGCTGCACGTCGATGTGGACGAAATCTACAATTTCGCGTGCCCGGCATCGCCGGCCCAATATCAGCAGCATCCAACAGGAACGACTAAGACGGCAGTTCTGGGAGCGATCAATATGCTCGACCTAGCTCGCAAGGTCGGGGCGGAGATCCTGCAGGCTTCAACAAGCGAGGTGTACGGAAGCTCAACGATCCATCCGCAGCCGGAAGAGTATTGGGGCAACGTCAATCCGATCGGCGCCAGAGCGTGCTATGATGAAGGCAAGCGCTGCGCCGAAGCGTTGTTCTCAGACTATCGCCGACAGTTCGGCGTTGCCACAAAAGTCGCCCGCATTTTCAACACCTATGGACCGCGGATGCAGCCAAACGATGGTCGCGTCGTGCCGAGTTTCATTGTTCAAGCACTTACGAACAAACCCATTACGATTTTTGGCGATGGTACTCAGATAAGATCATTCTGTTTTGTTGATGATCTTGTCGACGGCTTGATCAAGCTGATGAAGATTCAGTCGGCGGTCGCTCCGATTAACCTTGGGAGCCCGCATGAGTGCACAATAAGAGTGCTGGCAGAAACAGTTGTCGAACTTGTCGGATCCCGATCTCCCGTCGAATTTCGACCATTGCCCTCGGACGATCCGCCGAAGCGGACCCCCGACATTAGCAAGGCGCGTCGCTTGCTCGACTGGTCGCCAGCTGTTTCGTTGACTGAGGGCCTAGGAAAAACGATAAGATACTTCGAAAACGTGTTATCGCAACGCTGCGGCGACAATGCTCAAGGAAGGCCGTCAGGCGCAAAGAAACCTTTTCCCGATCTCTCATTCAGCGATGACTGAGATCCCCGCCCGTTGAGGTGAAGTAATCCCCTCGCTCTCCAATCACTTATTTATCGAGACCTTCAATGGCCATAGGACCATCGCACCGATCGATTGAGCTCGAGCCGGCCCGGGACGGACGCTGGAAAACTCGTAAACACTGAGCTATTCAACCAAGTACTCCCAACGTGAAGGCGGAGTGTGAGGGCTCAATCCAGATGCGGAACAGAGATGGGATAGCGAAATTTGCGAGGCCGAAGCTGCGAGTAGGCCGAAGCTACGCTTGGCCGCAACATCGGGATGGCTGGAAACATGTCGAGCGATTGGTCGAGCGTCATCTAGCGTGTCCTGATGGGACATTGTTTGTCAGCGCGGTTGAAGAACACTTTCACAACCATGGAGCAATTGAAGAGCCTTGGGTTGGAGTCATTCATCAGGTGCCTCATCACAATTTGCGGCGCTATCCTGATCTAGCTCGTCTTATCGAATCGGAGGTTTGGCTTCGCAGTGTCCCATTTTGTCGGGGCCTTTGGACGCTTTCAAACTATGCCCGCGAGTTCTTACTGACAAATGGCGTGAGAATTCCGGTGTGTGTACTTCCTTATGCCACGTCGAGCGAGGTTCCACAGTTCGACTGGGATCGGTTCGTTTCGCAAGAAACACCTCGGCTTCTCCACGTCGGCGAGTTCCAGCGCAACTTTCAGTCCTTCTACGACCTACATGTTCCTGGCTGGCGCAAGCAGCTCCTGATACCGCCAAAGTGGCCCATCCACTCCCGTGCCGTCGTAGTCAACGAATCCGTCGAGCTGGTCCCTCGGGTGTCGGACGTGGAGTATGACGCGCTATTGCAAGAAAGCGTCGTCTTCGTAGACTTGATTGATGCACCAGCGAACACAGTCATCGTTGAGTGCCTGGCGCGGGCGACACCTATCTGCGTAAACAATGTGGGAGGCGTTGCTGAATACCTGGGCGAAGATTATCCACTCTACCACAATGGAAACGCTGATGGGCTTCTGACGGACTTCACCAAGTTGAGGCTGGCGCATGATTATCTTCTGGAACGCAGGAAGCGAGTGGCTTCGGATGAGGAATTCTTACGAAGCATTCGTTCCAGCGTTGTTTACCTTTCGCTCCCGACGCCGCAATCACAGCTAGGGCAATTTCGCCGCTTCGACCTTACAGTTCTCATTGAATCCGGAGCGAAAATAGAGTCCCTGCGACCGTTGTTGACCGGCCTGGCGATGCAAGAGAACGCACCAGATTTCGAGATAGTGATCTGGAACAATGGCCCTAACGACTCGCGTGCGGTCGCGAAAATAGTTGAGGGAGTACGACCACACCTGAGTGTAAGAACAATAATCGGCTGTGACAATATTCACGGTGGGTTGCGATTTGCGTTGCCAGCACTCGCGCGAAGCGACGTGCTGCTTGTGTGTGGCGACAGTGTCGCTCCGCATCCAACCTTTGTTCGCACACTCTTCGATGCACATCGACGGCTTGGCACAAAGACTATGGTCTGCGTCCGCGGGCACCTGCTCCGTCCCCATCGCCTTGAGATCGATTCGCCCGAGAGCGCCTGGCAGACCGAGAGCCAGATTACGTTTCTCGACGAGAGTATGCCAGCAACTACAGTCGACTTCGGATCTGGTGACTGTGTAATCGCGTCAATGCACCTCTTCCGGCACGCTGCAAGCTACCCGATGACCCATCCGGAGTATCGGTTGGTCGATGACTATTGGATGTGCCAAGTATTAGGCGCCAGGATGGGCGTGAAGATCTACAAGATCCAAGCGTCTGACATCTTGCACTTTTCCAATTGTGACGAAAATGGATTCGGCGATGACCCGCTTGTGCACGAACAGCGAGTGCGGCTTTACATTGAGCACATGCTGACTCTATCGAAACTGTCGGCGGCCGAGCCAGCGAAGGTCGTCGTCGGTGCCAAGACCAGGCGGAGCACGGCCCCTGCAGTCACGAAAGGCCCACATCGCTAATTCACAGTTATCAGCACTCGGCTTCGGACTTCGAGGTCGCGTTCGCCCCAGATTCGTGGTGCGGGGAAAGATTCGGAAACGCGGAGTTCGGATGTCCGGATGAGCCTGAGTAAAGCTTGCAATCTGCCATTGCCCGGATCGAAGCTTGAAGGCCGTGACTGCGAAATAGGCTGTTCACGAGAGCATGGCCGCGCGCAGGGCGCTATTTGACAAGAGCAGACGCTTGCTCCTCCTGCCCTAATTTGTTGGAGGCGCGAACAACGATGTCCCACGCAACGTCGCTAACTTCTTTGGCGACTAGAGGCTTTTCGCCACGCAGCATCAGCAAGGCGACCGAGAGCGGTTCGACGGCGATGGCGTTCTCGTGTCCTTGAAGCAACGCGGTCAAACGCTCGCCCTTGTCGGGCGCGGCGATGGCCATGGCGGCGCTCACAAAGGTCGGAATGAGCTCCCTCTGGTTCGGCAATTCGCTCAATGCCGCTTCGAGATGGCGAAGCGAATCGTCGAGACCGGCAATACCAGCTGGCGATTCAAAAACCGCAACTGAGCAAACCCTCCACCCGGCCTTATCCACGTGGGTGCACAGGTACCTCCCACGGCCGCCGCCGCCAGCGCCCTTGACCACGCGCGGCGCCGGCCGCGGGTCCCTCCTATGCACTACATGGACAAGCCCTTTCGATCACCCAACAGGGGTCACGATTGGACGCGAAATGGGGGTCGCAGTTGGAAGCGATTTGACAGGGCCGCGAACCCTCGCGCCCCAAGTCGCCGTTAGCGTCCCTTCGGCGCGCCTTCAGTTTCGACACGAATGTTGGCGTAGAACATGATCTTCTTAGCGTGATATTGTGGCCAGTTCATTTTGCTTTCCGTGTATACTGTAGATGGTGATCGCTGCATGACCAGACACCATGACCGCATAGAGGTGCTTGAAGGCGCGCGCGACAAGCTTCGCGTGCGAGCGCTGCATGATGAGGTCCTGACGCGCGAAGATCTGGCGGACGCGGTTCGGCTCGCTGCGGCACCAGGAACAAATATTGTCGCTGGCGTCAGGCGAAACGGAGCGAAGGCCGAGCCAAGAGACAAAGCAGCAGTGTGGGTCTGGAGCCTGTGCGTCTCATGGTGCAGCGAATCGCAAGAGAAGCTGGAAAATTCCAACGCAGTCGACGCGGCCATCAAAATCCTTGGCGCAAACAGCGGCCGGGCTGAGGGCCATTTCTCAGAAATCCACGCCAACGGCACGCAGGAAGATCTTGAGAGCTGTATCAAGATCTTGGCGGAGGTGGCGGACATCGTCTTCGCCAACTCGCTGAGCGCTCAGAACATCGCGCGCGACCGGCGCGCGGTACTCACCGACAAGTTGCGCGGCGAAATCGACGCGGGCAAGGTCGAGGATCTTCAAGGCTTGGGACGCTTGCTTGCCCGCGAGCTGCATTTGCGCTCGATCGACGTCGTGGTGTTGGACGAGCCGACCGAGTACACCGAGCACACTGGTAAGCACTCGCCAACACCGGAAAGGGACGCGCGCAACAGGATTCGGCTGGTCGGGACGGCCGGGCTCGCCGGACATATGTTGCAACGCACATTAGCGGACAGCGATGTCTGCGCCACCATCGTTCAATCGATCGAAAATGGAAAGCCGTTCGATTTGTCGTATCCAGCGACGCTCAATGCTAGCGGAGGCAACGGCCGCAGTTCGGCGGATGCCCGACAGGTCCTGGTGCTGCCCTTGCGCTCGCACGTCGATCCGGGCCTGAAGCGGCTTGAAGCCTTCATTATTCAAGGGGGGCGCGGCGGCATTCCGCGCGTGCAGGTCATCAATTCGATCAGTCGGGCCGTCGATCTCTTTCTGACGCGAAAATACCGCATCGGCCAGACCGAGGCGCTAGCATTGTTGATGACCAAGCTCGATGGGGCATTGAGCGCGCTGCCGCTGGAGGGGTACCAAGGGCTCGAAGATCGTTTGAAGGTCGATCTGAACGAAATCGCCGCGAAGGTGATCGCATGTACGGCCGCGCACAGCATGGCGGTTTTGGTGCACGATCCGTTTCGCCGCCATCTTCGCCGGTATTTCCTCCACGAGCACGAATCCGTGACGACACTCGACGAGCCGGCAAGCCAGAGCGAGTGGACCGCGGACCGCACGCGGCCAATTCCCCTGGCGCTCAGTCACGAGAAGCTCAGCGCGTTCGCGTTCGTCAATGGCGGCAAATACGACTTTGTCTATCTGCAGTCGATCCGGTACACGCCCGAGAAATACCGAAAACTCGGCTTGGGTACAGTCAAAGCCATTCGCAACTCCGGATCGGAGATCTCGATCCCGCTGCGGCGCGGGCGCCTCGTTCTGGGCGTCGTCAACTTCGAAGCCAGGCGGCGCGAGGCGTTCGACTCCGATCTTCAATTCCTGCAAGCGATCGTCAGCGGGCTCTCCACCCTAATAACGACGTACTATCAGTCCAGTGACACCATGTGGATGCTCGATAACGTGAACGGGATGGAATCGCTCCACGAGCTGCGCAACCGAGTCGGCGGCCTGATCGAACGGTTGAGGCGGAGCGATGATAGCGCCGTCGAGGTCGACCGCCGAGCTCCAAGCACATACGAACTCTCAAGCCTTCTGGGGATCCAAGACGAGCTGAATCAGCTTTTGCAGCGTGGCAGCGGTCGTCCGGACGCCTTGACCGTAAGCCTCGGCTCGGCCTTGCGCAAAGTGTCCGAGTATTTGGACAAGGCCTATGACGACAACCCGGACAAATGGAAGAGTGCGCAAACCTTTTATCGGGTAGAGTCCGCGTCCGACGTCATCGACAAAATAATGATCAGCGAGATGCGGCGCACCGGCCTCTTCATCATCTTGCGTAATCTTTGCCGGAATTGGATGCGTTACGGGAACGATCGCCGCGACCGGTTGAGCGTGCGCGTTCTCACACCCGACGCTTACAACAAGGAAACTCGACTGAAGATCTGGGCGCGTTCCTACAATTGGCAGGCACCGGTGGCAGAATTGAACGCCGCCTTCGTCGCGCCGATCCGAAGATCAGGGGAAACGCATCACGGTCTTTATATCGTCGGCCTCGTGACGCGAACGCTCAGAGGGAAAATGTCGTTCACCCGCGAGCCCGTCATCGAACCGGCGGGTGAGGGCCGGCCGGCAAGGCGATTTGTCGAGTTGGAAATCTTGGTACCGCTTCCCGCCGCCAACGCTCAGCCGCTGGCAAGTTGACATTCCCGCGTCGATCGCTCTCGGAGACTTTCATGGACGAAGACCTAAAGCGAAGTTTGAAAGTTGTTATTCTCGAAAACGAACAAAATACTGTCCAAATATTGCGCCGCATTCTGCCGAAGTTGTTTCTGTCGCTGAACTACAAGGCCATATGTGTCGATACGAAGGACGCGACTCAGGTCGACGAGTTGATCCGGGAAGACAGATGCGACGTGCTGTTTTGCGACCTCACGCTCGGTAGCGCGAAGGTGGGCACCGGTCTCGATCACATACGGCGGATCAAATCGGAATTCCCACATGTGTTCGTCGTGGCCTGCAGCCAGGAGTCGCCGAAGCTCCAGGAGGTGAACGACCGGGCGCCGCACACGTTCGACATCTTTCTTCCGAAAGAGTCGTTCATCTACGACGTGGAGAAATCGAACGCCCGCGTCGGCTGGCAGGAACAATTCCGCTCCGACTTTGTCGAGAAATTCCGTATAGCGACCGACATCGATCTTGAGATTCCCGAAGAACATCGCAAGGCCACGCGGATCAACCATCCCGACCCGGCGCATAGAGGCGCTTCGCTTGAGTGGAGTGACATAAGAACGTTGTGTCGGCAGTGCCTTTGGACAGGCCCGAAGCTCGATGCGCAATTTCTTCCGAATGTGGCCCGCTTGATACCGCTCGGCGGGGGCCGCAGCGGCAGCCTGGTTATGCGGATCGAGCTGTCGGTCCGCGACCGGAATCTGGACTTCGTGCCGCTTGTTTTGAAAATCTCGCCGCTTGACCGAGCGCGCGAGGAGATGGCCAATTTTCAAAGATATGTGCGCCTGATCGTGCCCTATCGCTGGCGCGTGGATACAGTAGGTTGGGGTGAAACCCGCTTGTGGGGCGCTATCGCTTATTCGTTCGCCTTCGGCGATGCGGCGAAGTACGTCTCCCTGACGGACTTTATTTCAAAAGGCGACCAGGCGGCCTTCGAGAACTTGGCGGACCAGATCTTCGGCCGTTCCGGCCACATTTGGTACAATCAGAAATTCGAGAGCGTCACGCCAAGCTTATCAACCCACTATATCAAGAAGTTTTTTTCACCCGACTATCGGTTGAACAGTGCCCGCACCGGTCTGACGTCATTTCTTACAAATTGCGGTATTCATGAGCATGACGGTTTCGAGATCGGCGGAACCGAATATCCCGCGCCTTGGCGACTTCTCTTCGAGCGCCTGGCGATGGCTGGAACAATGACGGTTTGTCACGGAGATCTGAACAGCAACAACATCATCGTGACGAGCGACGCGAAACAAATCACATTCATCGATTTTCAGGATACGGGAAGGGGACACGTTTTCGAGGATTTCGTGGCATTGGAGAGTAGCGTGCGGCTTTACTATCCCTCAGAGGCTACGAAGCTATCTCCGGTGACTTTGCGCCAGCATATCGATGCGGAGAGTGTCCTACTGGATTCGTTCCCAGAAGGGGGAAAGCTCAATCGCCAAAGGCAGTCGCTGGTGCCCTATGCAGGCTTCATTCTCAAAGTCCGGGAGAGGGCGAACGCGATATTCGGAAAAGTCAATCCTGCGGAATACCTCTATGCGCTGGCGGCGTTTCACTACAGGTTGGCGCGTATTGCCGATCTAACGGATGCGCAAAGAATGAGAACCAGCGCTTGCATGTTTGCGGCGCTTCATCGGCTGGCCCGAACCTGACGCAAGAGCGCCGATCTCGTTCGCGATCGTCCCACGCACGTTGCCCCAGGTATCGTTCGATCGGTCGCCAGTACGCGTAATTCGCAGTTATCAGCACATGATCAATCGAAGCGCGCTGCGACGGCGTGACGTCCTCCGGTGGGCATTCTATTTGGAAGCGAAACTCTAACAATCCTGATGCTAGAGGCGATGATCGATCAGAACGAACGCCTTCAGCAGGATCGCGTGAGCCAAGTTTTGCCGTTCTTCAACCGTAGGCGGGTCCTATGACCAAGCAGCTTTTGGCGAAGCCGAGATGGATCTCTTAGCTTCAAGGTCATCCAGAAAGTTTGACCACAGATCGGAGCCGATGCGCGACGATACATACGCTGCTGCCATCACGGCGAAGCCGCGTGACACACGAGCAAGGTCGGAGATAAAGCCGTCGAGCTGTCTCGGAAGCGACTTACCATAGGCAAGGTATATCGCCTCTCGATAGTTGGCTTTTCCGCGATATCTCGATGCTTGATGCAGAAACGCGATCCCTCGTTTCGCGTAGGCTGCGTCCCTTAGCACGCGCGCATCCCACGTGCGGAAGTCCTGGGTGCCCAACGCTTTGAACTCTCGAGTTTCTATTACGCGCTCACGGATATTCCATTGCTCCTACTCAGCGGTGCCGGACAGGTATTCGGCGCAGCATCCCCACGCCTGGCGTGCGTCCGATGGTCGGTTCGTCAGAGAGTGCTCTCCTCGCTGGCGCGCTAGAGAGAGTTCTTGATTGACGGTATCGGCGAGCAAATTGGACAATTGATCCGCGAACGGCGGCATCGCAAGACCATTGGCCGGAAAATTCCGCGCCCATTGCTGGGCCGTCGCGGCATGTGTTTCCGGAAAGGATCCGTCCGCGGCGGCGATCATGGCAGAGGCTGCGCCATAGATTCCGTAGTACCACGTGACGATTCCAACACGGGCTACATCCGCCTTGTTCGGCACCTCCGACATCGCCAGAAGGGCCGAAAGTTGGTGGAGCGTAAATAGTAATTGCTCGCAAATTGAGTTGCTCTCTCTCAGACGGTCGCCGTCGCTGGACTTTGGCGTAGAAATTGATCCTCAATTGGTCGAGGCGCCTGTGAGGTCGCATGCACAGAATTGAAATGGAGGCCCACTGCGCCGTGCTTCTACGAGCGCCGTAGGTCCGATAGCTGGCGCAGGAGCCGCACGATCCGGTCGGCATCCTCACGTGAGCGATCCCACAATGCTACCGCTGTACTTTCTATCCGTGCCTGATCGGGATCGGTCATCTTCGTCTTCCCAAATGGTGGCTCGTCCAGACCGAGCGCTTTGCAAACTTGCACGACGTTGTGGCTCAGCGTCTGAAATCGGCCCGAACAAATCCGATGCACTTGGCTGGCATGAACGTTCGATATGCGGGCTATGTCACTGTAATTTAGCCCGGAGTCTGCAAATCGGCGAGCCAAAGCCACTTTCAATCGGGTTCGATCTTGATCTTGCAACTTCATGCATATTTGCATAGTCTTTTGTGTGCTGATTTGCAAGAGAGGCATCAATGGCCCGACAGGCTGAAACCATCAAGTTCTACCGCGCGAGCGAGCGTCCCTATGGTGCTTTCAGCAACCTCTACCGACGCGCGATCAAGTTCGAAGGGGAGATTTTCTTGACCTCGGAGCACGCCTACCAAGCAGGGAAAGCGCGAAAGCCTACGGTTAGAAAGTGGCTGATGGCCGCGCCAACGCCAGCTCTTCTGGCAATGGCAGCGCATGGCCTCTACTATTGGGATGTTGCACCAGAGTGGTCGAAGACCAAGTTTGACCGAATGCGTGCGGTTCTGCGCGCCAAGTTTACCCAGCACGCCGATTTGCGCGAACTGTTGCTAAGTACGGGGCAAGCGCGTCTCGTGGAGAGCGCGACCGTCGACAATCAGGTCAATCGGCTGTGGGGCGAGGTGAACGGTGTTGGCCAAAATATGCTGGGCGTCATGTTGATGGAGCTTCGCTCAGAATTGGCGCGCGCAGGCAAAAAAAGATCTCATGCGCCCTCAAAGAAAACGCGAACTCGTCCGGTCCATTTGATGGCTGCAGAATAATCTAAGCGTCGTCGAAGAGATCAGGCTGAAACGCAGGATCAACATATTGGTTGTCCAGTAACCTGCGCACATACTGCGCCCCGCGGTCGGCAAACAACCCGCGCGCGCCAAGATAGGCGCAGTTCGCTGACGCTACTCGCTGCCCGGCGGTCACGCCCCCTAGTATGTCGCTCACCGCAAAGGCCTGTGGCGCGACTTGCCGTCGGATGAGCCAGTCAATTACGCCGACCGAAACCATATCGCCCGATCCGCAGGTGTCGCGGATCACTTCGGCCGGAACTGCAGCGCACCACACACGCTCTTCGCCCTTACTGACCTCGAGACCGGCAACGCCGTGGGTCACGATGGAGACAGTGCGGTGCGGCACGCGTTTGGTGAGATCAGCGTGCAATCGCTCAGAAGAGCATTTGAAGATCGTCGTCATGTCGAGCGCACGCTCGAAAAGCTCGTTGTCCTCGATGTTCGATGGCTCGAAATAAATCAGCGCCCCTGCATGGAACGCAAGCTCCATTGCGTGAAGAATGGAATCGGACAAGCGGTCGGTATAAAAGACGTGGCACGCGTTGAGCACGTGCCTGGCTTGCTGAACATCGGCTCCACCAATCGACTGAAAGCGCGGGAGTGCCTCATCGGTTTCAGGGCAGATGAAACTGAAGTGGTGTTGGCCCGACACGGTATCGACCCGTTGGGCGAGAACAGGTGAAGCCAGGTGCTCGTGTCGGAAGATGTATGCGGTGTCAGCACCAGCGCGCATGAACTCGCACAGCAGGCGCTCGCCGACTGCATCGCGGCCAAGCGCCAAAACCGGCGCAACTGAATGCTCGAGCATTGCGAGCGAAACGAGCACGTTGCCGCAAGAGCCGCCAAGCGCCTCAAACGCTGCGTCCCCGTCCGCGTAAACTCGGTCTAAGACGGCAAACCCGGTTCCAGCCACATCAACTGCAGCGTTGGCCACGCCGGCCTCCGATTCGAAATGTTCTCCTTTTGTACCAGATCGCCGGATCATGTACCAGTCTCTAGCAGGCTAAGATCGAGGCGAGCTAGACCGCCCACATCGGGGGCCAGAGCGCGAAGGATGCGGGCAACAGCTGCCGGACCGGTTAGCGTTGGCCCGAACAAAGTCCAGCACGTTTCGGCGCGATCGCAGACACGATGGACGCTGACACCGAATGGCTCGCCAAGTAGGACATGGTCGTTACCGCGCCAATGGCCACTGTCGCCGATGCACAATATGTCCGCACCGGAATGTTTGTGCGCCAACAAGCGCGCCACAACGGTCTTGCAGGCCGCATGCGGAACAATATCGAGCGAATGCTGGGACTCGACCGTCCGCAACATGGGAAAGGCTGTAGAGATTGCGTCAACCAGCTCAGCGGTGTTTACGAGATCACGGTGTTCGACAGTGAGCTGAACGCCGCTGTTCTTGATGTTAAAGCATGTAAAGAATCGACGATTCCGATCGAGCCAAGAGGCGGCAGACTGGACGTCGGCATTCGCCTGAGGCGGTGTTTTGCGAATATCGACATCAAGCATTTGAACATAGGCGCCATTGTAGTAGCCAATGGCAATGCTGGCGTGATGTTGCTGCGCCACGGCCTCTCGCAACGCTTCGCCTGCGGAACCACCTCGGCCAGTCGAGATAGCGACGCCAACGCCAGCGTTAATAAGCCGACCGATTTGGATCATCATCTCGCGATCAGGCGGGTCAAATCGCGCGTCCGTCGTAACCAGCGTTCCGTCATAATCGAGAACGACCCCGCCAAACCTTGCTGTAGAGAGGCGCGCGCGAAACTGTTGCTCGGCAGCGTAATAGTCCGTTGCAGTCAAACGGGGGTCGTCGCGCTTGGCGACAGCCGCCGTCTTCATGCGTACTGCAGGCCCCAAACGCCGCGATAGGTCAAGCAGCGCCGCGTCATCGTACATCCCGGAGCCGAACCTCCCTACGCCAGGCTTGGCCGGGTCAATATCGACGGCCCGGCCGATCGCCTCGACGAATACCAACGCTTCGACCAGCGCAATCAAGCATTCGAAACGGCCGCAATTGTTGTAGTCGAACCCCGCATGTCGCAAACCGTTTGGCGCTAACACCTGAAGCCCGTCCCACAAGGTTCGCGTCTCGATTCCGGTTAGGGAGAGAAGGAAGGCGCTCTCGGGACGGCGCGCCAACCATACATGCCGCCCATGAGCAAAGTTGCGAAAGTCCGTCCTCTGAATAGCGCAAAGCGCTGCCTCCCAGACGGACGTCTCAATCAACGTCCCCGCCGCGAACAGACGCGGATCATGTAGCAGAATCAGGGTGTCTGACGTCTTCAGGTCACGGAATTTCCACGCTATGTGTACGCGCTCTTCGCGTGAGAGACGGGTCAGCACATGCTTGCGCACCTCTGGCAAAAGTGCGTGTCCGATCGGGGCGTCGCTGACAGCGTCGGATGCGCGAAGCCACATCAACGCTGCAGCGACCAGCGAATGCGTTGCAAGGAATCCGTCGCGCTCCGTGCTGACGGGAATGACGTGCGCCTGAGCGCCGGCGTGCTGGCCAGCCAACGCGAGCAGTTTCGCATTGGCATTGCTGGTCACGACATGAACGGTCTTGGTCCCTCGAGTGAAGGCAGCGTTGAACGCCGCTTCGATGTCGGCATTATCGCCTCGCGCGCTAAAAAACCATACAGCTGCATCCGCTAGCGCCTCTTGGCCCAGTACGAATTCGAGCGGCGTTTGCACGATCGTTGGCCGCGCGCCCAGCGTACGCCGGCAATGCGCGGCGTACTCTGCAACCACCGCAGATCCGCCAGACCCGACCATGTAAGCCTCGGAAGAGAGCTCGCTGGCGATCGACCGTCCGAGCTGCTCACACGAGGTCGAGAGACAGAGCTCGACTGTGTCGGGTAGTTGATCCAACTTTGTCGAAAAGACAGGCGCATTGGGCACGGAGAGTCGCCTCACCTAGCTCGTACCGGACGAAGGCGCTCGGAGGCCCGCGTAGATCGGTCCCTGCAGCCATAGGTGCACCATCATGTCATCCGGCCTGTCTCCCGCCGGGTTCGGCGGGTCAAATTCGTAGCGCAAGGTTTCGACGTATTGCACCGGCAGGTCGTGTTCGATGGCAGCCATCATGGCGCCCGTTGCCATCACTTTGCTACCGATCGGGGACAGCACGAGCTGTGGTACGAATACACCGTCAACGGTCCGGTCATATCTCAGCTTCAAAGTTGAAAGGGTCCGATAGCTGTCGAGCGGGTTTCGCTCCGAAACATAGATGATGTCGCGCGCGTCGACATCCCAAGCCCGCAACTGCCCCTCGAACTCGGCGATGAGTTCGTCTGCGCGGCGCGGATTGCGCGCGGGAAACGGGAGAGTCGGGCAGATCTTGTAAACGGTGTCGCCCGAGGCCGCGCGTATTTTCGTCAGCGCAGACGCCTTCCGATGCGAGAGTTGGGGGACCCATATCCGCGCAAGCTTCTCCTCGCCCGCGGTCACGGACGAACCGGCGAAACCGCGTACATTGATCACACGGTCGTCGGGCTCGCCGAAAATTCGAGCGTCCAATTCAGGATTGGACACAATCATAATGTGGAAATTGATATTGCCAGCTGCCTCGCATTTGTCCAAGAGGAATCGCGCGATGGGAAAGCCAACGCCGATGGACAACGCGCTCTTGTCTAGCACAATGTCCGTCGTTCCGTCGGGAACCCTGAATGATCGCAGCATCTCGGCGACACGCGCCCCGGCGACGGGAGCTCCATCCTGTGCGAAGACGTCGACGCGCTCGACCGTCGACGTCTTCGCAC
>JABFRX010000178.1 GCA_013140995.1 Alphaproteobacteria bacterium | reverse complement strand
TCAGCTCTTCTTCGTGCGTTTCCTTCAAGCTCGCCGCGCGCACCAAACGATAGAGCCGCTGCGCGGTTTCGGCGTCGCCGGAGAAACCCGCCACCGGCAACACCTCGCCACCGGAAGAACTGGCGCCAAACGTCTTGCGCCAAGCAGGGTTCGCATACGCGATCGACCCGTCGGGCGCCGTGATCGCACAAGCGCGCTGATCGGTGTCGAGCGCGGCGCCAAACAACCGCGCAGGCGCCTCCGGCGGAACGAGCCGCCCCGACGAAATCGCAAACATGAGGCCAGCGCCGCAAAGCGTCAGGCCCACCAGAAACAAAAGCCCGCCGAGCCCCGCCGCTGCCGGAAAGACGATGACCGCAAGACCGGCCAGACACGCGACCGCAAACAACCCCAGCGCCCATTGCCCGCTCGAAAGCTTAGCCCTCAACGCAAGCAAAGAACTCGCAGGCGCATCGCCAGCCGGAGTCGTCACGGAAGGCTCAATCGCTGGCTTCATGGACAACGCTCAAACTCGCGCGTTCGAACCGGTACCAAAGTCACGTCGCTAGGCGCCACCGAGCCGCCGCCCACAAAGGCGGATTCCCTGCCTCGGTCCATGTCTCCCCCGCCGATGCGTTATTCACCGCCCGGACGCACATCCGGCGGCGCAAATCAGTCGTCACGCATCTTGCCTGATTCGAGGCCCGCGCGAACATTGACGAGGGGATAATGACCGCACCATTGGGGACAGCCGCAGTCAACAGCTTAGCGCAGATCATTCACGACGCGGATTCGCACCGAGTCGCAATCCATTGGAAATACTTAGCAATGTCGTTTGAAGTGCAGCGATCGCCGGTGTCATTTTCCGGCGACGCCTCGCGGCAAATCGGACTAACCGTAGAGCGTGACCAGCTCTTCGTCGTCCTCGTCCGCCGCGTCCGGAAGCTCCAACTCAAGCGCCTCTTTCATCGCCTCAAGCTGCGCCTCATACGCGATCTGCGTTTCGCTCGGCTCGGCCGGATGCGCGACCGCGAAGTCTTCAGCGCGCACATAGCCGCGTTCGTCCGCCGCCGGATGGCCCGGCATGTAAACCTCGCGAAAATCGTAGCCGAGGTCGTGGTCGAAGAGCGAAACCGGCGCGTCGAAGCCAGGCTCGCGCTGCAAGCCCGAAAGCATCAGCGCAAGATCGTCCGCAACGTCACGCATATACTCGGCCTGGATCCGCAACGCGGAAACCGCCACCAGCATCGACTTCAACGATTCCATGTACGCCCCTCGGCACGCGTCGTTCGTTCGCGCGTGTTTCGCGAGCAAAAGAGTGCACCGATCAGGCTTAAGGCCGGTTTAAAGCCGCCGCTTAACGAACCGCTAACGCGCGCCGCTCCACCACGGTATCCGGCACCGCTAACGCCTCAGCCCGCTCGTCGACAAGCTGCTTCAGCCGGTGCGCGATCCGCATCGCCCCGCGCCCGTCGACATTCATGCGCCCCGCCGCACTCATCGCGCGCCGCTGCGCCGCATCGGCGAGAACATCGTTCACGACCGCCGCAATCTTCGCTTCGTCCGGAACATGCAGCGCATAACCCATGCCCGCCCGCTCGAACGCCGACGCCCGCACCGCCTCATTTTCATTACCGCACAGATAGATCGCGGGGACGCCAAGCGCCGCCAACTCGCACGCCGCGAAATCGGCTCCAGCCAGCGCCAGATCGACCTCGCCCATCAGCTTCGGCAACTCGTTCGCGCTATGCACGATCGCAAAGTTCGGCGCAAAGCGCATCACCCGCGCCTCCAAATCGCGCGGCGCACCGAGTCCCAGCACGACCGTCGCGTCGAACGCACAGTGAAGCTGGGCCAACGCACGCACGGCTGTCACCGTCATCTCCGCGTCGGCAAGCGAAACGATCAATTGCGGTCGCGTCTCGCGATGCGCGAGCGGCGGCAATGTATCTTGGGCGAGCGCAATCCATTCCCAACCGACATGAGGCTCGGCTTCGGCACCCTCCCAGTTCAGCGCAAACACTTGCGGTACCGGCGCATAGAACGACGCATCGGCCGCAAGCCGCCGCGGCGACAGATCGCCGACGACGCCAACGATCATATCCGCCCCACGCAGGCGCATAACCGACGTCGCCGACAGATCGCTCGCAACGTCCAGCATCATCGCGCAAGGCTTGTGCGTCTCGGCGAGCGACAACAACCAATCGATCTCGCTCATGTCAGCCGGCATTCCATCGACCGCGAAACCCGCCTCGTCAACCGCACCAACGCCAAGCGCGTCACCACGCACCGCAAAGCGCACGGCAAACCCCTCCCGATCACACAGCGCCCGCGCGATACTCAACGACCGCCGCACGCGCCCAAGCCCCGTCGCGCGACTGCCGTCGCAGCGCATGAGCACAGTGCCGCCCGCTTGCGCAACACGCACCTGCGCAGGCGCGTTCAGATCGAGAAGTCTAGGCTCGCGGGTAAGCAGCGCCACCAAGTCCGTCAGCGTCGCTTCGCCAGCCTGCGCATGCAGCCGCGCATAGACCGCCTCGATGAATGTCACGTCCGCCGCCGTGTCGATCGAAAGCCTGGCGCCGTCGAACCGCCACTTCTCCGGTAAGTCGATCGCCGCGACATTGACGAATTCAGGATGCAGTTTGAAATAGGCCGTCACATGCTCGCGCGCGATCGGATCTTCGTGCGCTTTGACCACCAACTTATCGAGCGCCCAACGCGACATCACGTCAGCGCCGTCATGGATTGCCGACAACCCCGGCTTTAACGTCACGAAATCCGCTTGATGCCGCATCAACTCGCGGATCAAGTAATCGACATACGCAGCGTCCACCAAAGGAGCATCCGCATTCACTCTGACGATCACGTCGGGATCGATCGCATACGACGCAAGCGCCAAGCGCCCCAACACATCGTCCTCGGGGCCCCGCACGACCTTCGCGCCTTGCGCCTCCGCATAAGCCGCGAGCGCGTCGTCGGAAGGATCGCGCGTCGTCGCCACGCAAATCGTCTCGATCAACCCGGACTTCTTCAAGCGGTGCAGGATATGCCAGATCAACGGTTGCCCCACGACCGGCGCCATCACCTTGCCGGGCAACCGCGTCGACTTCATCCGCGCTTGCACGATGGCGGCGATGTGCGGCTTCTTTGGCATGGGCGAGCCTCCGTCAAACGTAAATGCGCGTTAACTCAATCTAAAGACCCAAGGGTTACCAACTTCATAAAGTGCGCTCCGGCCGCGCACGACGCGCACGACGCGCACGACCATCTGCGAGAACACGAAGAACGTATGACCACCGAAACCAAACCGTTCTTCGTCGTTTCATCGGGACGCTCCGGAACGGCGATGATGCAGCGCCTGTTCGCCTGCTTCCCGCAAGTCGAGATGCACCACGAATATATGGTGCATCACATCCAACCGGTCGCCGTGAAGCATCACATGGGCATGGTGGGCTTGGGCGAAGCACTACACACGTTGCGCGCCACACACGCGGCCGCCATCCACTACAGCGACGCGCCGCTGTGGGGCGACTCGTCGAGCAAACTGTCGTGGTTGATCCCGGCGCTCGATCGTCTGTTCCCGAACGCTCACTATATCCATCTCGTGCGCGACGGCCGCAAGGTCGCAAGCTCGTACCTGCACAAGCACGGAAGCGAGTGCTACGACGACCACTCGACCGCCGTCATGCAGCGCTTCTATGATGCAAAGGGCGAACTACCCGCACCGCCGCCGGAGAAGAAGTATTGGTGGCCGCTGCCGCCCCGCGGTCACGCGCAAGAACATGAGTTCCTGACCTACAACCAGTTCCAGCGCATCGCGTTCCATTGGGGCGAGATCAACCGCACGATCGTCCATGACCTGGATATGATCCCCGAAACGCGCCGTCACACGGTACGCCTTGAAGACCTGGCGACCCGCGGCGATGCCCGTCAAGGATTGCTAAACTTTTTGGGCCTGCCGTGGGACGACAGGATCATGGGTCTCTTGAACCGCCCACACAACGTGACGCGACCGGAGGATTATCCGCTCACCAGTGAGCAAACGCAGCAGTTCAATATGATCGCGGGCGACGCGATGGAGATGCTGGGCTACCACCGCCGCGCCGAGTACCGCGTCGCATATTAGTCACACGCGCGGGACACGCATCACGCGCTCTAACTCCGCTTTAACTCCCAGCGCTCACGCTTCGATCATCGACAGCGTGGATGCGTCCCATGCCTTTGACTTGCGATCTCTGCCGCGGCACAGCACTTGAACACGCCTACGCACCACAAGGCGCACGGCGGCAGGTGTGGCTCTGCACCCATTGCGGCTTACTGCAAAGCTTGCCCCGCGGACGCACGGCCGGCACCGCGCAACGCCACAGCCACTTGCGGCACGCGAAAGCCTTCCGCGCCGAAGCGAACCTAGCAACGCTGCGGCCGTTCTTGAACAAGAACAAACAACTCCGCGTGCTCGACATCGGCGCGCACCGCGGCGCGTTCGCACTTGAGCTGAAAGCCGCGTACCCAAAGGCGACGATCGTCGGCATCGAACCCAACGCCCGCCTCGTCGACCCATGGGCGCGCAAACCCGGCTTCACCTGGCTGAGCGCCCCCTTCGAAGACACGCGCCTCGAAGACGAAGGCTTCGACCTCATATACTCTTGCCACACGCTGGAACGATTGAAGAGCGCCCGCGAAGCTTTGCTCGCCCACCGCGCCGCGCTCGCACCCGGCGGCTATCTCCTGATCGAAGTACCGAACGTCGCGCACATCGGCTACGCAGACATCGTCGACGAGTTCTTTGCCGAAAAGCACCTGACCCACTTCTCCCGCCGCACGTTGATCCGCATGCTCGGAATCTGCGGCTTGCGCGCCATCGCGATCGCGGACACGCGCGACACGGCGAACCTCACCGTCGTCGCGGTGAAAGGCGACGAACCGCGACTCGCGGTCGAGGCCGACTGCCAAGAAGTCGAAGCCGCCGCCGCTTTGATCTCGACGTACCAAGTTGCACGCATGACGAACCTAAGCGCGCTCTCGAATGTCGCCCGGACGATCGACGCCATGGCCCCGCGCAAAGTCGCCGTCTGGGGCGCAGGCCGCCTACTCGGCAACCTGATCGAGAACGGTGGCCTCAAAGCCCAATCTCTCGCCGCCATCGTCGACCGCAACCGGAGCCGCTATGCAAACGAAGCCCACGGTGTCCCCTTGTCGCCGCCGGAAATGCTCGCCCGCCTAAAGCCCGACATCGTCGTCGTCCTATCGCGCAGCCTGGAACACGAAATCCGCCGCGAAGCCGAAACCCACGTCCCCAACGCCGAAGTCATCGCCTACGCAGAACTCCTCGAACGCGCGAAATCATTCGCCGCCGCATAGATTCTTCTCCCTGTCATCCCGGCCAAGCGAAGCGTAGCGAAACGCGAGCCGGGACCCAGGAGAATGAGCTCCGGCTTCAATGTGCCCGCTAAGTGTGAAGGTCATTCCCCTAGGTCTCGGCTCGCAAGCGACACCGCGCTGCTTTCGCAGCGGGCTTCGCTAGCGTCCGGGATGACAAAGTTTGGTCGCAACTCACCCCACGCGCGAATCCGCCAGCGTCAGGATTGCCACCCGCCCACCTATACCCTCTAACTAACTCCACGTCTTTGAGGGCCTCATGCACGACCAAGAAGCGTTGCCGCAGGCGCGGGCGAATACCTATGTCATCATTCTGGCGATCCTGATCGGTCTCAGCATGATGGATCGCCAGCTTCTGGCCGTCGTGGCGGAGCCCATCAAGCACGAATTCAATCTCAGTGACACAGACCTGGGCCTCCTGACCGGTACGCTCTTCGCCGTTATCTTCTCGGTCGCCTCGATCCCGGTCTCATGGGCGGCCGATCGCATCAGCCGCACGGGCATCTTGACGGTATGCGCGACATTCTGGGCGCTGTGCACCGGCGTCGTGGGCTTGAGCACGGCCTATGTGCATCTCGCCGCCGCGCGCGTGGGGCTCGCGGTCGGCGAAGCGGGCTGCAACCCCTGCGCCCAATCGCTGATTGCGGACTACGTGCCGCCCGAACGCCGCGGCCGCGCGCTCGCGATCTACGTGATGGGTGGTCCGGCCGGCCTGATCGCAGCAGGCACGCTCGGCGGCATCTTGAACGACCAGTTCGGCTGGCGTGTCGCGTTCTATGTCTTGGGCGGAGTCAGCCTGTTCGCGGCCTTCATCGCCGCGATCATGCTGCCCGAACCGAAACGCCAACGCGAAGCGATGCCGGTCACGATCCATGCCGCAGCCATCGCCGTGCCGCGCGGAGGATATGCGGCGCTCACTGCGAAACCCGCGTTCCGCTACTTCATCCTCGGCACCGCGTTCGTCTCGATCGCGATCTACGGCAGCCTGGTGTGGGGCACGACCTATGTCGTGCGCTTCTTCGGCTGGACGCCTGGCGAGGCGGGCGCCGTCGTCGGCACGCTAGGCGCCGTGGTTAGCCTTGGCGGCACATGGCTCGGCGGCCGTATGTCGGACTCCTTGTCCACACGCAATGCACGCTGGCTCTTGTTGCTGCCAGCCCTTGGCCTCCTCCTGGCAAGCCCTTGCACGTTGGCCGCCGCATTCGCGCCGACCATCGTCGTGCTGTTCGCGGCGTCGTCGGGCGAGGCCTTCTTCCGCACGTTGACGCTCGCTCCTGCCGCCGCCGCGCTGCAACGCCTAGCACCGAACGATGCGCGTGCGCGCGCCGCAGCAACCGCCGGCGTCGTCGGTACGTTGATCGGTCTAGGTGTAGGGCCTGTCTTGGTCGGTGCGATCAGCGACGGCCTCGCGCCGCAAACGGGCAAGGACAGCCTACGATACGGCCTGGCCGCCATGGTGATCCCGCAGCTGCTAGCCGCCTATTGCTATTGGCGCGCCAGCCAGACGCTGCGCGAAGATTTGGAAGAGTAGAAGAGCGACTCCACATCCCCAAAAGATTGTCATCCCGGACGCTAGCGCCGCCCGCCGCAAAGCAGCGCGGCGCAGCTTGCGAGCCGGGACCCAGGAGAACGAGCGCCGAACTTTCAACAGCGACCTCGATGCGCTCGTGACGCTCCCCTAGGTCCCGGCTCGGCGCTTCGCTTGACCGGGATGACATGTTTTTATGAAAAAAACGGGGCCGGCAAAAACGCTGCCGGCCCCGCCCCTCGACTACCCCCACCGTGCCGAAGCCGGTCGATGCGCTATTCTTGTTTTTCTTATGCGCTCAACCGATACGAACAACCGGCAGCTTTTGGTCCCGCTTATTAAGCTGCGTTTTCCACCGGCTGTTCGGAGTCGAAGAGTGTGTGGCACTTGATCAGTGCCTTGTAGGTATGCCCCACCAACACATCGCGCGAGATCGCGACGCACAGGTTCAGGGTTTCGCCGTCGTGGATGTCGCGCATGAACGCTGACATCTCGCTGACGAATTCGTCGTAGTACCGCGCCGCGTCGTCGTTGCCCTGATAGAGCATCAAAATCGCGTAGTAGATGCGCTTGGCCGGCGTCGTGGCGTCCCCCGCCTGCAGCATGTCCCGATCGCGTAGCACCGTGACCTGGTTCTCCACGATGAAGCTCGCCGCGCGGTCGCCGTTGATCAGCACAGCGCCGTTCACAACGAACTTTTCACCGGGCTTAAGAGAGAGTTTCAGCGTCATGACGCCTGCTGTCCTTGTTCCGTCGTCACGAACGACAATAGGCGGTCAGGGTTAACACGCACCTTCCGCCGCAAAAGTTTTTGGTCAACAAAGCGTTGAGATCGCACACCCGAGCCGCGCCTAAGATTAGCACCACCTTAAAGTGTCCCCGCGTATTCTAGCGATCGATCACGGGGCAAGAAGATGGCGCCGCAAGCCGCAAAGAATACGCAAGCGCTCGCAACAGAACCGCCGCTCGAAGCGGTGCAGGTGTTGCGCCAGGCGGTGGCACACTACAAGACGGGCGATTGGGTGAAGGCCGCCGTCGCGGCCGCAAACGCCGCCGAAGCGCACGCGCGTTATGCGGGCGCCTATCACTTGCTGGCGCTCGCGCTCGACAATCTGGGCCAACGCGCCAAAGCGTTCGATATGTTCGAGCGCGCGTTCAGCTTGGAACCCGCCAACGCCAACCTGATGCTCGACTTCGCCAACGCCGCCGCAAAGTTGCACCACATCGACGCCGCCGAGAACGCCTACCGCGCCTATCTCGAACGCCGCCCCGATTGCCCGAAGGGCGTGAGCGGTCTCGCCGCGTGCAGGCTCGCGGCAGGCGAAATCGGCGAAGCGCGCCGCATCGTACAGACCGCGCTCGACCGCACACCGGAATCCGCCGCGCTCTGGAATACGCTCGGCACGATCATGATCGAGTCCGGTGACTTCGACGGCGCGATTGCAGCGTACGCGCCAGCGCAACGCCTCGCACCCGCGACTGCCCGCACGTTCCACAACATCGCGCACGCGCAAAGCCATACCGGCAAGCACGAACAAGCCATTGCGAATTTCAACCGCGCGCTCGACCTCGCGAGCGACGAAAGCGACCGCGCCACGATCCGCCACGCCCGCAGCCTGTGCCACGCCGCCGCGGGCCGCTTGGCCGAAGCATGGCCTGACTACGAAGAACGCCTGAACCCGGCGTTCGCGCAGGCAACCCACTTCGCGATTCCGGCACCACAGTGGGACGGCGAAGACATCAACGGCCGCAAGATCTTGGTCGTCGGCGAACAAGGCTTGGGCGACGAGATCATGTTCGTGGGGCTGATCCCCGACCTGATCGACCGCGCCGGTCCGAAGGGCAAAGTACTGGTAGCGGTCGATCAACGCCTCGTACCGCTGCTCCAACGCTCATTCCCCACGGCCCACGTCGGCGTAGAGTTGCACACGAAGAACGATGCGAAACCGGTACGCGTCGTACCATGGGCAACTGGCGATCTCGCGCCGGACGTCTACGCCCCTATGGGCTCGCTGCTCGCTCACCTGCGCCCAACTATCGACAGCTTCAAACCGCGCACGTACCTGAAAGCCGACCCCGCCCGCGTGCACCACTGGATGCGCCGCCTCGAGGCGTTAGGCCCCGGCCCCTATGTCGGCATCAGCTGGAAGTCGATGCTGGTCACGACGCCACGCAAGAAATTCTTCAGCGCACTCGAAGACTGGGCCCCCATGCTCGAAACCACGTCGGTGAAATTCGTCAACCTCCAATACGGCGACTGCAACGCCGAGCTCGACGCCGTGCGCGCCATGTACGGCGTCGCGCTCCACAATTTCGCGGACATCGATCTGACGAACGACATCGACGACAACGCAGCCCTCTGCCAAGCGCTCGACCTCGTCGTCTCCTCACCCACGGCACCGGCGATGCTCGCAGCAGCCACCGGCACCGAAACCTGGCTTCTCACAGCGGGGCCGCTGTGGCAGCAGCTCGGTACGGCGCGTTATCCCTGGTACGCCAACACGCGAGTACTCACCCCGGAAAAATTCGCCGACTGGCCCGCGCTAATGCAGCGCCTGGCTTGCGAAATCGAGGCCTTCGCGTCACGCTGAGGCGATGAAAGCCGCCGACCTCGAAAAATTCCTGCTCGCGCTCACTGGCGCTACGCTCTCCATCCAATGGGGCAGCGACCGCGTGTTCAAAGTCGGCGGCAAAATGTTTGCCGTCACGGGTCCGCACGAAAGCAAACCAAACGGCTTGTCGTTCAAAGCATCGAGCGAAAGCTTCCGCATCCTGACCGAACTGCCCGGCATCAAACCTGCCCCCTACCTCGCCCGCGCCGAGTGGGTCTATCTCGACAAACCCACCCGTCTCCCCGCGAAAGAACTCAAAGCCTACCTCACCCGAGCCCACGCCATCGTAGCGTCAGGCCTGCCGAAGAAGACGCAACGCGAACTTGGGCTATTGTAAAAATAGCTTGTCATCCCGGGCGTTAGCGAAGCCCCGATTGCGCCAGCAATCGGCGGCGCAGCTTACGACCCGGGACCCAGGGGAACGGCCACCATATTTCCAACGAACTTCGCGCACACGATGCAAATCATGCGCGAAGAGAAATGGTACTACGTCTACATCCTCGCCAGCCAACGCAACGGCACGCTCTACACCGGCGTGACCAACGACCTCGTCCGCCGCACATGGGAACATGATCAGGCAACGGTCGAAGGTTTCACGAGCGAATACAACGTCAAGCTCCTCGTCTACTACGAAACCTTCGGCGACATCACTGCCGCCATCGCACGCGAGAAACGCGTCAAACGTTGGCACCGCGCGTGGAAGCTCGAACTGATCGAGAAAGCGAACCCAACCTGGAAGAACCTGTTCGATCGCGAAACAGGCCACATCGCGCCGCTCCCAGGAACACTGCAACAGGGTGTTGAAGAGTCCAAGTGATAGTAATGCTGTCATCCCGGCCAAGCGGAGCGTAGCGAAGCTCGAGCCGGGACCCAGGAGAGCGGAACAATTGTGCCCGCCACCCCTGGGTCCCGGGTCGTAAGCTACGCTACCGCTTGCTTGCGCAAGCGAAGCTTCGCTAACGCCCGGGATGACAGGTGGTTTTTCGTTCTTGCGGGTCGCCTGATCACCCCCTAGGTTTGCGCCGACAAGCTATTGAACAACATTGGACACAACGATGAAGAAGTTCGAAGGCACCAGCAGCTACGTCGCGACCGACGATTTGCGCATCGCGGTCAACGCGGCAATCACGCTTGAGCGTCCGCTGCTCATCAAAGGCGAACCCGGCACCGGGAAAACCGTGCTGGCGTTCGAGGTCGCGAAGGCGATCGGCGTGCCAATCATCCAATGGCACATCAAGTCGACCACGAAGGCCCAGCAAGGCCTATATGAATACGACGCGGTGAGCCGCCTGCGCGACAGCCAACTCGGCGATGAACGCGTGAAGGAGATCAAGAACTACATCTCGAAGGGCAAACTCTGGGAAGCGTTCACGAACGACGCCCGCCCCGTGCTCCTGATCGACGAAATCGACAAGGCCGACATCGAGTTCCCGAACGACCTGCTGCTCGAACTCGACCGCATGGAATTCTTCGTCTACGAGACCGGCGAGACGATCAAGGCGAAACAACGCCCGATCGTGATGATCACCTCGAACAACGAAAAAGAACTGCCCGACGCGTTCCTGCGCCGCTGCTTCTTCCACTACATCAAATTCCCCGACCGCGACACGATGACGAAGATCATCGACGTCCACTACCCCAAGATCATGGACAAGCTGGTCGGCGAGGCACTCAACATCTTCTACCAAATCCGCGAAGTCCCGGGCATGAAGAAGAAGCCGTCGACGAGCGAACTGCTCGATTGGCTGAAACTCCTCATGGCCGACGACATCACCGCCGAAACCCTCCGCGAACGCGACCCGTCGAAACTCATCCCACCGTTGCATGGCGCACTGCTGAAGAACGAACAAGACGTGCACCTCTTCGAACGCCTGGCGTTCCTAGCCCGCAGAGAGAGAAATTGAGAGTTTCAGTAAGCATAGCAGCCGCTCTGCTGGCTTGCTTACTGATCCAACAAACCAGCGCCTCACCGCGGGGTTGGGAGGTCCTACTCGACGGATCGTACCTGCATGCACAGGCGGCTGTGCTTTGCCCGCCTCAATACGGCCCGATGCGCCGCGTTCGTGTCCACACGCCGCCAGTTGCACCAGTGGTTGGCGTTTGTGACTACGAAGGACGGTACGGCGACGGGCATTTCTGGGGTACGGTTAGAATTCGCTACCATGGCCCAGGTTTCGCCCGAATGGAGAGAGCAAGGAAATCTGAGGAGCTACTCCTCCTGCAGGATTCGGATTCGTCACCCACAATTGGATTCACTCAACACTGGGAACGCATCAACACCGCTGGAGAAAAGCTGTACGGCGAGAGTTTGACCATTCGCAGAGGTAAGCTGTTGATCGACTGTGAAGAAGAGGGCACGCATCGGTATGATCACCGGCCGCTCGACTTCGCTGGCGCGATGTGCACAAAAATCCACCGCTACCATCGCCCCCAGAACTAATGCCGGCGCACGATCCGCCAACACTCAGTTTCTATCGCGACGAAGCGGCGGCCTATGGAACGCGCGCCGACAGCCTCGCCGTTCCGAAACATCTCGCGATGTTCGTCGCGGAGTTGCCAAAGTTCGCGACCGTCCTAGACCTCGGCTGCGGCACAGGCCGCGACACGCGCGCGCTGATCGACGCGGGGCTCACCGTCACCGCCGTCGAGGGCAGCGCCGAGA
>JABFRX010000019.1 GCA_013140995.1 Alphaproteobacteria bacterium | reverse complement strand
GCGTGGTTCAGCTTCCGGCGGGTACCGAGATGGTGATGCCGGGCGACAACGTGACGATCGACGTGGAACTGATCGTTCCGATCGCGATGGAAGAGAAGCTTCGCTTCGCCATCCGCGAAGGCGGCCGTACCGTCGGATCGGGCGTCGTCGCGAAAATCGTCAAGTGAGGATTGGTATAGGGGTGTAGCTCAGCTGGTAGAGCATCGGTCTCCAAAACCGAGGGTCGTGGGTTCGAGTCCCTCCGCCCCTGCCAAATTCGAAAGTGCCGGAATTGAAAGAGAATACGAATGAAGACGACAATGGCGGATAACACAAAAAACGAAAGCAAAGCTGTAGAACCGGAACGTCCGCGCCAGGGGCTTTTTTCCTGGATCGCGAACGCGCCCGCGTTCTTTGCCGAAGTCCGTCAGGAATCGAACAAGGTCACGTGGCCGACTTGGGCTGAAACCCGTGTCACTACGATCGCCGTGTTTATTATGATCTTTATGGCGGTCCTCTTTTTTGCGGCCGTCGATTGGGCGTTGAGCACGATCGTGCGCCTCGTCCTGAACGCGGTGTGATAGCCATGCCAACGACGCAAACAGAAACGCCGCTGCGCTGGTACATCGTGCAGGCCTACTCGAATTTCGAGAAGAAGGTCGCCGAAGAGCTGAAGAAACAAGCTCAGCAGCATGGCCTCGCCGATCTATTCGAGGAAATCCTCGTGCCGACCGAAGAGGTCGTCGAGGTCCGCCGCGGGCACAAGGTCAACGCGGAACGCAAGTTCTTCCCGGGCTACGTGCTCGTGAAGGCGCGGCTGACGGATGAGGTTTACCACCTCGTCAAGAACACACCGAAGGTGACGGGCTTTCTCGGAACCGGCAACAAGCCGATCCCGGTCAGTCAGGCCGAGGTCGATAGAATTTTGAATCAGGTGAAGGAAGGCGTCGAACATCCAAAGCCCGCCGTCACCTTCGAAGTGGGCGAGCAAGTGCGCGTGGCGGACGGTCCGTTCGCGTCTTTCAACGGGATGATCGAAGAGGTCGACGAAGACCGGTCGCGGCTCAAGGTCGCTGTGTCGATTTTTGGCCGTGCAACGCCCGTGGAACTGGATTTCGGTCAGGTTGAGAAACTCTGATCGAGTTTGTCGCGGGAGGCGAGGGCCAGAAGCCTAAACCGTTCGAACCGCTAAGCCATAGAAGAGGAGAAGACTCGTGGCGAAGAAAGTGATGGGGCAAATCAAGCTCCAAGTCCCGGCGGGGGCTGCAAACCCGTCGCCGCCGATCGGGCCTGCGCTCGGTCAGCGCGGTCTCAACATCATGGAGTTCTGCAAGACGTTCAACGCGCGCACGCAGGAACTCGAGAAGGGCATGCCGATCCCGGTGATCATCACGTATTACCAGGACAAGTCGTTTTCGCTCGAGATGAAGACGCCACCGGCGTCGTTCCTGTTGAAGAAGGCCGCGAAAATCGACGGCGGCTCGAAGAAGCCGGGCCTCGAACTGAAGGGCTCCGTCACGCAAGCCGATCTTCGCAAGATCGCCGAGGTTAAGATGAAAGACCTAAATGCGAACGACATCGATGCCGCGATGAAGATCATCGCCGGCTCTGCGCGTTCGATGGGTCTTGAGGTTAAGGGGTAAGCGCCATGGCTGATGCAAAAAAGAAAAAGGCCCCGAAGGAAGGCAAGCGTTTGATGGCTGCCCGCAATGGCGTCGACTCGCGCAAGCAATATGCGCTTACCGACGCGGTGAAGATGGTCAAGGAACGCGCGAAGGCGAAGTTCGACGAGACTATTGAAGTTGCGATGAACCTCGGCGTCGATCCGCGCCATGCGGATCAGATGGTCCGCGGCGTCGTGAACCTGCCGAATGGCACGGGCAAGAATCTGCGCGTCGCGGTGTTCGCGAAAGGCGCGAAGGCTGAAGAGGCGAAGAAAGCCGGCGCCGACATCGTCGGCGAGCAGGATCTTTTCGACACCGTGAACGGCGGCAAGATCGACTTCGATCGCTTGATCGCGACGCCCGATATGATGGGCCTCGTTGGCCGTCTCGGCAAAGTGTTGGGCCCTCGCGGTCTGATGCCGAACCCGAAGGTCGGCACGGTCACGATGGATGTTGCGAAGGCCGTGAAGGACGCCAAGGGCGGCGCGGTCGAATTCCGTGCCGAGAAGGCGGGCATCATTCACGCCGGCGTCGGCAAGGCGAGCTTCAGCGAAACCGCGCTGATCGAGAACATCCGCGCCTTCTTCGACTCGGTCATGAAGGCTAAGCCGGCGGCGGCGAAGGGCAACTATCTGAAAAAGATGGCGATATCTTCCACGCAAGGTCCGGGCGTCACGATCGAAACCTCGACCGTGATGGGCGCATAGGAGATTTGGGAATCCGGCGGCACCGCCGGTGGACGGAAGCGATCGCCGCTTCCGCCTGTCCGAGACTGCAGGCGGCCCGACAAGGCCTCAAACGCGAAAGCCCGCATAGACAGGAGTTGAGTGCGAAAGTGCTTTGAACTCTTGGGACAGGAATTTTTGACGAAGGGAAGGGCGGGGCGACAATCCCGGCCGGAACAGAAACAAACAGGAGCACTAAAGTGGATAGAGCGCAAAAAGCCGAAGTCATCAGCGAGCTGAACGATAAGTTCGGCAAAGCCGGTGTCGTCGTGGTCGCGCGCTATCAGGGCATGACCGTGGCGGATATGACGAAACTACGGTCGCAGATGCGGGCGGTTGGAGCAGACTTCAAGATCTCCAAGAACCGCCTCGCCAAGCGTGCTGCGGAAGGCACGATGGCCAAACCCATGCAGGACCTGTTGAAGGGCCCCACGGGTATCGCCGTCTCAGCCGATCCGATTGCCGCACCGAAGGCTGCCTACGAGTACGCCAAGACGAACGCCAAGTTCGTCATTCTTGGCGGCGTCGTCGGCAGCCAGTTCTTGGACGCGAAGGGTGTCGAGGCTTTGGCCTCTCTGCCGTCGCTCAACGAACTCAGGGCGCGGCTCGCAGGCATGCTGAAGCAGCCGGCAACGAAGGTTGCCAGCATTCTGCAGGCACCGGCCGGGCAGCTCGCCCGGGTCATCGGCGCTCATGCCAGGAAAAGCGACGCGGCTTAAACACTGACCCATGTCTCAAGATTGAAAGCATCAAAGGAACGCATACATGTCCAAACTCGAAAAGATCGTTGATGAACTCTCGACCCTGACCGTTATGGAAGCGGCCGAACTGTCCAAGCTTCTCGAAGAGAAGTGGGGCGTGTCGGCTGCGGCTCCGGTTGCGGTTGCGGCGGCGGCTGCAGGTCCGGCGGCGGCGGTGGCTGAAGCGAAGACGGAATTTTCCGTCGTCCTCGAAGGCGCCGGCGACAAGAAGATCAACGTCATCAAGGTCGTGCGCGAACTCACGGGTCTCGGGCTGAAGGAAGCCAAGGACCTGGTCGAAGGCGCGCCAAAAGAAGTGAAGGCCGACGTGCCGAAGACTCAGGCGGAAGAGTGGAAGAAGAAGCTTGAAGCCGAAGGCGCGAAGGTATCGTTGAAGTAATACGCGGGGGTGTTGCAACCCGCGAAAGCACAGTGACGTTGCACCGTCCGCGGGAATTCCCCCGCGGGCGGTGAGGCCGTTTTATCGCCGCGCCATGCTCTCAGGCGGTGAGCGAGACGAAACAAGAGAGCGACGAATACGAGACGGGATTTAGGGATAGATCATGGCGTTGTCGTTCACGGACCGCAAACGGGTACGCAAGACTTTCGGACGTATTGCCGAGGTTGCGCAATTGCCAAACCTCATCGAGGTGCAGCGCGAGTCATACGCGCAGTTTCTGCAGATGTACGGGAAGCCCGACGCGCGTGACAATTCGGGCTTGGAAGCGGTGTTCCGGTCGGTGTTTCCGATCACCGATTTCGCGGAAGTTTCGCGGCTTGAATACGTGCACTACGAGTTCGAAGAACCGAAATACGACGTCGATGAATGCCGCCAGCGCGGGATGACCTACGCGGCACCGTTGAAGGTGAAGTTGCGTCTCATCGTGTTCGAGGTCGACCAGGAAACGCAAGCGAAGTCCGTTAAGGACATCAAGGAACAAGACGTTTACATGGGCGACATGCCGCTCATGACCGAACTCGGCACGTTCATCGTGAACGGCACCGAGCGCGTGATCGTAAGCCAGATGCACCGCTCGCCGGGCGTCTTCTTCGACCACGATAAGGGTAAGACCCACTCGTCGGGCAAACTGTTGTTCGGCGCCCGCGTGATTCCATATCGCGGCTCGTGGCTCGACTTCGAGTTCGACGCGAAGGACATCATCCACGTCCGCATCGATCGGCGCCGCAAGCTTCCGGCGACGACCTTGCTGTTTGCACTCGGCCTGACCGGCGAAGAAATTCTCGCCCAGTTTTACCGCACCGTCATATTCAAGCAGGCGAAGGACGGCTGGACAACGCCGTTCGATGCCGAACGTATGCGCTCCCTGAAACCGGTCCACGACTTAAAGAACGCCAAGACTGGGGACGTCGTGATCGAGGCCGGCCGCAAGATGACGCCGCGTGGCGCCCGCAAGCTCGCCGAAGAAGGCCTGAAGCAGTTGCTCGTCCCGAACGAGGAGCTTCACGGCCGTTATCTCGCGCTCGATATGGTCAACGGCGAAACCGGTGAAATCTACGCGGAAGCGGGCGACGAAGTATCGGAGCAACTGCTCGAAGAGCTCGACGACGCGGGCTTCGACGAGGTCGCGTTGCTCGACATCGACCACATCAATACCGGCAGTTTCATCCGCAATACGCTGGCCGTCGATAAGAACCAATCGCGCGAGCAGGCGCTGATCGACATTTACCGCGTCATGCGTCCGGGCGAACCGCCGACGCTCGACACAGCCGAGACGCTGTTCAACGGCCTGTTCTTCGATTCCGAGCGCTACGATCTATCCGCGGTCGGCCGCGTGAAGATGAACTCGCGCCTGAGCCTCGACGCACCGGATACGCAGCGGACGCTTCGCAAAGAAGACCTGCTCACGGTCGTGAAGGTGCTGCACGACCTGCGCGACGGCAAAGGTGAAATCGACGACATCGACAATCTGGCGAACCGCCGTGTGCGTTCGGTCGGCGAGTTGATGGAAAACCAGTATCGCGTCGGTCTGTTGCGCATGGAACGCGCGATTAAGGAGCGGATGTCGTCGGTCGAAATCGACACCGTCATGCCGCACGACTTGATCAACGCTAAGCCGGCGGCCGCCGCCGTACGCGAGTTTTTCGGCTCGTCACAGCTCTCGCAGTTCATGGACCAGACAAACCCGCTGTCCGAAATCACGCACAAGCGCCGCCTCTCGGCGCTTGGGCCGGGCGGTCTAACGCGTGAGCGCGCGGGCTTCGAAGTGCGGGACGTTCACCCCACGCACTACGGCCGCATCTGCCCGATCGAAACGCCGGAAGGCCCGAACATCGGTCTGATCAACTCGCTCGCGACCTACGCGCGTGTGAACAAGTACGGTTTCATCGAAAGCCCGTACCGCCGCGTGAAGGACGGCAAGGTCACGACCGAGATCGTTTACCTCTCGGCGATGGAAGAATCGAAGTACGCGATCGCCCAGGCGAACGCGCCGCTCGATCCGCGCGGCCGCTTCGTCGACGAAATTATTTCCTGCCGTAAGGGCGGTGACTTCGTTCTGTTAGGCCCGGACCGCATCGAGTTCATGGACGTCTCGCCGAAGCAGCTCGTTTCGGTGGCGGCCGCGCTCATCCCGTTCCTCGAGAACGACGACGCGAACCGCGCGCTCATGGGATCGAACATGCAGCGCCAAGCTGTGCCACTGCTTCAATCGGAGGCGCCTTTCGTTGGCACAGGTCTTGAGGGTGTAGTCGCCCGCGATTCCGGCGCTGCGATTGCGGCCCGCCGTTCGGGTATCGTCGACCAGGTCGATGCGACCCGTATCGTCGTGCGCGCGACCGAAGAGACCGACGCCACGCGGCCGGGCGTCGATATTTATCGTCTGCAGAAGTTTCAACGCTCGAACCAATCAACCTGCATCACGCAGCGTCCGTTGGTGAAGGTGGGCGACCGCGTGGTGATCGGCGATATCGTAGCTGACGGTCCATCGACCGACATGGGCGAACTCGCGCTTGGCCGCAACGTGCTCGTCGCGTTTATGCCGTGGAACGGTTACAATTTCGAAGACTCGATCCTGATCTCCGAGCGCATCGTGCGCGACGACGTCTTCACCTCGATTCACATCGAGGAGTTCGAGACCAGCGCCCGCGACACCAAGCTCGGGCCTGAAGAAATCACGCGCGACATACCGAACGTCGGCGAAGAGGCGCTTAAGAACCTCGACGAAGCCGGCATCGTCTATATCGGCGCGGAAGTGAACCCGGGCGACATCCTTGTCGGCAAGATCACGCCGAAGGGTGAGAGCCCGATGACGCCGGAAGAAAAGCTTCTGCGCGCGATCTTTGGTGAAAAGGCATCGGACGTCCGCGACACTAGCTTGCGCCTGCCGCCGGGTGCGTCGGGCACGATCGTGGAAGTGCGGGTCTTCAACCGCCACGGCATCGAGAAAGATCAACGGGCGCTCGCGATCGAACGCGAAGAGATCGAGCGCTTTGCCAAGGACCGCGACGACGAGCTCGCGATCCTTGAGCGCAACATCTACTCGCGCCTCGAAGAACTGTTGCTGCACAAACAGATCGCGCACGGGCCGAAGGGTATTGCGCCGGACTCCAAAGTCACTCCGGCGATGCTGGAAACGCTGACGAAGGCACAATGGTGGCAACTCGCGCTGCGGAACGAAAAGGCGCAAGGCGAGGTCGAAGCGCTGCGCAAGCAATATGACGACGCCAAGAACCGGCTCGAAGCGCGCTTTGCCGACAAGGTCGATAAGCTGCGCCGCGGCGACGAACTGCCGCCGGGCGTGATGAAGATGGTGAAGGTGTTCGTTGCGGTGAAGCGCAAGCTTCAACCGGGCGACAAGATGGCCGGCCGTCACGGCAACAAGGGCGTCATCTCGAAGATCGTTCCGATCGAAGACATGCCGCATCTCGAGGACGGGACGCAGGTCGACATCGTGCTCAATCCGTTGGGCGTGCCAAGCCGCATGAACGTGGGCCAGATTCTGGAAACTCACTTGGGTTGGGCGTGTAACGGCATCGGCCGCCAGATCGGCGACATGGTCTCGAAGTTCCGCCGCGACGGCAAAGCCGATCCGCTGCGCCGTCACTTGAAGACGGTGTTTGGGCAGGACGGCCACCTCGGCGAAATGAACGACGAGCAAATGGTCGACATGGCCGAGAGCATGGGACACGGCATCCATATCGCGAGCCCCGTCTTCGACGGCGCGCATGAGGCCGATATCAACAAGATGTTGGAGCTTGCTGGCCTCACAAGCAGCGGTCAGGTGGTTCTTTATGACGGCCGTACTGGCGAACCATTCAAGCGGCAAGTCACCGTCGGCTACATCTACATGTTGAAGCTGCACCATTTGGTCGACGACAAAATCCACGCGCGCTCGATCGGGCCTTACAGCCTCGTCACGCAGCAACCGTTGGGCGGCAAAGCTCAATTCGGCGGCCAGCGTTTCGGCGAAATGGAGGTCTGGGCGCTCGAGGCCTATGGCGCGGCCTACACGCTGCAGGAAATTCTGACCGTCAAGTCGGACGACGTCGCGGGCCGCACCAAGGTCTACGAAGCGATCGTCCGCGGCGACGAGAATTTCGAAGCGGGTATCCCCGAAAGCTTCAACGTTCTCGTTAAAGAAATGCGCTCGCTTGGGCTCAACGTCGACCTTGTCACCGAAGTCGAGACGCCAAGCTCTTGAGACTCGCGCGCGAACAGAATTTTAGAGTTAAGGAGAAAAACACTCCATGAATCAAGAAGTCCAAAACGTCTTCGGGCCGGTTGCCGCCGTCCCGACGTTTGACCGTATCCGCATTGCGCTGGCCTCGCCCGAGAAGATTCAATCTTGGTCGTACGGCGAAATCAAAAAGCCGGAGACGATCAACTATCGTACGTTCAAGCCGGAGCGCGACGGCTTGTTCTGCGCGCGCATCTTCGGTCCGATCAAGGACTACGAGTGCTTGTGCGGCAAGTACAAGCGCATGAAGTATCGCGGCATCGTGTGCGAAAAGTGCGGCGTGGAGGTGACGCTCTCGAAGGTCCGGCGCGAGCGCATGGGCCATATCGAGCTCGCCTCGCCTGTCGCGCACATTTGGTTCATGAAGTCGCTGCCGTCGCGCATCGGCATGCTGCTCGACATGACGCTCAAGGATCTCGAGCGCATCTTGTACTTCGAAGGCTACATCGTCATTGAGCCGGGCCTGACACCGTTGAAGGAGCGCACCCTGCTCTCCGAAGACGAGTTCCTCAAGGCGCAGGAAGAATACGGCGACGACAGCTTCACCGCCTTGATCGGTGCCGAAGCCATTCGCGAACTGCTGATGCGTTTGGACCTGAAGTCGCTGAAGGTGTCGCTACGCGAAGAGATTGCGACGACGACGTCGGAACTCAAGCCGAAGAAGCTCGTCAAGCGTTTGAAGCTTGTCGAGTCGTTCCTCGAATCCGGCAACCGTCCGGAATGGATGATCTTGCAGGTCGTGCCGGTTATTCCGCCCGAACTGCGCCCGCTCGTTCCGCTCGACGGCGGCCGCTTTGCCACGTCGGACCTGAACGACCTTTACCGCCGCGTCATCAATCGCAACAACCGCCTCAAGCGGCTGATCGAACTTCGTGCGCCGGATATCATCATCCGTAACGAAAAGCGCATGTTGCAGGAGTCGGTCGACGCGTTGTTCGACAACGGCCGCCGCGGCCGCGTCATCACGGGCGCGAACAAGCGTCCGCTGAAGTCGCTCGCCGACATGCTGAAAGGCAAGCAAGGCCGCTTCCGCCAGAACTTGCTAGGTAAGCGCGTCGACTACTCCGGCCGTTCGGTTATCGTCGTCGGCCCGGAACTCAAGCTGCATCAGTGCGGCCTGCCTAAAAAGATGGCGCTCGAGCTGTTCAAGCCATTCATCTACAACCGGCTTGAAGCGAAGGGCCTGTCGGCGACCGTCAAACAGTCGAAGAAGATGGTCGAAAAGGAACGTCCCGAAGTGTGGGACATCTTGGCCGAAGTCATCCGCGAGCATCCAGTTCTGCTAAACCGCGCGCCGACGCTCCACCGTTTGGGGATTCAGGCGTTCGAGCCGGTGTTGATCGAAGGCAAGGCGATCCAGCTTCATCCGCTGGTCTGCACCGCGTTCAACGCCGACTTCGACGGCGACCAAATGGCCGTGCACGTACCGCTGTCGCTCGAAGCGCAGCTGGAAGCGCGCGTGCTCATGATGTCGACGAACAACATCTTGAGCCCTGCGAACGGCAAGCCGATCATCGTGCCCAGCCAAGACATCGTGCTCGGCATTTACTATTGCTCGCTCGACCGCGACGGCGAGCCGGGCGAAGGCAAGAGCTTCGTCGACATGGGCGAGGTCGAACATGCGCTCGCACAGAACGTCGTCACGTTGCACTCGAAGATCAACGTCCGCTACAAGACGGTGGACGCTCAGAACAAGCCGACGATCGTGCGGGTCAACACTACGCCTGGCCGTTTGATGATCGCGGAGCATCTGCCGCGGCATCCTAATGTGCCATTCACGATGGTGAACCGCGTTCTGCGTAAGCCCGAAATCTCGGCGTTGATCGATATCGTCTATCGCCACTGCGGCCAGAAAGAGACCGTTCTGTTCGCCGACGCGATCATGGCGCTGGGCTTCAAGGAAGCTTACAAGGCCGGCATTTCGTTCGGTAAGGACGACATGGTCGTCCCGCATACGAAGGAGCGTCTGGTCGAAGAGACGCGCAAGCAGATCAAGGACTACGAGAAGCAGTACCAAGACGGCTTCATCACAGAAGGCGAGAAGTACAACAAGGTCGTTGACGCCTGGTCGAAGTGCACCGACCGCGTCGCCGAAGAAATGATGCGCGAGATTTCCTCGCAAAAACGCGATCCGGTTACGAAACGCGTCACGGAGATCAACTCGATCTATATGATGTCGCATTCGGGCGCGCGCGGTTCGCCGACCCAGATGAAGCAGCTCGCGGGTATGCGCGGCCTGATGACGAAGCCTTCGGGCGAAATCATCGAGACACCGATCATCTCGAACTTCAAAGAAGGCCTCACCGTGCTTGAGTACTTCAACTCGACACACGGAGCACGGAAGGGCTTGGCCGATACGGCGCTCAAGACGGCGAACTCGGGTTATCTGACCCGCCGTCTTGTCGACGTGGCGCAGGACTGCATCATCGTCGCCGAGGATTGCGGCACAAAGCTCGGCATCACGGTGAGCGCCGTCCTCGACGGCGGTAATGTGGTGGCGACTCTTGGTGAGCGCACGCTCGGTCGCACGACGGCGGAGGACATCCGCGATCCGGCGTCGAACAAGGTGCTGGTCAAGCGCAATGAAGAGATCACCGAAGACAAGGTAGATCTCATCGAGAACGCGCACGTACCAAAGGTGAAAATTCGCTCGGTGCTGACTTGCGACCTCAAAGTTGGGGTGTGCGGGAAGTGCTACGGCCGCGATTTGGCGCGCGGCACGCCGGTGAACCAGGGCGAGGCTGTCGGCGTCATCGCCGCTCAGTCGATCGGCGAACCCGGCACGCAGCTGACCATGCGCACGTTCCACATCGGCGGCGCGGCTCAGGTTGCCGAGCAGTCGTTCACAGACGCAAGCCACGACGGCAAGGTCAAGATCGTGAACAAGAATCTGGTCAAAGACTCGACCGGCATGTTCCGCGTCATGGGCCGCAACAGCCAAGTCGTGATCGTCGACGAAAACGGTCAGGAGCGCGCAAGCTATAAGGTCACGTTCGGCGCGCACTTGAAGTTCGATGAAGGCGACATCGTCAAGCGTGGCCAACGCCTGGTGGAATGGGATCCGTACACGATCCCGATCCTCACCGAGAAGGCTGGCGTCGTGAAATACGAAGGCTTGGTCGAAGGTATCTCGCTGCAAGAGGTGACCGACGAATCGACCGGCATCTCGAGCAAGAAGATCCTCGACTGGCGCTCGAACTCGCGCGGCAATGATCTGAGGCCGGCAATTTCGGTTCGCGACAAGAAGGGCGAGGTCATCAAGCTCTCGAACAAGGGCGAGGCACGCTATCTGCTTCCGGTGGATGCGATTTTGTCGGTCGAAGACGGCGCGGATGTGCGCGAAGGCGACATTCTTGCCCGTATCTCGACGGAAGGTGCGAAGACGCGCGACATCACGGGCGGTCTGCCGCGTGTTGCCGAACTCTTCGAAGCCCGCAAGCCCAAAGACCACGCGATTATCGCGGAAGCCGACGGCTGGATCGAATTCGGCAAGGACTACAAGAACAAGCGCCGCGTGATCCTGAAGCCGAAGAACGATAAGCACGACCCGATCGAGTACTTGATCCCGAAGGGCAAGCACATCGCGGTCGCCGAAGGCGACTTTGTCGAGAAGGGCGACTTCATCCTGGACGGCAATCCGGCACCGCACGACATCCTGCGGATCCGGGGTGTCGAGGCGCTGGCGGCCTACCTGGTACAGGAAATCCAGGAGGTCTACCGGCTTCAGGGCGTGAAGATTAACGACAAGCACATTGAGGTCATTGTCCGTCAGATGCTCCAGAAAGTGGAGATCGAGGACGGCGGTGACACGACGCTGGTCCAGGGCGAGCAGCTCGACTTCATCGAGTACGAGGAAATCAACGCAAAGGCGAAAACCGAAGGCATCAAGCAAGCCGTCGGCAAGCCGGTGTTGCTCGGCATAACGAAGGCGTCGTTGCAGACTCGTTCGTTCATCTCGGCCGCCTCGTTCCAGGAAACCACTCGCGTCCTCACGGAAGCCGCGGTCTCCGGCAAAGTTGACACGCTCGAAGGCCTGAAAGAAAACGTGATTGTCGGCCGCCTTATCCCTGCCGGGACGGGCGGAATGATGACGCGCCTAAAGAACATCGCCGCCGAGCGCGACAAGGCCATCCTCGCCGCCCGCGACGCCGCACTACCGGCGCCAGCCGTTGCCAATCCACCACCGCCGCCAGCCAACGCAGCGGAGTAGGGCGCAACTACACAAGATGCGAAGGCCGGGCCCTTTTGCCCGGCCTTTCGTTTTGATGGCAAGGCACGGCCAGCAGCGCTTCAGAAATGCGGAAAATCCCTCCGAAACGCCGCGCTTACCCCTGCGACAGAATATTTCGCGCGCTGCGTTGACT
>JABFRX010000143.1 GCA_013140995.1 Alphaproteobacteria bacterium | reverse complement strand
GCCGAAGCCCCGCCCGCGCCGCACAATGTCGGACGACACCTCAGCCGCCGTCTCGTACCGCTCGACAGTCACGTCGATCTTGCCCTCCGCAAACACGCGCATCGCATCTTCCAGCGGCACGTCGCCGAGGCGCGCATTGGGATTGAGCAGCAGCAGGGCACGGCGCCGCGGGCCGGAGGGCGTGGACATGTGCCCGACATGGTCGCCGCCACCAAATTCTCAAGCTGGCGGACTGAAAACCCTCATGTCCCGCGCACCAGCACGTCGACGCGGTCGGTGACCCCTTCCGCCGCGCCGCCGAACGCGAGCACGTCCACGCGGTCGGGCGTGACGCCCTTGGCGCTCAAGTAGTTGCGGATCGCGAGCGCACGATTGAGCGACAGCCGCCGCGCCTCGCTTGAGAGATCGCCCGCACGTCCGCTGAACGCTGCCAAACGAATGCGCACCGTCGACTGCAGCAAGCGCGTGGCCAGGTCGTCGAGCAGCGTCTGTGCCTGTGCCGTGATCTCGGTCTTGCCGGTGAGGAAGCGCACGCGGCTCATCACCGCAAACCCGTCGAGCGGATTGACGGTCTTCGTGCCCGCGAACGGATCGCGCGCCACGCCGCTGATTTCGACCGGAAACGCCTTCGTGTCGGAGCTGACGATCGTCATCGGGACGGCAGGCTCTGCGGGCGGGGTCGCGATAGGCGGTGTGGGCACTACCGGTGCAGGCTTCGGCGCAGCAGGCGCGACGACGGCGGCAGTCTCCTGCGACACCACGAGCGTGCCCTCAACACGGCTCGTCTCGACCTCAGGCTTCGGCTTGGGCCGCGCCAGCGAGAGCGGCCGCACATCGGCAGCGGGCGTTGCCTTCGGCGTAGCGACAGGCAGAGCGTCGAGGTTGACGGTGATACCGGCATCGGACGGCGCGGGCGCAGTCTCTTGCGCGCTGGCAACGCCGCACGCAACGAACGCAAACACAACCAAACCGAACCGCATACTAGGGAGAATACAGGATCAGCGGAAAAAGTTCACGTCCGCATGCGCGTCTTGAACACCTTCAGCAACGCACCGTGCAGATGCCCGTTCGAGGCCAGAATACTGCCGCTGGTAAGCATGTCTTGCTCGCTCGCAAGATCACTGACAAGTCCGCCAGCCTCGCGCACGATCACGATCCCGGCCGCGACGTCCCACGGCGACAAGCCCCGCTCCCAAAACGCGTCGTAGCGCCCGGCTGCAACCCAAGCGAGGTCGAGCGCCGCCGCCCCGAACCGCCTCACGCCCGCGACCTCGGCCATCATCAGCGAAAGTTCCGAGGAGAATTCCTCGCGTTTCGCGGGCTCGATACCCATGTTCGGAATGCCGGTCGCGATAAGCGCGGTCCCCATCTCGCGCCGCCCGGAGACGCGCAGCCGCGTCTCGTTGTGCCACGCGCCCTTGCCCTTCTCGGCAATGAACATGTCGTCCGTGATCGGATTGAACACGAGCCCCGCGACCAGCTGCCCCTCACGCTCCAACGCGACCGAGATCGCGAAATGCGGCACGCCGTGCAGAAAATTCGTCGTCCCGTCGATGGGGTCGATGTACCAGCGATGCGTCTTGTCCGGCCCTTCGATCGTGCCGCCTTCTTCCATCACGAAACTGTAGTGCGGCCGCGTACGCAACAGCTCGTCGTGCAAAACGCGCTCGGCCTTCGTGTCGGCCCGCGTTACGAAATCGGCGATGCCCTTGCGTGACACCTGCAGCTTCTCGAGCTCGCCGAAGTCGCGCACGATCGCCTTACCGGCCTTGCGCGCGGCCGCCGTCATCACATTCATCAGCGGCGTGTTGATAGCCATCTAGTCCGCGCGCTTCACGTAGGAGGAGTCTTCCGTGGCAACCACGATGCGCGTGCCCGTTTCGATGAACGGCGGCACCATGACGCGCAAACCGCTCTCAAGCTTCGCGGGCTTGTAGGACGACGCGGCCGACTGCCCCTTCACCACCGGATCGGCCTCGACGATCGTCTGCACGACCTGCAACGGGAGTTTCACGCTGATCGGCCGGCCTTCATAGCTCTCGACCTTGACCTCCATACCGTCGGTCAGGAACGCCGCGCGCTCGCCAACAAAGTCGGCCGCGATCTCAATCTGATCGAACGTCTCCTTGTCCATGAACGTCAGCATGTCGCCCGACGCATAGAGAAACGTATAGGGCTTGAAATCGAGTTCGATCTGCTCGACCGCTTCGGCGGAACGGAACCGCTCGTTGAGCTTGCGCCCGTCGAACAAATTCTTCAGTTCGACCTGATTGTAAGCGCCGCCCTTGCCGGGCTTCACAGCCTGCGTTTTGACGGCAACCCAGAGCGACCCGTCGTGCTCGATCACAGCGCCGGGCGAGATTTCATTGCCTGAGATTTTCATCTAATCCACGTCAAGAAAACAGAAAGGGCGGTGGTGGCCGCCCTTGCGATTGGGCGCGGAACCTATCAGTCGCCTATCGCCCGTTCAACCGCGCGAACTGCGCTGTTTCGCAGCGTTTTCAAAGATATGGTTGAAGGCGCGAACCGCAGCTTCCGGCCCCTCTGCGTAGTCCCAAACGCCCGAGGCGACCGCAAGGAAATCAGCCCCGGCTTCGACCAACGGCAACGCGTTGACGACTGTAATGCCCCCAATCGCGACGCAAGGGGCCTCCATGATGTCCTGCCACCAGGTCAGGATCTCAGGCTCCGCCCGCGTCTTCGCCTCCTTCGTCGCCGTCGGATAAAACGCCCCGAACGCGACATAGTCGGCACCCGCCTCGGCAGCTCCCATCGCAAGATGCCGCGAGTTGTGACACGTCACGCCGACGACCTTGTCAGGCCCAAGCAGCGCGCGCGCGTCCGCGTAGGGTGCATCATCTTGACCCACATGCACACCGTCCGCGCCGAGCCTCTTCGCAAGGTCCGGCCGGTCGTTGACGATGAACGCCACATCATGTGCCTGCGCGATCCGCATCAGTCGCTCGCCGACGCGAAGAATCTCGTCGTCGGAAACGCCCTTCAGCCTCAGCTGCAACGACGCGACATCGCTCGAACCAAGCGCGCACTTCAACGCCTCGTCAAACGAAGCGTCGAGCTTGGGCGGCGTGATGAGGTAGAGACGGCAGCGGATTACGCGGCTTCCTTCTCAAGACCCTGCACCCACTTGCCGAGGCTCGCCAGGCCGTTCATCCGCGCGCGGTGCGCGAGCGCGCGCTGCGCGGAAGCGACATTCTCCTTTTTGCCCGACCATGCCTTCTGCGGCGCCGCTTGCAACGCGCGGCCGTAGGAGAACGTGAGCGCCCACGGCAGGGGTCCGAGCTTGTTCATCGCATCGAGATGCGCCGTCGCCTCCTCGTCCGACTGCCCGCCCGACAGGAACGCGATCCCCGGCACCGACGGCGGCACGCAGTTCTTGAGCATCCGCACCGTCTTCTCGGCAACTTCCTGAACGCCCGCCCGCTTCGCCGCTTTCTTGCCCGCGATCGCCATGTTCGGCTTCAGTACAATGCCTTCGAGCTTCACGCCCGCATAGTAGAGCTCCCGGAACGTCTCGTTCAGCACCCATTCGGTGACGCCGTAACAGCGGTCGATATCGTGTTCACCGTCCATCATCACTTCAGGCTCGACGATCGGCACGATGTTCGCCTGCTGACAGAGCGCCGCATAACGTGCCAGCGCATGCGCGTTCGCATGCACACAGTTGTGCGAAGGAATGCCAGCCCCGATGTCGATCACGCCGCGCCACTTCGCAAACCGCGCGCCGCGCTCATAGTATTTCGGCAGCCGCTTGGAGAGCCCGTCGAGCCCTTTCGTGATCAACTCCTTCGGTGAGCCGGGCAAGGCTTCCGTGCCTTCGTCGACTTTGATCCCAGGCAGCGCACCCGCATCGGTGATCAATTTGACGAGCGGCGTGCCGTCCGCCGCGTCCTGCCAAATCGTCTCGTCGTACAAGATGACGCCGGAGATGAACTCCTTCATCGCGCCCGTGCGGAACATCAGCTCGCGATAATCACGGCGGCTCGTCTCGGTCGATACGACGCCGATCGCATCGAACCGCTTCCCGATCGTTGTGGTGCTTTCATCGGCAGCCAAGATTCCCTTGCCCGCGGCCACCATTCGCCGTGCGTTCTTTTCAAGTTCGCTCATTGTTTCTCTCCCATTCATGCCGCGAGCGCTTTCACGCCCGGAAGATCTTTGCCCTCAAGCCATTCCAAGAACGCGCCGCCCGCCGTTGAGCAGTACGTGAAATCGTCCTCCGCACCGGCGTGCGCCAGCGCCGCCAGCGTGTCGCCGCCGCCGGCCACCGAAACCATCTGGCCAACCTTCGTCAGCATCGCGACATGCCGCGCCACTGCGTTCGTCTCGTTGTCGAACGGCGGCGTCTCGAACGCGCCCATCGGCCCGTTCCATACGACCGTCTTCGCCGTCTCGAGCCGCGCCGCGATCGCCGCAATCGAGTCCGACCCGATATCGAGGATCATGCCGTCGTCCGGTGTCTCAGCTATCGGCAGCGTCTTCGCCGCCGCCATAGCCTTGAACTCTTTCGCGACCACGCCGTCGGAGGGCAGCACGATCGCGCAATCGCGCGCCTTGGCCTTCGCCATGATCTCGCGCGCCTTGTCGAGCAGCGCCGGCTCGTGCAGCGACTTGCCGATCGGCAAACCTTGCGCCTTCAGAAAGGTGTTCGCCATGCCACCGCCGATGACCAGCGCGTCAACCTTCGCGATCAGGTTCTCAAGCACCGCAATCTTCGACGACACTTTCGCGCCACCCACGATCGCGACCACCGGGTGCTGCGGCTTCTCAAGCACGCGGCCCAGCGCCTCCAACTCCGCCTGCATCCCGCGGCCCGCAAACGCAGGCAGACGGTGCGCCAATCCCTCCGTCGTTGCATGCGCCCGGTGTGCCGCCGAGAACGCGTCGTTCACATACGCGTCGCCGAGCTTGGCCAGCGCCGCCACAAACCGCGCCTCGTTCTTCTCTTCCTCGGCATGGAAGCGCGTGTTTTCAAGCAGCAGAACGTCGCCGTCTTTGAGTACGCCAACAGCCGTTTCGGCATCGGGCCCGATACAGTCGTTCGCGAATGCGACCGCCTTACCGACCGCCTTCGAAAGTGCCGGCAAGATCGCTTTGAGCGACATGCTCTCGACACGCTTGCCGTCCGGCCGCCCGAAATGCGACAGCACAACGACGCGTGCACCCTTCGAAGCCAAGTCGCGGATCGTCGTTGCCGCCTGGTCGATCCGCGCCGTGTCGGTCACGGCGCCGTCTTTCATCGGCACGTTCAGGTCCGCGCGCACGAGAACGCGCTTACCCTTCGCCTCCAGCTGATCGATCGTGTGGAACGCCGGCATCAGATCAGCTTCGCCATCGCGACCGCCGTGTCGCTCATACGGTTCGCAAAGCCCCACTCGTTATCGTACCAGGCCATGACGCTGACGAGCGTACCGTCCATCACCTTTGTCTGATCGAGCGCGAAGGCAGACGAGGCGGGATTGTGATTGAAGTCCGACGACACCAGTGGCGCGTCGACGATCTCGAGTACGCCTTTGAGTTCCTGCGCCGCGGCGCGCTTCATCGCCTCGTTGACTTCGGCGACCGTCGTCGCGCGCTTGACCACCACCTTAAGGTCCACGACCGAAACGTTCGGCGTCGGCACGCGGATCGACATGCCGTCAAGCTTGCCCTTCAGTTCCGGCAGCACGAGGCCGACGGCCTTCGCAGCACCGGTGGACGTCGGAATCATCGAAAGCGCAGCCGCGCGCGCCCGGTAGAGATCCTTGTGCATCTGATCGAGCGACGGCTGATCGTTGGTGTACGAGTGCACCGTCGTCATCATGCCCTTCTCGATCCCGACCGTATCGTTCAGCACCTTCGCGACCGGAACCAAGCAGTTCGTCGTGCACGATGCGTTCGAAACGACGAGGTGGTCCTTCGTCAGCTTGTGATGATTGACGCCATAGACGACGGTGATATCCGCCCCATCGGCCGGCGCCGAAACCAGCACGCGCTTCGCGCCCGCCGTCAAATGCGCCGACGCCTTCTCCTTCGACGTGAAGATGCCCGTGCATTCCATCGCGATATCGACGCCAAGCTCCTTATGCGGCAACTGCGCAGGATCCTTGACGGCCGTCACCTTGATCTTGTGCCGCCCGACGATCATGCGGTCGCCGTCAACCTTGACCTCTGTCGGAAAGCGCCCATGCACCGAGTCGTAGCGCAGCAAATGCGCGTTCGTCTCGATCGGCCCCAGGTCGTTCACGCCCACGACATCGATATCGTTGCGCCCCGACTCTACGATCGCGCGCAACACAAGGCGCCCGATGCGCCCGAACCCGTTGATGAAGACTTTGACTGCCATGGTTGTCCCCTTTACAGCCGCGCTTTCGCGGCTTTCACGATGTTGTCCGGCGTGATGCCGAAATGTTGGTACAGCTTCTCATACGGTGCACTGGCGCCGAACGTCGTCATGCCGACGACCGCGCCCTCGCGGCCGGTCCAGCGGTCCCAGCCCATGGGCGAACCCGCCTCGACGACGATGCGCACGGTCTTCGGATCGATAACGCTGTCCTGATAATGTGGTTCCTCGGCGTTGAACAAATCGAGGCAGGGCATCGACACGACGCTGGCGCCGATCCCATCCGCTTCCAGCATCTTCTGCGCGTCCATCGCGATCGAAATCTCCGACCCCGACGCGATCAGCGTCACGCGCTGTTTCGCCTTCGCACGCGACAGCACATAGCCGCCCCGCGCGGAGAGGTTCTCGTCCGTATGCTTCAGCCGCACCTGCGGCAAGTTCTGCCGCGACAGCGCGATCACGCTTGGGCTCTTCGCCGAACGCAGCGCGAGTTCCCAGCACTCGGCCGTCTCAACCGCATCCGCCGGGCGATAGACGAACAAATTCGGGATCGCGCGCAATGACGCCAAGTGTTCGACCGGCTGATGCGTCGGCCCGTCTTCGCCGAGCCCGATCGAATCGTGCGTCATCACATGAATGACGCGCAACCCCATCAACGCAGCGAGCCGGATCGACGGCCGGCAATAATCGGCGAACACCAAGAACGTGCCGGAGTAGGGCACCACGCCGCCGTGCAGCGCCATGCCGTTCATCGCCGCCGCCATCCCGTGCTCGCGAACGCCGTAGTGCACAAAGCGCCCGCGGAAGTCGCCCGCCTCAATCGCCTCCATCCCCTTCGTGCGCGTGTTGTTCGAACCGGTGAGATCGGCGGACCCGCCGATCGCCTCCAGCACATGCGTGTTGATCACCTCAAGCGCCATCTCGGACGCCTTGCGCGTGGCGACCGTCACCGGCTTCTCGGTCAGCGCCTTGCGATACGCGTTCATCGCGGGCCACAGCGCCGGATTGATCGCGCCTTCATTCGCCCGCTCGAACGAAGCCTTCGTCTCGCCGTTCGCCGACGTCATGCGCTTCAGCCAAGCGGAATACTCGCCATGGCCGCGCTCACCCGCAGCAAGCCACGCCGCGCGAATGGTCTCCGGCACATCGAACACGCCGTGCGGCCACCCCAGCGCCTTCTTCGCCGCCGCCGCTTCTTCCGCACCCAGCGGCGAACCGTGCGCCGACGCCGTCCCCTGCTTCTTCGGCGCGCCATAACCGATGATCGTCCGGCACGCGATCAACGACGGCCGGTCCGACGCCTGCGCCGACTCGATCGCCGCGGCAATCGCCGCCGGATCGTGCCCGTCCACGCGCGAAGCCGACCATCCCGCCGCCTCGAACCGCGCGACCTGATCGCCCGACTCCGACAGCGACACCGGCCCGTCGATCGAAATCCCGTTGTCGTCGAAGAGGACGATCAGCTTCGAAAGCTTCAAATGCCCCGCAAGCGAAATCGCTTCGTGCGAAATCCCCTCCATCAGATCGCCGTCCGACGCGATCACATACGTAAAGTGATCGACCAGGTCGCCGCCAAACCGCACCTCGCAGATGCGTTCTGCCATCGCCATGCCGACCGCGGTCGCGATCCCTTGGCCCAGCGGCCCCGTCGTCGTCTCGACGCCGGCACCATGGCCGTACTCGGGATGCCCCGCGCAAGGCGAGCCCATCTGCCGGAAGTTCTTGATGTCGTTAAGCGTGATGTCTTTGTACCCGGTCAGATGCAGCAGCGAATAGAGCAGCATCGACCCATGGCCCGCCGACAGCACGAACCTGTCGCGATCCGGCCACTTCGGATTGCGCGGATCAAATTTCAGAAAATTCGTGAACAGCACGGTGGCGACATCCGCCATCCCCATCGGCATTCCGGGATGCCCCGACGTCGCCGCTTCGACCGCATCGATGCTGAGCGCGCGGATAGCGTTCGCCATGTCGCGATGTGAAACGGAGGCTACGGGGACTTGGGCCATGGGTGTCCGTGTCTCGAGGCCAAGCTCAAGAGGCACGCCCGTTCGGGGTTGAACGGGTTCCGTGACCTTGGGAGCAAAAAGGCCGGAAAAGCGGGCGGACCATGCGGCGCACGCCCGCCCATCGTCAACCCCGCAAACCCCCGCAATTCTGCGACATTTGGGGAAGAACGCCGTAACGAACTGAACGTTTCACCACCCCGATAAGAGCTAGAACGACCTGTCCCCAGACAAACGTACGCTGTAATTTGCAAACTGAGGGTACTTCGGGGAGCTAAGCATGAGATCGATCCTGCGCATCGTGGGCTATGCGCTTTTGATCGCGCTGGCGGGCGGCGGTTACTGGCTTTACCAGCTCGTTTGGGGACGGCCGTTCAACTTCGACCATCTGATCGACCGTCAGTCGATCTACTTCCTGATGGAGCAGCCGGAACTTCTCACCCAACTCGGTGCGATCGACGGCACGATGCTGGACTACCACTCGGACAAGCTCGACGAGTTCACGCTGGCCGAGCGCGACCGCTTCTACGCAGTCGCCAAACGAAACATCGACGAGATCAAATCCTACGACCGTGCGAGCCTGACGGCCGAACAGCAAACGACCTACGACGTGATGCTGTGGTGGCAAGAACGCGCCCTGCTGAATCAGCGCTTCCCGTGGGCAACCGTCGGCGGCCTCTATCCGATGAACCAGATGTTCGGCGAGCAGCTCGGCCTGCCGCGCTTCATGCAGTTTTCGCATCAGGTGAAGAACGAAAAGACCGCGCGCAACTATGTTGTCCGCCTCAACGCGTTCGGCACGCACTTCGACCAAGTACTGGTCGAGATCGAACGGCAAGCGAGCCTGAAAGTCCTGCCGCCTCGCTTCGTTATCGACGCGATCATCGCCAGCACCGATACGTTCCGCAAACCGGACCCGAAAGACAACCCGCTCGTCGCCACGTTCCGCGAAAAGCTCGGCAAACTGACGGACATAGACAAAAAGCTCGCCACGGAACTTGAGGCTGCCGCCGTCGCGGCCGTCAAAGACGTCGTCTACCCCGCTTACGGCCGCATCAAGGCAACGTTCGAACGCCTGAGACCGCAGGCGACCGAAGACGACGGCGTGTGGAAACTCCCCGGCGGAGACGCGTTCTACGCCGATGCGGTGCGCCAGTTCACGACGACCGACATGACGCCGGAGCAAATCCACACGCTGGGCCTCGCCGAAGTCGTCCGCCTCGAAGGCGAAATGGATGCGGTGCTGAGAAGCGTGGGCGAAACGAACGGCCCGCTCGTCGACCGGATGGAGCGCCTGTCGCGCGATCCCCGCTTCACATTCTCAGCCGATGACGCGGGCCGCGAAAGGATCTTGGCCGGCTACCGCACGCTACTCGAAGCGATGCAAAAACGTCTGCCGGAAGCGTTCAAAAAGATCCCGCCGCAAAAGCTCGAAGTTGTGCGCGTGCCCACCTACGCCGAGGCGACCTCGGCGGGTGCCTACTACAACCCACCCTCGTTCGATGGCGGCAAGCCGGGCCAATTCTTCGCAAACGTACGTGACCCGGCGGAAACCGCATCCTGGCAGATGCCGACACTCGCCTATCATGAAGGCGTTCCAGGCCATCACTTCCAGATCGCCACCGCGCAAAACATCGAAGGCGTGGCCTTTGCGCGCCGCGTGCTGCCGTTCACGGCGTTCAGCGAAGGCTGGGCGCTCTACGCCGAACATCTCGCGAAGGACATGGGCGTGTACGACAAGGACCCGTACGGCGACCTTGGCCGCCTGCAAGCCGAAATGTTCCGCGCCGTGCGCCTCGTCGCTGACACCGGCATCCACGCCAAGCGCTGGACGCGCCAACAAGCGATCGACTACATGCATTCCAAGACGGGCATGTCGGTCACCGAAGTAACGTCCGAAATCGAACGCTACATCGTGATGCCCGGCCAAGCCTTGGCCTACAAAATCGGCATGCTAAAGATCCTCGAACTCCGCGAACGCGCAAAAGCGGCCCTAGCCGCGAAGTTCGACCTCAAAGCCTTCCACGAAATTGTCCTCGGCGGCGGCGCACTCCCGCTCACGATATTGGAGCAACGCGTCGACACGTGGATTGCGCTACAGAAGAAGGCGGCATAGGAAGACCGACATGCCCGACTTCACCTGCCACTGCGGCGCGGTCCGCATCACCGTCGACGAAGCGCCGGAGACGGTGACGAGTTGCAACTGCTCGATCTGCCGCCGGACGGGCACGCTTATGGCGTACTTCGCGCCGCGTCAGGTGCGCTTCCACCCGGCCGAGCCGCCGACGGACACCTACCGCTGGGGCGACAAGAGCATGGATCTCCACCGCTGCAAGACTTGCGGCTGCGTCACGCATTGGGCGTCGCTCGACAAGACCTACGACCGGATGGGCCTCAACGCGCGCCTGCTCGATCCGGCCATTCTAGCCAAAGCCCGCGTTCGCCGCTTCGACGGAGCCGACACGTGGAAGTTCCTGGATGAGTGAGACCAAGATGCATCAACCGCCCGGCACGCATCTCGCGCAACTGAACGTCGCCCGCGCGCTCGACGACATGGCGAGCCCGCTTCTTGCCGACTTCATGGTGGCGCTAGACCGCGTGAATGCGCTGGCGGAGCGTTCGCCCGGCTTTGTGTGGCGCCTGAAAGGCGACAGCGGCAACGCAACGGACATTCGGGCCAGCGAGGAAGATCGGTTCATCGTGAACCTCTCGGTGTGGGAGACACCGGCCCATCTCGAACAATTCGCCTGGAACACGATCCACGCCCGCGTCTACGACAAGAAAGCAAAGTGGTTCGAACCGATGGCAACACCGCACCTCGTCCTCTGGTGGGTAGCGGCAAACCATCACCCGACACTCGAAGAAGCCATGTCCCGCCTCGATCGCCTCACCACGCAAGGCGAAAGCGACGAAGCCTTCGGCTGGAACCGCCTCCCCGGCGCCCACCTATGGCGCGACCGCCGCTGCGCGTAGCGGGGGAGCGAACATGCCCAGGCGCCTGATTGCACTCGTGGCCTTCTGTGCGTTCGCAAGCGTCGCGTCCGCCGCAGAGGACGTTCCGGCCAGCAACGGCGACTACTGCCATGAACTCGAAGCGCGCCGGACCGCGGAGTTGACCGAAGCGTCGCGGGAACGCGTCGATGCCGCGCTGCTTGCGTGTCGCCTCAAGCAAGATGTTGAGGCCGCCGAGGTCGAGAAAGCACTCGGCACCAACGCGATTGCACTCGAGGTGAAGGGCGACAACGCTTTGTTCTTCGCGCGCTCCGCCAGCCCCGAGGTGATGCTCCTCGGCACGTTCGCGGCGCCGTTGGAGCGCGTTGGAAGTACTGAGTTGTGGGCCTCGCGATTCCGCATGGCGTCGCTCGAAAAGGGAATGATCAACTACTTCGCGTGGGACCGGGAAAGGAAGCCGTTGTCGCCTAGCGGCATCGACTGGCGCGGACCACTCGCGCCTGCGGTCCCCAAGACGACGCCCAAGATCAAAGGCACGATCGTCAAGCGAACGCTCTGGAGCGAAGCGTTGCAAGAAACTCGCCGCGTCCGCATCTACCTGCCGCCTGGCTATTCCACGCAGCGCAAATACAAGACGCTTTACGTGGGTGACGGCACGTTCATCGACGGTTGGGCGACCTACATCGAACCGATGATCGAGCGAAAGGTCATCCCACCGATTGTCGTTGTCGGCGCGGAGGAGGGCCAGACAGGTATCGTCGAGGATCGTTCCTCGCTAGGCGTCGACATCCGCTCTGCCGACTATCTGCCGGCGTACGAAGGTGCGGGCGACCGTTTCGACCGCCACATGCGCTTCTTCGCAGAGGAAATGG
>JABFRX010000034.1 GCA_013140995.1 Alphaproteobacteria bacterium | reverse complement strand
TCGTCAAGCTGCATCGGCTTTTGGATCCAAACGCCTTGCGCCGCTGTGAATCCAACCCCGGCCAAACCCGACATCGTCGGCTCGTCTTCGGCGCCGACGGCAACCGCTTCGAGTTCATGTTGGCGTGCGAAGCGCAGACGCGCCGCAATCGCACCCTTGCCCTTTAAGCCCAATCGTTGCGCCAAGCGAATGCTCGCCGGCCCGCCAACCTTGATCGACGTGAACGGCATCGGCACAAACTGCGCGAGGTCGACCGGCACAATACCACCGCCGTCGAGCGCCACATGAACACCGAGCTTGCGCACTTCATGAAGCGCTTCGCACAAAGCCTCCGGTTCTTGCGCAACCGCACGCTCCGGCACCTCGACGATGACCTTACCGGCGTCGAGCTTGTACTCGTTCAAAAGCTGCTGAAGACCGTGCGCAAATCCCGGTGCCGTTACGGTGCCCGGCGCGACGTTGATCGAAACCGACCAGTCATGGCCTTGGGCTTTCCATTTGCGCGCACCGTCCAACGCCGCGTGGAAGACAAAGCCCGTCATGTCGGCCATGCGCCCCTGCGACTCTATGAAATCGAGGAACAGACCCGGCGGCAGAAGCCCGTATTGCGGGTGCTGCCAGCGCACGAAAACCTCGGCGCCTGTCATGCGTTCGCTGGACAAATCCACTGTCGGCTGAAACACCACACGGAATTCGTTGCGTTGGAAGGCCCGATCGATATCAGATGGGTCGAGCCTGAATGACTTGTCGCTCATGGGTCACCTCTGGTGCTTGCGGTCCTGTGCCGCTTATCACCAGGTTTACTGGATAACCCTTTAAGGGAGCCTCCAGCCGTCCTTGAGCATTTGAATTGCTAAGTTTTGAAGTAACTCTGAGAGCTTCGATGTCGGACGCCAAAAAACCCGCCAATCCCCTGCCTTCCGCGACGATTCTGCTACTGCGCGACGGCGCATCCGGTCTCGAAGTATTCATGGTAAAGCGACATCATCAGATCGATTTCGCGTCCGGCGCTTTGGTTTTTCCTGGCGGCAAACTCGACCCCCACGATAACGATCCGGCACTGCGAAACCTGGCAGATGGTGCCGCCAAGCTGGACGATCTGCAGCTCAGCCTCGCCGCCTGCGCGATCCGCGAAGGCTTCGAAGAGTCCGGCATACTGCCCGCGCGCAGGCCCGGCGCCCCGGATTACATCGATGCCGCGGCGGCTAGCGCGCTCGCAAGCTGGCGCCCCAAGTTGAACAACAGCGAGGTGGGTTTGGTGGAATTTCTCACGCGCGAAAACCTTCGCCTCGCTGGTGACGCACTGGTGCCATTCGCGCGATGGGTGACGCCTACATTCATGCCGAAGCGTTTTGACACTTATTTCTACTTGGCCGCGACACCGCCCGGCCAAGTCGGCCGCCATGACGGCTCGGAGTCTGTGGACTCGGTCTGGGTCAACCCGAACGAAGCGATCGAAGACAAACGCTGGACGATCATCTTCCCGACAAAAATGAACCTCTTGAAACTGGGCCGGGCAAAAACCGTGGCCGAAGCAATTTCGAACGCTAAAGCCGAACCCGTCGTCACGGTCGAACCCAAAGTCATCACGAGAGACGGCAAACAGTTACTGACGATCCCACCGGAGGCAGGATACGGCAATGTCGAAGAACCAATGACGTCGATCCGCGGATAGAAGGAAGCCTCTCATGAACGCTTTAGCCGGTCTCTTAGTGTTCGTCGTCGCACTGCTTCACGTGGGCTTCGCGGTACTAGAGATGTTTCTCTGGACCGGTCCGATCGGCCAGCGCGTTTTCAATCTAACGCCCGAGCTCGCAAACGCCACCGCCGTGCTTGCGGCGAACCAGGGAATCTACAATCTGCTGCTGGCAGGCGGGATCACCTGGGCCGCCTGGTCGGGCCGGCGCGATCTACGCGTCTTCTTCCTGGTCAGCGTGATCCTCGCAGGCGTGTTCGGCGCCATGACGGCGAAGTTCACGATCCTTTTCATACAAGCTGCACCAGCCGCAGTGGCACTATTGTTCGTCTTGCTGGCCCGGCCGAAAGCGACCTGATCAACCCGTCACGAACTGCTCGGCCAGGATGCGTTCCTGCAGCGAGCGGTCGGGATCGAACAGGATAGTCGCTGCTACACTCGCATCTTCGGCGACGATCACTTCCGTGACTTGGCGCACCTCCGTGTGATCGGCAACAGCGCTGACTGGCCGCTTGTCGGCCTCAAGAATCTCGAACACCACCTTCGCCGCGCGCGCGAGCAACGCGCCGCGCCAGCGCCGCGGGCGGAACGCGCTGATCGGCGTCAGCGCCAGCAACGCCGCGTCGATCGGCAAAATCGGCCCGTTGACGGAAAGATTGTACGCCGTCGATCCCGCCGGCGTCGAAAGCAATATACCGTCGCAAATCAACTCTTCTAGCCGAACGATCCCATCGATCGAGATGCGCAGCTTCGCCGCCTGACGCGTCTCGCGCAGCATCGACACTTCGTTGAACGCAAGCGCCGTCTGCGACTTTCCCGACGCCGTCTTCACCTTCATGCGCAACGGATGGATCGCCTGCGCTTCGGTGATATCCAACCGTTCCAGAAAATCGTTAGGCGAATACTCGTTCATCAAGAACCCGACAGAGCCGCAGTTCATGCCGTAAATCGGCAAGCCGCGTTTGTGGTTCTTGTGCACCGTCTGCAGCATCAACCCGTCGCCGCCGAGAGCGACGATCACATCGGCATCCGCTTTTGCGTTGCCATAGCGCTTCGTCAGCTCGCGCAAGGCTGCTTGCGCCTCAGGCGCATTCGATGCGGCAAAAGCGGGTTTCTTGAAGCGCATCAGCCGCCGGTCACCGACATATGCCGCGCGACCGCGGGCGCGTGTCTACGCCGGTCGATCACGAAGTCATGCCCCTTCGGCTTGCGCGAAATCGCCTCGTCGATCGCAGAATGCAGCAACGCGTCATCCGCATTCGCGCGCAGCGGCTTGCGCAAGTCCGCCGCATCGTCCTGGCCGAGGCACATATAAAGCGTGCCCGTACATGTCAGCCGCACCCGGTTGCAGCTCTCGCAAAAGTTATGCGTGAGCGGCGTGATGAACCCAAGACGCCCGCCAGTCTCGGCCACGCGCACATAGCGCGCAGGTCCACCGGTACGATAGTCGCTATCTTCCAAAGTGAAATTCTGCGCCAACCGCGTGCGCACCAACGACAGCGGCAAGTACTGATCCGTCCGGTCGGCATCGACCTCGCCCATCGGCATCGTCTCAATGAGCGTGAAATCCATGCCCTTGCCGTGCGCCCAAATCATCAACGTCTCGATTTCGTCTTCGTTGATGCCGCGCAGCGCCACGCTGTTGATCTTGACCTTCAGACCGGCTGCCATCGCCGCATCGATTCCCTCGAGAACCGTTTCGATCTTCCCCCACCGCGTGATGTCGCGAAACTTCGCCGGATCGAGCGTATCGAGAGACACGTTTACGCGCCTCACGCCCGCCGCCCTCAAATCACCCGCAAACCGCGAAAGCTGACTGCCGTTCGTGGTCAGCGTGAGTTCGTCCAAAGCCCCGCTGCGCAAATGCCGGCCGAGGCTGTTGACCAGGCTCATCATGTTGCGCCGGACAAGCGGCTCGCCGCCGGTCAGCCGGAGCTTCCGGACGCCCTTCGCCACGAACGCCGAACAGAGCCGCTCCAATTCCTCCAAAGTCAGCAGATCGGCCTTCGGCAGGAACGTCATGTCCTCCGCCATGCAATACGTGCAACGGAAGTCACAGCGGTCCGTCACCGACACGCGGAGATAGGTGATCTGGCGGCCAAAGGGATCGAGCATGCGTGCAATTTAGCAGCCGCCACCCGGGCGTCCAGAGGGAGACAGTCGCACTCCGGCCGGAATCGTGGCTAAAATCGGCGCCGACTTTCCTTTACTGCCGGACTCACCGCATGACCACCAAGGCCCGCAATATCCTATCGATCGACCAAGGCACAACGTCGAGCCGCGCCATTCTGTTCGACACACGCGGTACCCCGCTCAAAGTCGCGCAAGTCGAACACAAGCAATTCTACCCGCAAGACGGCTGGGTCGAACACGACGCAGAGGAAATTTGGCAAGCGACGCTGAAAGTCACGCGCGAAGCCTTGAGCGGCGCCGCGAACGACGTCGCTGCCATCGGCATCACGAACCAGCGCGAAACGACGGTGCTCTGGGATCGAAAAACCGGCGCACCCGTCCACAAAGCAATCGTCTGGCAAGACCGCCGAACTGCCGCAGCCTGCGCGCGGATGAAAGATGAGGGCAAAGAAAGCGCGATTGCCGCCAAGACCGGCCTCCTAATCGATCCGTATTTCTCCGGCACCAAACTCGCCTGGCTGCTCGACAACGTCCCCGGCGCCCGCACCCGCGCCGAGAAGGGCGAACTGGCGTTCGGTACGATCGACAGCTGGCTCGTCTATCGACTCACCGGCGGCAGGGTGCACGCGACCGACGCCACGAACGCCTCGCGGACGCTGCTCTACGACATTGTCAAAGGCCGCTGGGACGGCGAGATCCTGGATTGGCTCAACATCCCCGAAGCCGTATTGCCGACCGTCCACGATTCCGCCGCTGACTACGGCAAGACCGACGAGGAATTATTCGGCGCAGCGATCCCGATCACCGGCATCGCCGGCGACCAGCAAGCCGCGACCGTTGGTCAAGCCTGCCTCCGCGAAGGCTTGATGAAGTCGACCTACGGCACCGGATGCTTCGCCTTGGTCAATACCGGCCCCGCAATGGCGCCATCGCGCAACCGCTTGCTCTCGACGATCGCGTACGCAACCGCCGGCAAACGCACATACGCGCTCGAAGGCTCGATCTTCATGGCCGGCGCTACAATCCAATGGCTGCGTGACGGTCTAAAACTGTTCAAGAACACTGCAGACAGTGCTGACTTCGCCGCCAAAGCCGACGCGCGCTCACGCGTCTACCTAGTGCCCGCGTTCGTGGGTCTGGGCGCACCATACTGGGACGCCGACGCGCGCGGCGCTATCGTCGGCCTCACGCGCGACAGCGGCCACGCCGAAATCGCTAAGGCGGGACTCGAATCCGTCTGCTTCCAAACCCGCGACCTGCTCGAAGCGATGGCCGCCGACATGTCCGCCGCAGGCTTAGGCTCACCCGCCGCGCTACGCGTTGACGGCGGCATGGTGGTGAACGACCTCTTCTGCCAATGGCTCGCCGACCTCACCGGCCGCCCGATTGAACGCCCAGAAGTCGTGGAAACGACAGCGCTCGGCGCCGCCTACCTCGCGGGCCTTGGCGCCGGCATCTATGCATCGCTCGACGAAGTCGCCTCAAGCTGGCGTTGCGAGCGCCGCTTCGACCCCAAAATCAGCGCCGACGAACGCAACGCGAAGTACGCAGGTTGGAAGGAAGCAGTGGGCCGCGTCCTTACGCAGCGTTAGATTTGACACCGCCCTCGCCCAGGGGCCACTCTTAAGCCTAACCCGCATTGGAGACCCGTCCATGTCCGCCGCTTTGCACGCTGTCCCGTCCGTTCGCGACAAAGTCTCGAAAGAGGAATGGCAAATCCGGACCGATCTCGCCGCAACGTATCGCCTCGTCGCGCACCACGGTTGGGCGGACATGATATTCACCCATATCTCGGCGCGCGTGCCGGGACCGGAACATCATTTTCTCATCAACCCGTACGGCATGACGTTCGATGAGATCACCGCCTCTAGCCTCGTCAAGATCGACGTCGACGGCAACAAGGTGATGGACAGCCCCTATCCCGTAAACCCGGCAGGCTTCACGATCCACTCTGCGATCCACATGGCCCGCGAAGACGCGCAAGCCGTCATCCACGTGCACACCGCCGACGGCGTCGCAGTCTCATGCCAAGAGCACGGCCTCCTTCCGATCAGCCAGCATGCCATGCTCGTCCACGGAGACGTCGCCTATCACGACTATGAAGGTGTCGCGCTCAATCACGATGAACGTCCACGGCTGGTGAACGACCTTGGCACGAAGAACCTCTTCATCCTGCGCAATCACGGCACGTTGACCGTTGGTAAAACCTGCGCCGACGCTTTTCTGCGCCTCTACAATCTTGAGCGCGCCTGCACGATCCAAGTGAAGGCGCTGGCAGGCGGCACGAAGATCAACCAGCCGAACGACGGCATTCCGGACGTCGTCACGGGTCAGGTGTCGGGCATGAACGACAGCAGCGCCTTTGCTGACAAGTTGGTGTGGCCGGCAATGCTTCGCCTGCTCGACCGCAAAGATCCCAGCTACCGCAACTAAGGCAACAACGATGAAGTTTGGTTCAGGTCAGCCGGTCCCCCGGCTCGAAGACGATCGTCTGATCACGGGCAAAGGCCAGTTCACCGACGACCTGACACTGCCCGGGGTTGCGCACATGGTGCTGCTGCGTTCGCCGCACGCACACGCAAAGCTTCGCGAGGTCGATACGCTGCACGCGCGAAGCGCCCCGGGCGTGATCGGCGTCTTCACAAACAAGGACCTCGCGGCCGCAGGGATCAAGCCGCTGCCCTGCGTCGCCGTCATGCCGAACCGCGACGGCTCACCGATGTTCATTCCCGAACGCCACGCGTTGGCGAAAGACCGTGTCGCCCATCTCGGCGAACCTGTCGCGATGGTCGTCGCCGAATCCGCAGCCCAAGCGCGCGACGCAGCGGAAATGATCAACGCCCACTACGACGAACTCGCCGCGGTCGTCGACACGGTCGCGGCATTGACCGCAGCCCCGATCCACCCCGGCACGAAATCGAACGTCGCGCTCGACCACGAACTCGGCGACAAAGCAGCGACAGACGCAGCGTTCGCCAATGCCGCTCACGTGACGACGCTGAAACTCGTGAACCAGCGCGTCGTCGTGAACTCGATGGAACCGCGCGCGTGCATGGGTGCCTACGACAAGGCGGCCGGCAAATACACGCTCTGCACCGGCAGCCAAGGCGTCCACGGCATGCGCGCGGCGATCGCAAAGTTCATCCTTGGCGTCGAGAACGAAAAACTGCGCGTCATCACAAAGGACGTCGGCGGCGGCTTTGGCATGAAGTCGTTCATCTACCACGAATACCCGCTGGTACTGTTCGCAGCGAAGCAACTCGGCCGCCCGGTCAAATGGGTCTCCGAACGCACGGAGGCCTTCCTCTCCGACACGCAAGGCCGCGATCACGTCACCGAAACGGCCATAGCGCTCGACAAAGACAATCGCATCACGGCGATCCGCACGATCACGACGGCCGCCATGGGCGGCTACCTCTCGCACTTCGCACCGTTCGTGCCCACGATGGCCGCACCCGGCATGCAGGTCGGCGTCTATGCGATCCCAGCGTTCTACACGGCGACGAAGTGCGTCTTCACGAACACCGTTCCCGTTGACGCCTACCGCGGCGCAGGCCGCCCGGAAGCCGCCTACGTGATCGAACGCCTGCTCGACCTCGCCGCCGCCGAACTGAAAGTCGACGCAGCAGACCTGCGCCGCAAGAACTTCATCCAACCGTCGCAAATGCCTTACACGTTTCCGTCCAAGAACGTGCTCGACAGTGGCGAGTTCGCGCGCAACATGGACGACGCGATCAAGCTCGCCGATTGGCAAGGCTTCGAAGGCCGCGCCGACGCCGCCAAAGCGCGCGGCAAACGCGCCGGCATCGGCATGGCCTACTACGTCGAGAAAACCGCTGGCGGCTTCGAGATGGCGCACATCGAAGTGCGCGCCGACGGCGAAGTCCGCGTCATTGCGGGCACGCAGTCGAACGGCCAAGGCCACGAAACCGCCTACGCCCAACTCGTCGCCGAACGGTTAGGCGTGCCGATCGACATCGTGAAAGTCACCTCCGGCGACACCGACGCAATCAAAGCGGGCGGCGGCACCGGCGGCTCGCGCTCGCTGACGATGGCGGGCGGCGCCATCGGCGTCGCGGTGAAAGACATCGTCGAGAAGGGCAAAGCCATCGCTTCGAACGAACTCGAAGCGGCGACAGCCGACATCGAATACGCCGACGCAAAGTTCCGCATCGCAGGGACCGATCGGGCCATCGGCCTCTTCGAAGTCGCACGCATCGCAAAAACCCAAGCGAATATTGAGGATGTCGAAGGCATCGCCGCCGACGGCGAGTTCAAAAACGCGTCGAACACCTGGCCGAACGGTTGCCACATCTGCGAAGTGGAGATCGACCCGGAGACCGGCACGACCGACATCACGCGCTACACGATCGTCGACGACTTCGGAAAAATCGTGAACCCGCTGCTCGTTGCAGGCCAAGTCCACGGCGGCGTGGTGCAAGGCCTCGGCCAAGCGATGGGCGAAATCGCCGTCTACGACAACGACAGCGGCCAGCTCATCACCGGCTCGTTCATGGACTACTGGATGCCCCGCGCCGGCGACTTCCCGATGATGACGTTCAAGACAAACGAAATCCCCTGCAAGACGAACCCGCTCGGCGTCAAAGGCTGCGGCGAGGCCGGCACCGTCGGCGCTGCACCGGCACTCGTCAACGCCGTCGTCAACGCGCTCAAGCCCTACGGCATCACGCACGTCGACATGCCGCTAACGCCGCTGAAGATTTGGCAAATTACCAAGGGGCGCGCAGCAGCTTAGAGGCTCTCCGGCGCCAGAGTCACCTTCAAGCCCTCAAGCTCCGGCGTCATCTTGATCTGGCAGGAGAGCCGCGAGTTCTCCTGCACGGCCACGCCGAAATCGAGCATGTCGATTTCTTGCTGCTGCGCCGCGGGCAACCTCTCGGTCCATGCCTCGTCCACATAGACATGGCACGTCGCGCACGCGCACGCGCCGCCGCATTCGGCGGAGAGGGGCAGGTTCGCGTCGCGGATCACTTCCATCGCGCTCCAATCGTCGCGAGCGGTCAGTTCGTGCTCGTTGCCGGTGCGGTCGGTGACGATCAGCTTCATGCGACGCCCAGTTTCTTTTGCAGGCTGGAGGATGAGGTCGTGTACTGGAAGCGGAGCTTCTCGTCCGGCTTGCAATAGCGGAACGCCTGCTGCGCCATCAAGGCGCCTTCGTGGAAGCCCGACAAAATCAGCTTCAGCTTGCCAGGATAGGTGTTGATGTCGCCGATCGCGAAGAGCCCCGGCGTCGTCGTTTCGAACTTTTCGGTTTCGACCGGGATCAGATTCTCATGCAGATTGATCCCGAAATTCGCAACCGGCCCAAGCTTCATCGTGAGCCCAAAGAACGGCAGTAGCATCTCGGCCGGCACCTGGTAGTCGCCCTTTTCCTTCGTATTCAGCGTCAGCGACGACAGCTGCCCGTTCGCACCGTTCAGCGCTTTGATGTTCGCGACCTGGAACTCCATCTTGCCCTCAGCCACAAGCGCCCGCATCTTGTTCACGCTGTCGGGTGCCGCGCGGAATCCGTCGCGGTGATGAACGAGCACCAGTTTCTTCGCGATCGGCTGCAAGTTCAGCGTCCAATCGAGCGCAGAGTCCCCGCCACCCGCGATCACCACGACCTTGTCGCGAAACCGCTCCATCTTGCGCACGGCATAGAACACGGACGTGTTCTCATAGCCCTCGATCCCCGGGATCGGCGGCTTCTTCGGCGTAAAGCTCCCGCCGCCCGCCGCGATCACAACGACGCGCGCCTCAATCTGTGTCCCGGCATCGGTAGTGATGCGCCAGCCGTCGCCAACCTTCTCGAGTGACTCGGCCATTTGCGAGAAATGGAACGTCGCGCCAAACGGCTTGATCTGATCCATGAGCTTGTCGGTCAGCCCCTGGCCCGTCACCTCGACCAAACCTGGAATGTCGTAGATCGGCTTCTCCGGATAGAGTTCCGTGCACTGCCCGCCAGGCCGATCGAGAATGTCGATCAGGTGCGCCTTGAGATCGAGCAGGCCCAACTCGAACACGGCAAAGAGCCCGATCGGCCCTGCCCCGATGATCACGACGTCTGTCTTGTGCTGCCCGCCCGGTTGGGCGACGTTCGCTGTCATTTCACGACCATTTTCGATATTTGAAATATAATGCAAACCTACATGTAGAAATAGGGTAGCGCCACAGAAATTCAATCAACGGCCTTACACATTTGCGCGTCCGGATGACACCTGGCGTGCGACTGCCGCCACTGCCATATCCGAAGGGTCGGCGGAAGACCTCAAGAGGATGAAACACATGCCAGCCCCCTGGCCTGACCTGCAAGGCGCGCCCGCCACCGACTGCCAAACGATGACCGACATCCGCCGCGAGATCGACCGCGTCGACCGGGCGCTCGTGCGTATATTGGCCGAGCGGCTGACCTATATCGAGCGCGCCGGCCACATCAAGCAGGACCGCGCGACGGTCCGCGACGAAGCCCGCATCGCCGACGTACTCGCCAAGGTGAAGGCCGCCTGCGACCGCGAAGGCTTCCCGTTCGCCATCGCCGAACCCGTCTGGCGCCGCCTCATGGACGGCTGCATCGCGCACGAGTTCGCGGTGTTTGACGAGGTGAACCGTCCGCGAGCTAAGCTCGCGGCGCAATGAAGCCCAGAAACATCCTCTTCATCACTGCCGACCAGTGGCGGGGCCAGTGCCTGTCTGCGCTGAACCACCCAGTGGTGAAAACCCCGAACCTCGACGCGCTCGCCCGCGAAGGCACGTTGTTCGCGCGCCACTTTTCGAACACATCGCCCTGTTCGCCATCGCGAGCGACGCTGCACACCGGGCTCTACCAACACAATCACCGCGTTGCGATGAACGGCACACCGCTCGACCGGCGGCACACGAATTGGGCGATCGAAGCGCGCAAGCTCGGCTACGATCCGGCGCTCATCGGCTACACCGATCAGACCGTCGATCCGCGCGACGTCGCGCCCGGCGATCCGCGCCTCACAACCTATGAAAGCATCCTGCCGGGCCTGACGGACTTCGCAGCAACCAGCATGGATTTCCCGAACGACTGGGCGAAGTTTCTTCGCGCCCGTGGCTACGAAATGCCGCCAGAGGAACGCCACATCATCTGGTCGCGCGAGAGCGGCGCCGACTACGAAGACGGCGCATCACATCCGAAACCCTGGATCGTGAAGGCCGAGCACAACGACACGACCTGGCACGTCGACCAAGCGATCGACTACGTGAGCCAGAACCGCAGCGAACCGTGGATCCTGCACCTTTCGCTGCTCCGCCCGCATCCGCCGTGGATCGCCTCGGAACCGTGGAACCGCCTCTACGATCCCGAAACACTGCCACCGCCCACGCGCCGCGAAACCCGCGACGATGAGGCGGCACAGCACCCCTGGCTTAGCCACCAGCTGAAACACCCGCTCTATCAAGCACCCGACGATATCCGAAAGCTGAACCGGATGCGCGCCGTCTATTTCGCAATGATAAGCGAGGTGGACGAAAACCTCGGCCGCCTGTTCGAGCACCTGAAGCACGAGCGCCTGTGGGACGACACACTGATCGTCTTCACCAGCGATCATGGCGAGCAACTGGGCGACCACTGGCTGCTCGGCAAAGCAAGTTACTTCGACGCCACCTACGCAGTGCCCTTGATCGTCCGCGACCCGCGTGCCGCCGCGGATCGCACGCGAGGCCAAACGGTTCACGCCTTTACCGAACACGTAGACATCATGCCGACGCTGCTCGATGCCATTGGCACCGAAGTCCCGCCGCAATGCGACGGCAGCTCGCTTATGCCGCTCGTGGAAGCCCTAGCGCCCGCGTGGCGTGCTGAGGCGCACTTCGAGTTCGACTTCCGCGACGCGAGTTTCGACGGCGCGGAGCAGGCGCTAGGCCTGACGCTTCACCAGTGCAATTTCAGCATCCTCCGGGGCGAGCGCTTCAAATACGCCCACTTCGCGAATCTGCCGCCGCTATTATTCGATTTGGAGCGCGACCCACACGAGTTCACAAATCTCGCGACCGCCGCCGACTACGCCAAGGTCACGCTCGCCTGCGCGCAGAAGCTCATGTCTTGGCGCCTCGCGCACGAGGACCAAACGCTGACGCACCTAATGGCGACCGGCAAAGGCATGATCGCCCGCCCAACCCCGCGCTTCTGATGGACCTCGAAGCGGCCATCGCCGACTACGAACGCTGCGGCTACCGCCTCGACATGATCATGCCAGCGGACAACCCGCGAGTCGCGGTCGTATCGCGGGGAACCGAGATGTTGCGTCTAACCGCATCGGCGACGGGTGTCCAAGCGGAACCCTTCACCGGCCTCGGCCATCCCGTCATTCCGCCGAGCACGCAAGAGTTCATCATCACGCGCGCTAGCGATCCGGCCGCATGGAACACCGGCCGCGCCGGTATGCAGTATCGCGATCTGATCTCAAGCCGCCTCGGCGGACGCTACATCGCCTCGCACATCCGCGTGCCCGAAGGCGGCCCGGTGAACGACTATGTCCACCACCACCGCGTCCGCTTCCAAATGATCTTCGTGCGCAAAGGCTGGGTGCACGTCGTCTACGAAGACCAAGGCCCGCCGTTCGTCATGCACGAAGGCGACTTCGTCTTGCAGCCCCCCGGGATCCGCCACCGAGTGCTCGAAGCCTCGAAGGGTCTAGAAGTCATCGAAATCGGCAGCCCCGCCGAACACGAAACCTTGCGCGACCACGACCTCGCGCTCCCAACCCCAGCACGGAACCCCTACCGCAACTTCAGCGGCCAACGCTTCGTCCGCCACATCGCCGCGACCGCCAATTGGAACGAAGCCGACGGCTACAAATACCGCGACACCGGCATTGCAGCCGCGACGAACAACCTGGCGGGCGTCCGAGTGCTCAGGGTCGCAAACGCAGGTGAGCGCACCCACACCGGCGACTTCCTATTCCTTCACGTGCTGCAAGGCAGCGCGCAGCTGACGAGCCGCAATCTCGGCATACACGCGCTGGGTGTCGACGATTGCTGTGTTCTGCCGACCGGCGCCGAGTTCGCGCTCACCGGCAGCACCAACTGCGAAATCTTGGAAGTCGCTCTACCCGCGCCTTAGATCAAATTGATCCGCATGTTGTCGCGCGCCACGAAGCAGCCCGGCCACGCGGCGAGCGCCGTCGCCTCGACCTCTTCCATGAAGTGATCCTCATGGTCCGGATCGTGATGGAAGATCGCAAGCCGCTTCACCTTTGCCGCCCGCGCAAGACGCATCCCTTCTTGCCACGTTGAGTGCCCCCAGCCTTTCCGCGACGGGAACTCGTGGTCCGTATAGGTGCTATCGTAGATCATCAGATCCGCACCTTCGACGAGGCCCAAGATGTTCTGATCGGGCTTACCCGGCGTGTGCTCGGTATCCGTGATGTAGCAAAGCGATCGGCCCTGATAGTCGAGCCGGTAGCCCGTTGCGCCGTCCGGGTGATTCAAAGGCGCGGTGCGCACCTTGATGTCGTTCTCAAGCGTGAACGTATCGCCCGCACGAAAATCCTCGAACTCGATCTTCGCCTTCATAATGTCGATCGGCACCGGAAAGAACGGATGCGTCATCTGCCCGGCAAGCACGTTTTGTATCCGCAGGCCGGCACTCAAGTGCCCAGCCATGATCCGGAAGTGATGCCCTTCCGCGAACGCCGGTTGAAAAAAAGGAAAACCCTGAATGTGGTCCCAATGCGTGTGCGACATCAGCACGGTCGCTTCGCGCTGCTGCTTGCGCATGAACCACTTGCCGAGATTGCGCACGCCGGTGCCGAGGTCGAAGATCACGCGCCGGCCGCCCATCGCGACCTCGACGCAACTCGTGTTGCCGCCGAACGCAAGATGATTGGGCCCAGGGCAAGCAACCGTTCCCCGTGTCCCCCAAAATTTTACTTTGAACGCCATCTCTGTATTCGACCCTCAGCCCGCCCAAGACTTTATCTGCAGCACGCCCGGCGCGAAGCAAAGCCTGTCACCTTTGGGCGTGACAAACGTCACAACGGATGCTTCCCGATGAAAGCTCGCGCCTCGGCGAAAGCCGCCCGGATCGGCGCGAGTTTCGCCTTATCCATGGAATGCCGCTCCGCTTCAGCTGCCGCTTCCGCCACGGCAAAAGCGCCAATCCCGCGCGCCGAGCCCTTAAGCGTATGCGTCCACTGTTTCCAAGCTTTCGCGTCGGAGGCGTTTTCCAGCTCCGCCAACACCTGCTCGCAATGCGTCACGAACAGGCCCAGCACTTCGCGCATGACGTCGATGTTGCCGGCAGCCTGATTGTGCAGGTGCTCGTAGTCGACGGCCTTTGCCGCAGCTGTCATTGGCGCCTCCACCCCTTCGAACCCGCGACTCTAGAGCCCAAGAAACAACCAGACGGTTAACGTGCGTTAGCTACCGTCAAAACGGCACCCAGCCACTCGGGAACGGCGAGGCCGAAAACAGCCAAGCGTGGACAAAGAGCAGGATCAGGAACACGAGCACCGCTGCGGCCTGGCGGTAGGTCAAAAGCTCGCCAAGCTTGAGCGAATTGCGCCCACCCAAGATCGCCACAAAAGGCACGTTCGACGTCCGTCCCGCAAAGCCGATCCAACCGTCCGCCATCTTGCGCGACCGCTTTGCATCGATGGAGAAAGTGCCGGCAACAGCCAGCACTAAAAACGTGCCGAAAAAGACAGCCGACGCCGCATCGCCATTGGCGGCCAGATGAAACGCGGCCCACAGCGCGACGCCCCACAAGAACGGATGCCGCGTGATGCGCACGATCCCCGTCGCCTCGCGCGTCGCGGCCGCCTCCATACCGACAGTGGTCGGATTGGGTGTAAGCAGACCGGTCACGACGAAGAACGCCGAGATCGCCATGACGATCATGCCGGAGTGCTTTACCGCGGGTCCAAGGTCCCAGAGCAGCTCGCTGCCTTCGGCCGACGCGCGATTGTAGCTGATGGCGAACCACACGAGCCCGGCCACGCTCGCCACCGAGAACGCACCCAGATAGGTCTGCTCGCCTACCGCCTTGACGAGTCCGTCGCGAAGGCGCGTGCCCGCGACGGCCAAGTGAATGAAGAGAAAGAACACAGCAGACGCGATCAACATCGTCATGACGTCTCTCCGCGAAAAGCGAATCAAAGCGGCGAACGCCGCGAACGACAGGTGTGAGTTTAACGCAACCGCAGCGGCCGCTTCGATGCGAACGCGCAACAGTTATTCACACACGCACCGCCCACAAACACATCGAAACGGCATGAACGCGCAACTCACGCGTTAACACGACGCGATCCACAGCCCCCTTGTGCTGTTGCGAATCTTCGCCAGTGCGGGCCTCCGTAAGAAATGGTAGCAATATGGTAAATGTAACAGCGGAAGGCGTATGCAGCGCGTCGAGCCATCCAAGATCCAAGACTTCGAAGAAGCTCTACTGCTGACGCCGGAGTCGCAGCTGCGCAAACACGCGCCTGCGAACGAGTTCGCCGAACCACTGCCAGTTGAAGCAAAGGCCGTCCACGTACCGGAAGACTCTAGAAGCTTCCTAGGATGGGGGACATTCTTCTTCTGCGTCTTCTGGCTGGCTGGAATCAGTGCATACCTGGTCGGCCTATTCGGTTGGGCGCAAATCTTTGCATTACCGCTGGCGTGGTACGGTTTGATTATCGCGGTTCTCGTAGTTCCCGTCGTTCTCGCACTCTTCATCGCGCTGCTGGCGCGTGAAGCAAAGATTATGCGTGGCCAATCCGCGGCGCTCGCGATGGCCGCTGCCGAACTTACAGAGCCCGAAGATCACGCCGCGCGCGGCATGGTCAAACTGGGCCGCGCGATCCGCCGCGAACTCGACACATTCAACGCCGCCGTCGAAGCCGCAACCGCGCGCATGTCGACGCTGGAAACGACAGCGAACGAACGCCTGCAACTGATCGAGCGCACCGCACTTGCGGCGCAAGAACGCGTAGAACGCGCGACCGGCAAGCTGGGCACAGAGCGCGAAAAACTCTCGCAGTTCACGCAAGCGCTCGACACCGCCGTACTTGCAGCGTCGGATACGCTGACCGCGCGCCTACAGGAAGCCCGCGTCGCCGCCCGAAACGCCAGCGAAAGCCTGCACACCGAACACGGCGCGATCGCAGGCCTAATCTCGACGTTACAAAACGCCTCGGCAACGGTCTCGAACCGCGCAGCAGAATCCGCCAAAGAAATCGAACGCCAAGCCCAACGCCTCGACGCCGCGTCCGAAGCCGCCGCCGCCCGCTCGGAGCAAGTCGTTGCGCGCCACGAACGCCAACGCGCGGCGTTTGCGGACACCATTGAGCGTCTGAAGCAAGAAAACGACCATATGGCGCGCGCGCTCGACTTCCAGCGCGAAGGTTTGACGAAACTCGTCGCCGTCATGGTCGACGAAACGAAGAAAATCGGCACATTCACGATCGAAGGCTCGCGCCGCCTGGACGAAACCGCGGCCATCATGGCCCAACGCATCGTCGAGACGACGCAACTCTTCACCCGCGAGTCGGAGAAGCTGCGCACCTCGACCGAACTCACGACCTCGGGTCTTGAGCAAGCGATGCAGACCATCCGCTCCGCCGGCGACTCGTCGTTCGACGCCGCAGGCCGTTTGGGCTCAGTCCTGATCAGCTTGCGCGAAACCGCATCTAACGCCTCGCAGCACATCGAAGGCACGGTCGAGCGCTTGGGCAAACTCGCGCATCAAATGCCGGCTGCACAGACGCAGCAACTACGCGCCGCACTCGACCAACAAGCAGAAGCAGCCCGAGATCTCTCGTCGCGCGTGAACAACGCGTTCGACCGCGTCCGCCAAACCGAACCCGAAAAACCCAAATCCGCGCCGCAACAACCGGCACCGAACTTCAACGTGCCGCCGCCGCAAGCCAACCTGGCCCCGCCGCCGCGCAACCAAGTCGCGCCGCCGGGCGAACGCCCGCCGCCCGCACCGCAAGACCTCGCACCCGATCAGAAGGGTGGCTGGTTCGGCCGCGCCAAGCGCTTCGTGCGGCCTGTCGACGACGGTGAGCCGCAGGAAGACCGCTCGGCCTGGGATATGAAGTCGTTGCTCGCTGCTGCCGAAAGCGAAGCGACCAAGCCTCCAATCCAGCACCAGCCCGTTCTGCACCAGCGCCCGCAACAACCGGCGCCACAGCCGCCGCAACCCCGCGTCGTCGAATTGCGTGCCGATCAGATGGTACCGGAATCGACGGTCAAGCGCGCGCCGCACCCGGCGACCCCGCCGCAGCCAAGCGGTAAGAAAGGCCCCGCGGGTCACGAGCATGCCGCAACGTCGTCGCGCCACATGATCGAGACGCTCCAAGCGATGGCGATCGATCTCGACCGCTTCTTGGAAGACGATCCGCCGCTCGAACTCCTGCGCCGCTATCGCAACGGCGAGCGCAACGTCTTCGCCCGCCGCCTGGTCCAAATCCTAGGCCGCGAGCAAGCCGAAGCGATCGGCCGCAAATACGCGGAGGACGGCGAGTTCCGCGAAACCGTCGACCGCTACATCCTTCAGTTCGAAGCGCTGATGGAACAAACTGCGCGCAGCGACCGCGAAAACGTGCTCGTCGAAACCTACCTCACCTCGCAAACCGGCAAGGTTTACGTGGCGCTGGCTTCGGCGATAGGCCGGTTGTCTTAGAACCCTACTTCCAATCGCGCGGCTTCTTGTCTTTCGACTCCTCGCCCGCTTTCAACGTCCACGCGACCGCGCGCTTCAACACGGCGCCGACCGCGTCGTCGAAGGCCTGCACGATATCGGTCACGCTCTCGCTCTTCGCCGGCTTGGAGAAATCGAAGCTCTCGGACCCAACGATCTGCCCCAGTGAAACGCGAACGAGCTTCAGATTGAGCCGCACGTGCGCGACGGTGCCGCCGTCCGCCGTCTTCTCCGCCTGAAACTCCCGCAGTTCCACTTTCAGCACATAGTCCGACCGAAGCCCGATCGACTGCCGCCCAACGGACACGATCTTCTTCGAGTTCTCAAACGACTGGATCAAGAGCTGCTGCAACATGCGCGGCGCCCGGTCCGCCCACCGCGAACCTCCTAGGTACTTCACCTCGAGCGACGTCGGTGCAATCGCGATACGGTCGGTGTCGATACCCTTCGCCGTCGAGGGTTCCTCGACAACAAGCTGCCAATCGACCGACGGCAAGTCGTCGGGAAACGTACTCTTCGGCGACAGCACATAGAGGTCAGGCGGCGGCCCGCTGCCGAAATCGGGCAGGCTGCACGCCGACAAGAGAACCGCGGTCAGAGCCGCGGCAAAAAGAATTCGCAACCGTCCGCGCATCAGCGCCCTCCCCCGGACTTATACTCGACCGCCTTGTCGCCGAAGATCAGCGACGACGGGCTGCTCTCAAGCCGCTGTGCCGCCCGGTCGATCGACGCAATCATCTGCCGCGCATCGCCGATGGCGAGCAGCAGCTCTGGCAGACCCTGCCTTGCGAAGTCACGCAGCGGGCCCCGCGCCTCATTCATGATCATGCGAATGTCGCCCGCCACGCCGCGAATATCGGCAAGCGTCATCTTCGCATCGCCGGCCACGATCTTGTCGAGATTGGTCGCAATCGAGTCGAACTTGTCCGACGCCTTGGCGATGTTTGCCGTCAACTTCTCGAGATGCACCATCGTCTCGCTGAATTTCCGCTCATTGTCGGTGCTCAGGAACGTGGCAACACGAGCGAGAACGACATTGGCCTTATCGACAACCTGCGGTGCGCTGGTGAACAATTCGGAGATGATCGAACTCTTCGTCTGGATAACGGGATAGCGTTGACCCTCTTCCGCCACCAGCGGGTTCGACTTCGGGCCGCCACCGGCAATCTGAATGGCCGCGACGCCCGTCAAGCCCAGCGTCTCAAGCCGCGCGTAGGAATCCTCTTTCACCGGCGTCGTACGCCCGACCTGAATGCGCACGAGAACGTTATTCGGATTATCCTCGTCGATCTCGATCTTGATGACCTCGCCGACCTTGATGCCGTTGTAGAGCACATCGCCAGCTTTGCTCAGACCCGATACCGAGCCTTCGAACTTCAAATCGTAAATCTGAAACTGCTGGTCGAACTCGAACCGCCCGATCCAAAACAGAAACAAGATCGTGAGCAGCGTGATGCCGATCGCGAAACTCCCGATGAGCAAGTGGTGTGCGCGCGTTTCCATCGCCGATAACTCCTACCTCAAGGCCGCGGTGGCGCGGATTTAGCGGCCATCGCCGCCCGCCCGCGCGGTCCATGAAAATACTCACGGATCCAGGGATGTTCCTGGGCCATCATTTCCTGAATTGTACCGGTAACCAGCACCTTTTTCTCGGCCAACACCGCAATCCGGTCGCAGATCGCATAGAGGCTGTCGAGGTCATGCGTCACCATGAAGACGGTTAGACCCAGCGTTGCCTGAAGATTCTTGATCAATTCGTCGAAAGCCGACGCGCCGATGGGGTCAAGGCCGGCGGTCGGTTCGTCCAAAAACACGATCTCAGGGTCCAGCGCCAAAGCCCGCGCCAACCCGGCCCGCTTGCGCATACCGCCCGACAGTTCCGAGGGAAATTTCGGCCCAGCCTCCGGCGGCAGGCCCACGAGCCCAATCTTCACCGCCGCAATCTCGTCCATCAGCTTCTGCGGCATACGCAGATGCTCTTTGAGCGCCACCTGAATGTTCTGCGCGACGGTGAGCGACGAAAAAAGCGCACCATCCTGAAAAAGCACGCCCCACCGCTGCTCGATCGACTGTTCCTCGGCGCGGCTCATCTCGCCCCGCACCTTGCCGAAGATTTCGATCCGCCCCGCTGCCGACCGGTTGATGCCGAGAATTGTGCGCAACAGCACCGACTTACCTGTACCCGACCCGCCGACGATGCCCAGCACCTCACCGCGATAGATATCAAGGTCCAGATGATCGTGGACGACCTGGGGCCCGAATTGGTTGCGCAAGTCGCGCACGGAGATGATGGCCTCGTGCGTCATATGCCGAGCTTCACGAACATGATGGAGAAGAACGCATCGACGACGATGACCGTAAAGATGCCCTCGACGACCGATGCCGTGGTCCGCTGCCCGACCGACTCTGCGCTACCCTCGACCTTCAAACCTTCGAAACACCCGATCATCGCGATCAGAAGCCCGAACACCGGCGCCTTGATAAAGGCGACGCTGGCGTCCCAGACGTCCAAAGCGTCTTTCACGCGCTCGATGTACATCGCGGGCGACATGCCAAGCTCGATCCAAACAACAAGCCCACCGCCCAACAAACCCATCATCGCCGAAACGAAGCCCAAGATCGGCATCATGATCAAAAGAGCGATCACGCGCGGCAGAACCAGAACTTCCATCGGATCGAGGCCGAGCGTGCGCATCGCGTCGATCTCTTCACGCAGCTTCATAGAACCGATCTGCGCCGTAAACGCGCTACCCGAACGTCCCGCAACGATAATCGCAGTCAAAAGAATGCCGACCTCGCGCAAGAACGACACAGCAACGAGATTGACCGTGAAGATTTCGCCGCCGAACCGGCGCAATTGTTCCGAACCCTGATAGGCCAGCACCGCGCCGATCAAGAACGAGATCAAACTCACGATCGGAACCGCGTTCAGGCCCGTCTGCTCCATGTGATAGACGGTCGAGGTCGCGCGCATGCGGAAAGGGTTGGCAACTGTCTTCGCCAGCGTCTCGAGCACCAGGCCGAAGAACGCAACCAACTCACGCCCCGTGCGGCCACCGTCGGACAGCGCATGTCCCATGCGCACGACAAGGTTCGTGAAAATGTTCCCGACATGCGGTGTGGGAGGAAGTGGCCGGTCGCTATTCGCCACCGCGTTTAGCAGCGTCGATTGCGCCGCCGTCGCCCCGGCGTAGGTCACCTTCGCCCCAGCACGTTCGAGCCCCCGCCCGGTCCGGTAAATCAACCACGCGCCAGCAGTATCGAGCCGACTCAAATGGGAAAGATCGAACGTCGCGAGGCGCCGGTCGTAGGTGTGAACGGCGGCCAACACCTTGTCGATTGTCTCGGCATGACGCACGACCCAGTCGCCCTGGGGCCGCAGCATCAGGGACGACGCATCTTCGGACACGTCAAGCCAAGCCTGAGCATCCCCAGTCATTAACTAGGCCCCACAAACGCCAATACCGCGCACCCGCTTTGCGCCCCGAATCAACAGTGTGCCCGGGCGATCAAAGCGCAGCAAGTTCGTGTGCAAGTTGCGAGCCACAGCGTTCCCTTGAATTAACCCGTGGTGACCGCTGCCACAGGACCACGCTTGCGTTAGGGCCGAACTCGGCCAAAAATCGATTCGACAACGGGGACTTAGCCCGCGCTCCTCCGCCATCGGATGCGCGCAGCGCGGAGGCGCTTTTTGCGATGACTGCCGAAAGCCACACCGCGGAGAATTCGCGCGAACCATCCGCCCCCGCGAAGGTTCACTTCATACCGGTGTTGCGCGCCGATCTGATCGCGGCCATGCGCGACCAGGGGCTTGCCAACGATCAGACCAGCGATTTCCAAACGCTTGCGACGTTTCTCGGCGCCTACTTTCACCACGACTTCTACGACGAGCTGACGGAGTTGAAGGACACGTACGCCTGGTTCTCGCCAACTGGCCCGCATCCCGTGCGCCGCGAAACCCGCGATGCCGACACCGCTTTCGGCAAGCTGGTGACCACGTTCGAAAGCGTCATGGCGCGCGCCAACTTCGTCGAACTCCCAAAAGAGCAAGTCGAAGCCCTTGGGGGCGACCACCCGCACTTAGACGTCAAGACGCGCACGCCGATGGAAGCGTATGAATCGATACGCATCTTCTACCGCGGCTGCCGCACGCAAACAGTAAAGCAAGCGGCGGCCCTCGGCTTCCGCGCGAAGGAAACGTCGCTCGACACGTTCGACGACGTCATCGTCTTCGTCCGCTTCAAACAGCCGACAGACGCGCCGCGCCGCCGTTTCCTGCGCGGCAACAACAAGCTTCCCGGCGGCGCCCAGCCAGGAAGCGTGATGGTGAAATCGTTTCGCAACATCGCGCGCATCGAACTGCCGATGTTGCTGCCCGACGTGCAAATCATCATGAGCCGCAAGGACGCCATGCTATTGGGCGGCCCAGCGGTTCTGGGCGGCATCCCGATCGCCCTGAACCTGCTACCGGCGCTCTCCGTCGTACTCGTTGTGATCGGCGCCTATCTGGGTTTCTCGGGCGAGGTGACACAGGACAAATTGATGAAGGCGGTCGGTGCACTGTCGGTGCTTATCGGCGCAGGCGCTTTCATGTGGCGCCAGTTTTCGAACTACTCGTACCGCAAGCTAAAGTACCAAAAGCGCGTCGCCGACAACATCTACTTCAAGAACATCACGAACGATGCCGGCGTCTTCGAAACACTGATCAACGCTGCCGAAGATCAAGAGGTCAAAGAAGTCATCCTGGCGTATCACTCGTTGCTGACGGCAGGCCCTGCCGCACACGCGGGCGAACTCGACCGCCGGATCGAAAACTGGGTAAAGGCAACATTCCAAATCGACGTAGACTTCGAGGTCGGCGACGCGCTCTCGAAACTCGAAGGCTTGGGCTTCTTAACCCAAAAAGACGGAAAAATAGCGGCCGTCACTCTACCCGAAGCGCTGTCGCGCCTCGACACGCTCTGGGATCGGCTCTACGACTTCACAAGAGCACCCGGCGTTCACGCCGCGGCATGAGGGGCTAATCGGGGGACATGGCACAACGCGACGCAACCACACGCGACAGCGCTCTCGCGATGGCCGGCATCGCGGGCGTATTGCGCTGGCTTGGGCTCGTGCCGTGGATTGTGTTGCTGTTGGCAACCCTGTTGCAAGTATGGGACCCAGGCGGCGTTTTGCGCGGCATGCAGAACCAACTGTTCGATTTCTACCAACGAACTGCGCCTCGTTCTTACACCGACGCCTCCGTTCGCTACGTCGATATTGACGAAGAGAGCCTCAAACGCATCGGTCAATGGCCCTGGCCGCGTACAACACTTGCGCAATTGACGAACAAACTCCAAGTAGCCGGCGCAGCCGTTATCGCATTCGATATGGCGTTCCCGGAACCTGATCGAACCTCACCGAACCTCATAGCCAAATCGCTTCCGGCCGATCCAAGTTGGGACGCGGCACGCGCCCAGCTTGGCGGCCTACCGAACAACGACGCGATATTTGCCGACGCTCTGAGACGGTCGCGAAGCGTGCTGGGCTTCGTCATGACCTCGGTCGATACCGGTCGCACCCCGGCTTTGAAGGCGGGCCTCGCCGTTGTCGGTGACGGTAAACCCGAGGCGACCGTTCGCAGCTTTGCGGGAGCAACTGTTTCGCTCGACGAACTTCAACAGGCGGCCCCCGGATCGGGTTCGTTCAACACCGCGCCGGACACGGATGGAATCGTACGGCGCATCCCGTTGTTTGTCGCTTACAAGGGCAAGATCTATCCGGGCCTTGCGCTCGAAGCGCTACGAATTGCGCAGATGGACGAGGCAGGCGCAACGCCGTCGTACCTCATCAAGACGGCCGGTGCTTCCGATGAGGTGTCTGCGGGCGTCAATCCCAATCGCATGGTCTCCGTAAGGATCGGTGCATTTGAGATTCCCTCGACGCAGGATGGACAGTTTTGGGTCCACTACACGGCCGGAGGAAACAAACGGAGCATTCCTGCATGGAAAGTACTCGACGGCTCAGCGGACTTAGCGGCGGCTGAAGGGGGCGCGATTTTCATCGGCACCAGTGCCGCTGGTTTGCTCGATTTGCGTTCAACACCCATGCGGCAGGACGCACCGGGGGTTGAGGTCCATATCGAAGCACTGGAACAGATGCTGCTCAAATCCTTTCTTGAGCGTCCCGATTGGGCTGCCGGAGCCGAGTTCATTTTCGCAACATTGCTCGGGTTGATCATCTTGGTCGCAATCGCGCGGGTTCCCGTGTTTTGGATTGCCGGGGTTGCCATTGTCGCTGTCACGTTTGCCTTAGGCTCGTCCTGGCACGCTTTCACCCAGTGGAAGTGGTTGCTAGACCCCGTCGCACCATCGCTTAACATCGCGCTCGTCTTCGCCGCAGCGAGCCTCGTGAAGTTCATGCGCACGGAGGCCGAGCGCCGCACAGTCAGAAGCGCGTTCGCGCAGTACCTGCCGCCCGACGTCGTCGAGAGCATCGCCAACGACCCCTCGCAGTTGAAGCTCGGCGGCGACACGCGCGAACTTTCGATCATGTTCACCGACATCCGCGGGTTTACGCCGATCGCCGAAAGCTTCCGCGCCGATCCGCAAGGATTGACTCGCCTCATCAACCGCGTGCTGACGCCCTTGTCGCGTGAAGTGCTGAACCACCGCGGCACCATCGACAAGTATATCGGCGACTGCGTCATGGCGTTCTGGAACGCACCGATCGACGACGCCGAACACGCGACGCACGCCTGCGAATGCGCACTCGGCATGTTGGATTCGCTCGTCGCGTTGAACCAAGAACTCACCGCCGAAGGCTTCTACAAGGCGCACAAGGTGAACCCGATCGACGTTACGATCGGCCTCAACACGGGCGTCTGCGTTGTTGGTAACATGGGATCGGATCTGCGGTTCGACTATTCCGCGCTCGGCGATGCCGTGAACGTCTCCGCCCGCATCCAGTCGTTTTGCGGCAACTACGGCTTCCCGATCGCGGTCGGCGAAGATACGGAAATCATTGTCGCCGATAAATTCGCGTTCCTGGAAATCGACTACATCGCCGTCAAAGGCCGCGCGACGCCGACCCACATCTACGCCCTCATGGGCCACGCCCACGTGCGCGAAACGAAGACGTTCCAGGACCTGGAAACCGTGCTGCAAGCCCTGTTCGTGGCCTTCCGCTCGAAGAACTGGGGCAAGGCGCGCGAACAAATCGCGCTCGGCCGCACGATCCAAGGCGCACCCGGCGCAATCTTCGATACCTACGAATCCCGCATCGCGCACTACGAGCTTGAGCCGCCCCCCGCCAACTGGGACGGCGCCTGGTCGGCCAAGGAAAAGTGAGACCAGCCGCGTCCGATGCGCTAGGAAAACGCACATGACGAATCCGCTCGACCTCTTCTCCGCCAACTACTTCGAAGCGCGAGAAAAATTCCGCGTAGCGGCCGCGCGCCGCCGTTGCGAGCTGACCGCACATCTGCACCCGCACGCGAAAGGCCCGAACGGCGAAGACCTCACCATCGATGTCGCAACCTCCGGCCCCACACGCGCCGCCGCCGGCCTGTTGCTGATATCCGGCACCCACGGCGTCGAAGGGTACGCAGGTTCGGCGTGCCAAATTGGCTGGCTGAACACCGTCACCAACGAAACCTGGCCGCCCGAGCTGCGCGTCGTGATGATCCACGCGCTGAACCCTTACGGCTTCGCCTGGAACCGGCGCGTCACGGAAGACAACGTCGACCTGAACCGCAATTTCGTCAGCCACAACGCGCCCTATCCCGCGAACGACGGCTACGAGCAACTGAAGACGGCGATCGCGCCCAAAGACCTCGACCCGGAAACACTCCGCCAAGGCAGCGAACTCTTCCGCGACTTCATCAAGGAATACGGCCCCTTCACGATGCAAGAAGCGGTGAGCAAGGGCCAATACGCACACCCCGACGGCATGTATTACGGCGGCACGCGCGAACAATGGTCGGCGGGTATCGTTAAGCACGTCGTCCGCCGCGAGTTGGCCCACTGCCACCGCGTCGGTGAGATCGACTTCCACACCGGCCTCGGTCCCTATGGCCACGGCGAACTTATCAGCGAAGAGGCGGCGGGAACCCCCGCCTACGAACGCGCGAAAAGCTGGTGGCCCGACATCTGCTCGACCCAATCGGGCGACTCGGTATCGGCCGCCGTCATGGGCAGCATCGATTCGTGTCTCCCCGGCCTCCTGCCGCGCACGGATGTGACGGTCGGTTGCCTGGAGTTCGGGACCGTCTCGACGTTCGAAGTCTTCATGGCGCTACGTGCCGACAACTGGCTCCACACCCGCGGCAACCCGCAAGGCAACGAAGCCGCGAGCATCAAGGCGCAAATCCGTGCCGCATTCTACCCGGACCAGGACGACTGGAAGGAAATGGTCTGGAAACGCGGCGAGACCGTGATGGCCCAGGCCGTCCAAGGCCTTATGGCCCGCGCCTGACGCCTTCGTGAGGGCCCTTGCGCAAAGGCGCCCGCTTGCCCCAAACTCCCCACAGACAACTCTCGAAAGGCACTCCCATGAAAAAGTCCTGGCGCAAGCCGAAAGTCCGCGAAATTTCGGCCGCAATGGAAATCAACTGCTACTGCTCCGCCGAGTAACTGCGTGGCGGCCCAGGGTCGCCTTCGCCCCATGAAAATCATCGTGCTCGGCGCCGCCGCAGGCGGCGGCTTCCCGCAATGGAATGCGGCGAGCCAAAACAATGCCCGCGGCTTCGCCGGTGACCCGAACTGCCCCCGCCAAACGCAAGCAAGCCTCGCCATCTCCAGCGATGGCGAAAATTGGTTGCTGCTGAACGCCTCACCCGACATCCGCCAGCAGATCATCGCGACGCCCGAGTTGCACCCTCGAACGGGACTGCGTTCCTCGCCGATCAAAGCGGTCGCACTGACCGGCGCGGACGTCGATGCATTGACCGGCCTGCTCACGTTGCGAGAGCGGCAACCGCTCGACCTCTGGGCGACGCCGTATGTGTCGAAGGTGATAGCCGCAAACCCCTTGTTCAGCGTACTCGACCCTGAACTCGTGGGTCGCAAGTCCATCGACGGTCCCTTCACGCCGCTTGCAGGTTTGACCATCACGCCCTTCCCCGCCCCCGGCAAGCCGCCGCTCTATCTCGAGCGCACCGATGGTATCGGCCCGGCAGCAGGCGCCTCAATCGGACTGCACCTGAAGGACACCACCGGAAGCTCGCTCTTCTTCTTGCCGTCCTGCGCCGAGATCACGCCCGACATCGTGCGCGCGGTTGACGGCGCCGGCGTCCTGTTCTTCGATGGTACGATGTACACGGACGATGAGATGATCCGCTCCGGCGAAGGGGAAAAGACAGCCCGCCGCATGGGCCACGTCGCAATGACGGACGCGATCGAAGCCTTGCGCGGGATCAAAGTGGAACGCCGCTACTTCATCCACATCAACAACTCGAACCCCGTGTTGAACCGCGCGTCGCCCGAACGAAAGGCGGTCGAAGCCGCTGGCTGGCGCGTCGCCGAAGACGGCATGAGGATCGAGTTGTGACCCTGCTCTCCGCCAATGAGTTCGAAGGGCGCCTCCGCGCGATCGGCGCCGAGCGTTACCACAACCGCCACGCGTTCCACCGCCTCCTTCACGACGGCAAACTGAACAAGGGCCAAGTGCAAGCCTGGGCGCTGAATCGCTACATCTACCAATCGCGCATCCCGATCAAAGACGCGATCATCGTCTCGCGCCTTCCCACGCCGGAACTGCGCGCAACCTGGCGCGTGCGCATCGAAGACCACGACGGCACCGACGGCAGCGACGGCGGCATTGCCCGCTGGCTGAAACTGACCGGCGGTCTCGGCCTCGACGGCGCGATGGTAACCTCGGAACAAGCGGCACTACCCGCGACCATCTTCGCCGCCGACGCCTACGTCCATTTCGTGCAGAACAGAAGCGTGCTCGAAGCCGTCGCCTCGTCGCTCACCGAACTGTTCGCGCCCACGATCATCGCCGAACGCGTTGAGGGCATGCTCGGCGGCTACGACTTCGTCACCAAGGAAACGCTCGCCTATTTCGGCAAGCGCATGACGCAAGCCCCGCGCGACGCCGACTTTGCGCTGCGCTACTGCATCGAACACGCCCGCACCCGCAAAGAACAGCAACTCTGCCTCGACGCGCTCACGTTCAAATGCAACGTCCTCTGGGCGATGCTCGACGCGCTCCACTTCGCCTACGTGACGCCGGGTCTGATCCCACCCGGCGCGTTCAAACCATGACGGACCCCGCCCCCAAACTCGCGCCCGGCGTGAAGCTGCGCAAAGACGCCAAACGCGGCACCGTCCTGCTCGGTCCTGAACGCATCCTCGAACTCGACGACATCGCACAAGCCATCGTCGCCGAATTCGACGGCAAAAGGCGGGTCTCGGAAATCGCGGCCGCGCTCGCTAAGGAATACGACGCGAACGCCGATGACATCCGCACCGACATCGAAAATCTACTCAAAGACCTCACGCAAAAGGGCTACGTGAAGCCGTGACCGAGTTGACACCGATCGGCCTGCTCGCCGAACTAACCCACCGCTGCCCGCTCGGTTGCCCCTACTGCTCGAACCCGCTCGAACTCACCCGCGCCAACCAAGAACTCGACACCAAAACATGGACGCGCGTCTTCGAAGATGCGGCTTCCTTGGGCGCCATGCACGTGCACCTCTCGGGCGGCGAGCCGCTCGTACGCAAAGACATCGCCGAACTGACGAACGCCGCGCACCTTGCCGGTCTCTACACGAACCTGATCACTTCGGGCGTCGGGCTGAACGCGCAGAGCCTGACCGAACTGCGCGCCGCCGGGCTCGATCACGTGCAGATCTCGATCCAAGGCGTCGACCCCACGCGCGCCGACGCTATAGCGCATTTCAAAGGCGGCGCGAAGGCAAAACGGGAAGCAGCAAGAGTGGTCGTCGAAGAGGGTCTGGCGCTCACGATCAACGCCGTCATCCACCGCGGCAACATCAAGGACCTCCCCGCAATCATCGACCTCGCCGTCGAGTGGGGCGCAGGCCGCCTCGAAGTCGCGCACGTGCAGTACCACGGTTGGGCGATCGCAAACCGCGCAAGCCTGATGCCTGCGCGCGAAGATTTCCTCACCGCCGCGAAGCTTGTCGAAGACGCGCGCAAATCGCTCGAAGGCACGCTCGTGATCGACCACGTGATCCCGGACTACTACGCCGAACGCCCAAAAGCCTGCATGGGCGGTTGGGGCCGGCAGGTCATCGTGGTGACGCCCGACGGCCGCGCGCTCCCCTGCCACGCCGCAGCTACCCTCCCCGGCTTCGCATTCGACAACGTCAAAGACCGCTCACTCGCCGAAATCTGGGAGACCAGCGAAGCGTTCCAAAAATTCCGCGGCACCGCCTGGATGCCCAAACCCTGCCAAGGTTGCGACCGCGCCGAAATCGACTGGGGCGGTTGCCGCTGCCAAGCCTTCGCCATCACCGGCAACGCCGCCACCACCGACCCGGCCTGCGCTCTATCGCCCGAACACACGAAGCTGCGCGAGATGGCAACCGCCGACGCGGCAAGCGGCATAAGCACCTACCGCTTCCGCCGCATCGGCGGATAGCTCACGCCGCCAAATCGATCGCGATCTTCCCGAAGTGGCCTTGGCCCGCCATGTGGCCGAGCGCTTCCTTCGCTTGGGCGAACGCAAACGTCTTGTCGATCACCGGTTTGATCTTGTGCAGCGCGATCGCCCGGCACATGTCCTCGAAGTGCTGCCGCGCGCCGACGGAGATTCCTTTGATCTTCGCGTTCGTGCCGATCACGAACGGGATCATGAGATCGTTCGAGGCGCCGGCCAGCACGCCGATAATCGAGATGTGCCCGCCGACGCGGATCGAGGCGAGGCTCTGCGCGAACGTGCCCGCACCGCCGACCTCGACAACATGGTCCGCGCCGCGCCCGCCCGTGATCTCGCGCACGGCGCCGCCCCAAGCCGAGGTCGTCTTGTAGTTGACGAGATGATCGGCGCCGAGCGCCTTGGCCCGCGCGAGCTTCTCGTCCGAAGAGGACGTCACGATTACCTGCGCGCCACAAGCCTTCGCGAACTGCAGCGCGAAGATCGAAACCCCGCCTGTGCCCTGTACGACAACGGTCTCGCCCGCCTTGATCCCGCCCTCGACCACGAGCGCCCGCCACGCCGTCAGCGCCGCGCACGGCAACGCCGCAACCTCAGCATCGCTCAAATGCGAAGGCACCTTCGACACACCCTGCTCGGACAGCACGCAGGTATCCCGCCACACGCCGTCGAGCGACCCGCCGAGCGCACTCATCAGCCCTTCGCGCGACGGCTCACCGCCGATCCAATTTTGGAAAAACAACGTCGCGACCCGATCGCCCGCCTTCACGCGCGTGACGCCGGGCCCAATGGCAACCACCTCGCCGCACCCGTCCGACAGCGGCACCAGCGGCAGCTTGTACGAGCCGCCGTAGCCGCCGTTCACGGTCAACAAATCACGATAATTCAGCGTTGCCGCCTTCATCCGAAGCAACACCTGCCCCGGCCCCGGTTGCAAATCCGGCCGCTCCGCAACGCGCAAATTGTCGATCCCGTATTGCGGGATTTCAACGACCTTCATCTCATGCTCCTGAGGTTGCTATTCCGCGGCGCGGCGAAAGTCTTTCGCCTTGTGCACCTGAATTGACTTCGGCGGCTTCGACGGCTTCACGTCGTTCGACGTCAGCGCATTCAGCGCCTCGTCTTTATCGGCCTGCGTGAACTGTCCCGTCGTCACGCAATACTCGACCATCGTCCCGTTCGGATCGGTCGTGTAGATCGAGCGGCACCAATTGTGGTCGATCTCCATCACATCGAAGCCGCCGCCGAGCCACATGTTCCGCTTCTCAGCCAGATGCGCCTCGGTCGGTGAATAGAACGAGATGTGGTTCACCCATTGCGGCAGGCCAGCGGCCTTCGCCAAGCCCGTCTCGAACGTCTTGTTGTCGTAGTTCGGCCCATGCAGTTCCCAGAACGCAATGAAACGGTCGGGCTCGATCTCATAGAAGAAGTGCTTCGCCCAACCGCCGTCCGGCGTCGGCCCAACCTCGACCTTCTTCAAATCAAACCCCATAACCTCGCGATAGAAGTGGTCGATCGCCTTCATGTCGCGCGTGGCGAGCGCCAGATGATGGTAGCCCATGGCCGTCTCTCCAATATCCTGATGGAGTAAGGTTAGGCGACTGGCCGCGTCTCGTCCAGCAGCACGCCACCGTTCCAAAGACGCCCGAGCACGTACGACAAGACCAGCGCCACAGCGCTAAATCCCACCATCAGAAAGTAGGCAAGGCTCCCCACGGACGCGAACAGCGCCCCCGACCCGTACTGCCCGATCGAAAAGAAAACCCCGATCGACACCGCGAAATAGAGGGTCTGCGCAGTACCGACCAGGTGCGCCGGCGTTGCCCGCAGGATGAAATGCATCGTCCCCAAATGCACGGCGCAAAACGTACCGGCATGCAGCAGCTGCGCCAACAGCACAACCCACAACGCAGGCGACAGCGCGAGCAGCGTCCAACGCACGATCCCCGCCGCGGCACCCAGCATCATCAGGTTCACTATCCCGACCCGCTGCACGACACGCCCGGAATACATGAGGACGAAGATCTCTGCGACCACGCCGAGCGCCCACAACCCGCCGATCAAATCGGCCGAGTACCCGATCTTCTGCCAGTTCAGCGTACCGAAGCCGTAGTAGAACGTGTGCGACGCCTGCGCGAGGCCAGTCGCACCGATCATCAGCACGAATAGCGGCTGCCGCGTCAACTGCCACGCATCGCGCCCAGTCGAGCGAAAGCCGGCGCGCACCTCCGGTTGCGCGTCCCGCGGCAGCACGAACGCGGCCAACGCCGCAAGTGCAGCCGACCCAATCAAGATCGGCAAGAACGCATCGATCCCGTAGGCCGCAACCGCCGCCCCGCCCACGAAGTTCATCACCACGAACGCGGCCGACCCCGTAAGCCGCACGCGCCCATAATCAAACCCGCGCGCCGTCGCCGCCGACATCGAGACGCCCTCGATCAACGCCCCGATCGCCGAGAAGGCGGCACTCGCGACCAACGAAAAGACAACGACGGCAACGGTGCCCTCAACCGTCGCATAACCCACATAACAAACGCCTGCGACCGTCATCAGCCCGATGAGAAACAGCCGCCGCGCATGAAACGCATCCGCCGCAACGCCAAGCAGCGGCCCGGTGAACACGCGCAACATATTCATGGCCGCGAGCAGAAGCCCCGTCGCATGCGGATCAAACCCGACACTCGCCAGCCACACCGTGAAGAACACGACGTGAATGCTGTTCAGGAAGTTCAACCCGACAAAGAACGGCACAAACCGCACCGCGTCCGGGTGCAGCCGCGACCACAATGATGAGAGCATGATTACATCGCGGGCAGTTGCACCTGCCGCGCCGCAGCTGCTTCGCTCAAAAACCGAAGGATGCGCAACTCCAAAGCGCGATCCCCTTTCTGCTCCGCGTGGACCTGCAGCTCGATCAACAGTCCCTTTAACTCACCGTTCACGCGGTCGAGGCCCGACACCGTCAAGTCCTCGTCCCGCACGCCGGTGACCGCACTAAGCTTCTGACCCAACGCGCCGCTCACATTCTTCGCGGCGTCGCCGAACAGCGCGCGCATCACGCGGTTCTCTTTGACGCGGACCTCCGCCGCGCGGTCGAACTCCTGGCCCACCATCAACAGCAATACCGCCATAGTCGTTGCCGAGCCTTGGCCATAGCCGGGCGGCAACGCGGGCGCCATCTCCATCGCGATCTTCGCGAACGCCTGATTCAAAACGAGTTCGGGTGAGGGTTTCATCAGGCAGCCTCGCGCGCTTCAAGCAGCATGTCCGCCAGCCGCTTGTTGTGGAACGGCAGGCAATAGAGGCCCGAGAACGCCATCACCGGATCGGTGTTCTTCGCCGCTTGAAACTCCTTCGCCGACGAAATCCAAATCGCCGCCCCCTTGAACGACGCGAACATCGTCCACCAAGCAAGAGCTTGTCGGTCGGCCTTCAGCCCGCTCGCTTTCTCCCACACCTTGATCGCCTCTTCCGGCGCCAGCATCCCGCCCGGATGCGCGCGGTCAGTCGACCACAGCGGATCGAGCGCCCAGCAAAGGTCTTCGAGCGGATCGCCCAGATGCGCCATCTCCCAGTCCAACACCGCACGAATCGTGCCCGTTCCATCGAACAGGAAGTTGCCCGTCCGATAGTCGCCGTGCACGACGGAAATCTTCTGCGCCGCGGGCGGCGGATTGCGCCGCATCCAGCGGATCGCCGCACGTAAGATCGGCTGAGGTTCAAGCTCGTCCTCGTCGATGACCTTCTCCCACTTGGCGAGTTCGACTTTCCAAGCATCATCCGGCTTCACGACCGGCACATGTCTCGCGAGATCGGACGTCGCCGCATCGCGCTTCGCGATGGCGCCCAAGATCGTGAAGAACTGCTCGCCGATCTTCCGACGGTGCGACCCATAAGGATCGGCCGCCAAGATCGATCCGGCCGTGCAACCCTCGATCTCCTCCATCACGAAGAACGGCCGCTCCAACCATTCAAGCTCGCGCTCAAGGAACAAGGCACCCGGCACCGGCACCGCCGATCCCATGAACGAGCGATACGCCGCAAACTCGACCTCCCGCTCCGTCTCAATCAACGTCGAGACCGGATCGCGCCGGAAGATCAAGCCGCGCTCGCCCCCGCGCTCCTGATCGATGCGCACGCGAAACGTCTCGCGACTCGCCCCGCCATGAATGCGCGACAGCGCAATCACCGAAACCCGCCCCGCCTCCGGCATGCGATGCGCGAGGTAGCGAACGATCCGCGCCTCAAGCTCTTTCGTGATCATTTCGCGCCGTCCAACAATCCGGTGAAGCCGTTCGGCCCATACGCGCCGATGATGAGCTGCTCCAGCACGCCCTGCCCCTTGCGCACCAACCCGTTCGGGCCGGTTAGCGTCGCGTCAGAGAACGCCTGCACATGCAAATAGTGAAACTCGCTCTCGTTCACCTTTGCCGTCTCGAGCGTGTCGTACCCGACCGCAAGTTCACCGCGAAACCGTCCATGCCCCCACTCGGGGTGCGTATAGCCAAGCCCGCTCATGTAGAAATTCCACTTCGGCTTCAGCTCGATGCGGTAGTCGAGCCCCTCCGTATCGCGCATCGAAATTGACGCCGCCTTCGCATGCCGCGTGCCGGACTTGAACACCACGTCCGAACAACACGACGCCATATGCGTAGCCGCGCTGTCGCCCGTCGCCGCCATCACCGCATGTGTGTTCCAGGGCTTCCCCCCGCCGTCAGCGTTGTTGTGATAGAGCGTGATCCGATCCTCGAAATTCATCGGCGCCCACAGCCAATAGAATTGCGGCGCGCGCGGCGGCGCAACCGGCTGCGAGTCCTGCGCACCAACGGGCCGGATACCCCAAGACCGGTCGCGCGTGCCGATGTGATGCGCGACATCGATCCGCCGCCCCTTCACCTCGATCCAACCCTCATAGCTGCCGTTTTGCGTGAGCCGCGTGTAGTCCATCACCGTACGCGGACCCGCGCGATACGTGAAACGCGGCTCCTCGATCGCCGCCGACCGCGCGCGGAATAGGATGTCGGCTGTGATCCCGTGATCGTTCTTCGCAACACGCACGCGCAACGAATGCAGCGGTTCCACGACTTCTACGGAGAGCGGCCCAACGCGCGTATCCATCCGCTCCATGCCAAGAACGCGCGAAACCCGCAGATTGTGCTGCACGCCGTCAACCACGACGCAGAACGCGCCGTCCATCACGTTCAACGCCGGATAAACGCCGAGCGCCACCGCAAAAAACGTCTCGCCATCCCGCGCGTAGCCGTTGAAGAAATAGCGGTCGTAAAAGTTACGGTCCGTCCCCGCATAGGCGATCGGCTCCGGCGTCTGATGAATGGGATAGTCGTCGGCTTTGGTGAGCATGGGGGCGGGCTTTCAATGGCGAGGCGAGCGCACCTTGGCGCGCCCGGCCCGCCGATGCAATCCGCCTCAGGGTAGTGAGAACACGGCCTTCAGAAACGTCCGTGCATCGGCCGTGGATTGTTCCGGCAAGTCTTCCTGAAGGATGTGCCCGCCGTCGGGGTAGACGATGAGTTGCGCTCCCGGGATCGCGCCCTTCACAAGCTCCGCCGCCTCGACCGGGATGAGCTTGTCTTGGGCGCCCCACAGCACGAGTGCGGGCACCTTGATCTGGCCGAGGTTCGCCCGCATGAACCGGTCTTCCCCGCGCCAATAATCCCACCCCATGCGGAACCGTTTGCGCGTCGCCGCGCGGATTGCAGGTTCACGATTGAGCTCCCAATACCGGTCGATCATCGCGTCGGTCACCAGCACCTGGTTAGCAAACGAAGCCTTGAGCGTCGCCTCCGCGATTGGCCGGCCCGGGAACAACCGGAAGACCTCCCGCAGCCCCGGCACTGACATGATGCGAAAGAAAGCCGGCGGCTCCGGCATATTCGGTGGAATGATGCCGCCCGTATCGATCGGAATGACCGCCGCCGTCCGCAGCGGATACTTGATCGCGAAGCGCAGCGCGACATGCCCGCCCATCGAATTGCCGCCGATTACGAACCGCGGCAGCGCAAGTTTCGTAGAAAACGCATCGACGAAATCAGCCATGCCCTCCGCCGACAACGGATACTCTTCCGGCACGATTGTGAGACCATGCCCAGGCAAGTCGACAGTGACGACACGAAACCGATCGCCCAGGCGATTAACCCACGGCCCCCAGGTGTGGAGCGACGCGTTCGAGCCGTGAAGCAATACCAGTACCGGTCCGCGCGCATTCCCCTGATCGCGATAGTGCGCCGTCATTCCGCCACCAAGGTCGGCGTACTGCGACGGCGCCTGCCCATACTTTTTGACGAGCAGGCCGCGCGGCACGGCCGGATCGCCGAGCGTCAAGAACGCAAGCGCGATCAGCGCCGCCAAAATGCCCACGATCCAAAGCAAAATGCGCATGACGCCCTCCAGCGTTCGACCGCGCACCTTGGCGTGCCCCACCGCCTCATGCAATCACTGCCGGATCGCCCAAGATTCCAAAGGGAAAACCATGACCCGTCTCTGGCTCGTTGCTGGCGCCCTGAACATGCTGATCGCGCTTATCGTCGCCGCCGCCGTCGGCCACCGGCTGGAGGGCGAGTTCGTCCCCGTCATCCGCAACATCTTCGACACCGCCCGCGAGATGCATTTCGTGCACGCACTGGGCCTCATCGCGGTGGGCCTAGCGAGCGCTCAATACGGCCGCAGACTGTTGCTCGACCTAGCAGGCGCCGCCTTCCTCACCGGCATCATCCTCTTCTGCGGCAGCATCTACGCAGCCTTCGGCCCCAACGCAGCCGGCGTGAAGCCCCTGATCCCGCTCGGCGGCGCGAGCCTGATGCTGGGATGGGTGTTGTTCGCAGCCGCCGCGCTATTCTTGAGGCGCCAGTGACGCCTGCCACGTTCTTTGCCGGTAACCCACAAGCACGACGGCTCTACACGGCAGTCCGCCGCGCGATTGGCGAAATCGGACAGCCGACCGTGAAAGCGACAAAGAGCCAAATCGCTTTTCGCCGCGCGCGAACGTTCGCGTGGGTGTGGATGCCGGGACAGTACTTGAAGGGCAAGACCGCACCGTTGGTGCTCACGCTCTCGCTGCCGGACCGCGACCGCTCAAGGAGATGGAAAGAAGTGGTCGAGCCTGCACCTGGCCGCTTCACGCATCACCTGGAACTGAACGAAACCGGCGACATCGACGCTCAAGTCAAGAAATGGCTGCGCAAGGCCTGGCAATCGGCAGACTCGTGAGATCTGTGGCGTTCGCGGAGTGCAAGGCTACGCGCCACCGAACCGCCTCCCACATGCCTTGCGTTCCGCGTCCATCATCCCCGCCTTGAGCGTGAACTCCTGCAGCGTGATCCGCTTCTGCCCCTCGGGCTTGTAGGTGATCACCCGTTCCAAGCCGTTGTCGAGCACGCGATAGCTGAGGTCCACGCGGCTGTCGCCGACTTTACCCGACTCGCGCTTCACGATCTGCATGCCGTCGCGCAGTCCCGCACGGTAACCGGGACTATCCACGCGCAGACCGGTAATCCTATTGCCGTTCTCGCTCGTCTTCTGCGGATCGAAGCCGCGGTCAAACGCGGCAAGATCGAGCGTCTCTGCCGTCCCGCAGGGCGCAAACACGTCGGCGGGCAAAAGCACCGCCTCGCCCCTCTCGACGAACCGCGCCATGTCCGCCGCCACATCGGCGCCCACCCGCGTCATCTCCTCCACGAACATCGCCGAGGCAAGCGGCGGCTTCCCAGGCCCCGCGGCGCGCGCCTTCATCGCCAGCACCACATCGTCGAAATCGCGCGCCCCGTTGCTCGCTGTGCGGATACGCGCGTCCCACACCGTCGCCAGTAACTGTCCACGCTGGTAGGGCAACTTGCCAAGGTCTGGGTCCTTCCAAAAGCCCTCGATGATCGCGGCGTTCGGCGCTACACGCGCGGTCGAGTTCGCGAACGCGGCCAGCGTGTCGTTCAGCTCCGAGGCGAATTGCTCGATCGACCAAATCCTGTCGCGAACCAGCAACCGCCCCGTATAGAAGTCGGTGAACCCTTCCGACAGCCAGTAAGCACCGGCCTCATCTTTCTCCGGCATCCCGCCGATCCGGCGTGGAATCCAAGTGTGCAAATGCTCGTGCGCAAGGATCCGGTTTATTATGACGTCGCTCGCTCCATCGGTCGCAAAGAAAGCGAACGCGTCGCTCCGCCCCGTCCCGCCCAGAGATTGCTGACCAGGGCTCGATTTCAGCGATATGACCGTCACAAGATAGGGCTCGTCGCCGTCGCCCCAAAACCGATGGTGAGACGCGATGATCGGCTGCAGCTGACCCATGAACGCCTCGTCGCTGAACGACCACTTGCCGCGAATCGCGACACGCACCGGCCCGCGCTTCACGATGCGGAAGTCGCCGCCGACGCTAACACTCTCGATCACGTCGCCGAGCGTGAGCTTGCGCCCCATCGCGGCATGCTCCAAGTCGGACGCGAACGCCCATCCGCGCGGCATACCTTTCACGGCAAACACCGCTGCGCGCGACCCGTCGCCATCGGGGTGCGCGAAGATCGCATTGCCCAACACATGAAAATACCCCGGCTGCACGATCGGCCGATACTCGTTGTCGCCGGTCACCGCTGGCTCACCCGGCCAATACTGCACCACGCGATAACGCACCCGTAGCGCCGCACCAGACCGATGCTTCACGACACGCTTTGCCGCCTCCGGCGACGACACCGATACGCCGTCACCGTCAACGGTCAGATCGCGCACGCCCTGATAAAGCTCCGTCTTGCCGCCCCATTCGTTCGGCAGTTCAAGCACGGTCTCACCGTCTGCTTCACCCGCAAAGCGCACCTCGATCGCTAACGCTTGCAGCTTGCCCTTCGCCATCACCGGCGACAGGGTGTAGCGAACCGTATCGTCCGCGCCAGCAACCGTGGCTATCGCGAGCCACAGCCAAATCAATCCCACGCGGCCCATCGTCCCCTCCATTGCCCGAACCAAGTTGGCAACCCCGTCCGAAGGCAACTCACCTTCCTGTCATAAACCTGACAGATTCTCGTCGCGTTCCGTAGCCGTAACATGAGGCTCTCGACACGCCGCCCCGATCCGCTAAATCTAAGCCAACAGCTATTCGCATCAAGGATGAGTTCCATGACCGACCGCATTGTGGTCGTCGGTGCCGGGATCGCGGGCCTCGGCGTCGCCATGGCGCTCGCCCGCGACGGCCGCGAGATCGTGGTTGTCGACCGCGATGCCGCCCCGCCGCCGAACGTCGAAGCCGCGTTCGACACGTGGGAGCGCAAAGGCGTCACCCAATTGCGCCACAGCCACGTGTTCTTGGGCTGCCTCGTGACGCTGATCCGCGACCGTCACCCGCGCTTGCACGACATGCTGCACAAAGCAGGCGCGCGCGAACTCGATTTCGAAGCAACACTTCCCGCTTCGTTGCAAGGCAAGTATACCGCGGCAGACGGCGACCGCGATTTGGCGTTCCTGTTCTCGCGCCGCACGACGTTGGAGCACACGATCCGTGCCTACGTCGAAAAGCTCCCCGGCGTGCGCTTTCTCACCAGCACAATCGTGCGCGATCTGTTGCTCGACAAAACAGCAGCGATCCACACCGTCAAAGGCGTTCGCATCGAACGCGAAGGTGCCGCGCCGGAAGACCTCACCGCCGCGGCAGTCATCGACGCCTGCGGCCGCACATCGGTGCTGACAGATTGGCTGCGCGAGCGCGGCGTTACGATCGACGAAGAGAAAAGCCCCGCCGGCATCCTCTACTTCACGCGCCACTACCGTTTGCGCGAAGGCCAAGACGAACCGCCGCGTGACCTGATCCCAGGCGCGGGCGATCTCGGCTACATCAAGTATGGTGTGTTCGCAGCCGACAACCGGCACTTCTCGATCACGCTTGCCGTCCCCGAAATCGAGTCCGAACTGCGCGTTGCAACGTTGAACCCGAAGACATTTGACGCGATCTGCAACCATATCCCCGGCATGGCTCGCTGGATCGACCCGGTCCGCGCCGAACCCGTGACGAAGGTCTTCGGCATGGGCAACCTGCACAACGTCTGGCGTCACTTCGTGAAGGCGGGCGAGCCCGTCGTGCTCAACTACTTCGCCGTCGGCGACAGTGCGATCCGCACGAACCCGCTCTACGGCCGCGGCTGTTCTTCCGCAGTGTTGCACGCGCACATCCTGGGCGACGCGATGAACGCGACAACCGATCCGCGCGACCAAGCCATCGCCTTCGACAAGCGCAGCCACAAAGAGCTACGTCCGTTCTGGAACGCGCTGATGAAGCAGGACTTGGGCGCGATCCGCCGCGCCAAGAACGAGCAAGACCCCACCTACAAACCGCGCCTGAAAGCGCGCCTCATCAAGAGCTTTGCCGAGGATGCCATCGGCCCTGCAACACGCAGCAATCTGGGCGTCCTCCGCGCCCTTATGAAGGGCTTCCACATGCTGGCGATGCCCACCGCCTGGCTCGCCAACCCGACCGTCGTCTTGCGCGTACTGGGCATGTGGCTGACACCGAAATCGAAGAAACTCTATCCGCCGAAACTCGGGCCGAACCGCAAAGAGATGCTCGAAGCCCTCGGCCTCAAAACCGCGTGAGAGACAACATGACAATCAACTGGAACGCACCGCGCTACGTCGAAACGAACGGCATCCGCATGGCGGTGTACGAACAAGGCAAAGGCGTACCCGTCGTCATGTGCCACGGCTTTCCGGAATTGGCGTATTCCTGGCGCCATCAAATCCCCGTGGTCGCGAACGCAGGCTTCCACGCGATCGCACCCGATCAGCGCGGCTACGGCCTGACCGATCGCCCCACCCCGATCGAGGCCTACGACATCCACCACCTGACCGGCGACCTCGTCGGGATGCTCGACGCAATGAAGATCGAGAAAGCCGTCTTCGTCGGCCACGACTGGGGTGGCTTTGTCACTTGGCAGATGCCGTTATTGCATCCGACGCGCGTCGCCGGCGTCATCGGCGTCAACACCCCGTTCATGCCGCGCGCACCGATGGATCCGATCGCACTTATGCGCGCCGCCTTCGGCGAGGAAATGTACATCGTCTATTTCCAGAAACCCGGCGTCGCCGACGCAGCGCTGGGCCGGGACGTCGCAAAGAGCCTGCGTCTTTTCTACCGCAAGTCCGGCATGACGATCGAAGAGTTCGACAAGCGCCCCGCCGAAGAAAGGAACCTCGCGCTCGTTCGCGCGCTCGAAGCCGACGAAAGCCTCTGGCCCGGCAACGTACTGCTCAACGCGGAAGAACTCGACGTCTACGCGAAGGCGTTCACGCGCACTAGCTTCACCGGCGGCATCAACTGGTACCGCAATTTCACCCGAAATTGGCAGACGACCGAAGGCATCGCGCAAAAAGTCAACGTCCCCTGCCTGATGGTGATGGCCGAAAACGACATCGTACTTCGCCCCTCCATGGCCGACGGCATGGAGGCGTTCGTGCCCGATCTCGAAAAGCACCTAATCAAGAACTGTGGCCACTGGACCCAGGCCGAACAACCGGACGAACTGAACCGCGTTATGATTTCCTGGCTGAAACGCCGCTTCGGTTAAGCCTAAACCCCACCCAGTTTTGCCGCCGATTCGCCTGCGCGCTATCATGCGCGAGTCACCACGAGCGACACCCATGATTCCGACGATCTCCGCCGACGACATCTACCTCGCAATGAACTACGGCGTGATGCCGTTCTGGGCGCTGCTGATATTCCTGCCGTTCCTGAAGATCACCGACGTTGCTGTGCATTCGGTCTTCGCGCCCATCGTGCTTGGCGTGACCTACACCTGGCTGCTCGCGAACGTCATGAGCGGGGTGATCCCGATGCCGGATGGCGCTGGCTTCGCCTCGCTCGACGCCTTGATGAAAACGTTTTCGGTCAAAGAAGCGGTCGTCGCCGGCTGGGCGCACTATATCGTCTTCGACCTCTTCGTCGGCTCCTGGATCGCGCGAGACGCGCAGCGCGCCGGCATCAGCCCATTCCTCGTCGCCCCAGCGCTGCTACTGACGTTCGTGGTCGGCCCGATAGGCCTTCTAAGCTATGTCATGCTTCGTGGCATCACCGGCCGCGGCGGTTGGAGCCTGTTCGAAGGTTAAGCGACACCAGTCAGCCGCTCGCTCTGCCGCCACAATTCGCGTGCGACATCCACGTCGTACGACACGGCCGACGAACGGATCGCAGCGCACTTGTCGAAGTACATTCCGCTGACGCCCTGAACCTCCGGCGAACTCGCGAGATAGACGCTCGTCTTCGCCCCTTCGTCTTCCGAGATCGCGGCCACAAGCTTCGCCCACCCGATCATCAGCCGGAAGATACCGCTGGTGTTGTTCCCGAACCGCGTCGCGACGAATCCCGGATGCAAGCAATTCGCCGTCACGTTCGTACCCTTAAGCCGGCGCGCCAACTCATAGGTGAAATAGATATTGGCGAGCTTCGATTGACCGTAGACTTTATAGCCGGAGTAGCTCTTCGCGTTCTGCAGATCGCTAAAGTCGAGCTTCGCATCTTGATGCGCGGCTGAGGCAACCGTCACCACGCGCGCGGGAGCGGACGACTTCAAGAGGCCGAGCAGCTCGTGCGTCAGCAGGAAATATCCAAGATGATTGAGCGCAAATGTCCGCTCGATACCGTCCTCGGTCAGCTCGCGCTTCATGAACATTGCGCCAGCGTTGTTGACGAGCACATCGAGCTTCTTCAGCCGCCCTTTGATAGCAGCAACCACGGCTCGCACACCCTTCTGGTTTTCGAGATCGCCCGCGACAAAACCCACGCGATCATGCCCGGCCACCTTCCGAAGCTCGGCCACAACCGCCTCGCCCTTTGCGGCATTGCGCCCAACGATCGTCACAGACGCGCCCATCTTCGCCAGTTCCCGCGCAGTCACCTTGCCGATCCCGTCGGTCGCGCCTGTCACGACGATCTCTTTGCCTACCAATGAAGTCATGATCCGTTCACCTGAGTTGACGCGAAGTAACACTCTCTTCGCATTCGAATTCGCACGCCGTCAACCAAACCGAAACGCCCGCTGCCCTATTCTTGGACAAAACAAGGGTGCTCTCATGAAAGTTCTGGTCGTCGACGACTACGCCACGATGCGCCGCATCATCAAGACCCAACTGACGCAGCTGGGCTACACCGACATCGACGAAGCCGCGACCGGCGAAGACGCGCTCGCGAAACTGCGCGAGGCACACTACGGCCTCGTCATCTCCGACTGGAACATGGAACCGATGACGGGTTACGACCTTCTGCGCAAGGTGCGCGGCGACGACAAGCTCAAAGAGACCCCCTTCATCATGGTGACGGCCGAAGCGAAGGCCGATCACGCGATCGCGGCGAAAGAAGCCGGCGTCGACAGCTACCTGTTGAAGCCGTTCAACGCGACCGTCCTCGAAACCAAAATCGACGCGGCCATGGCGGGCAAGGCGCACTAAGACGCCGCTCACCGAACCCTAACGCTGCCGTGATCGAAGGGCGCGCTTGTCAGAGCGCGCCCTTCGCGCAATATGCGGCCCCATGGCAATCGAACTTTCTCCCTGGACCCGGCGCGTAGCCCTCGTCGGCACGCTGCTCGCGCTCGCCGGTTGCGCGATCCCCGGAC
>JABFRX010000152.1 GCA_013140995.1 Alphaproteobacteria bacterium | reverse complement strand
CCTCCACATGATCCAAGGCCAGCACCGCACCTGGTTCTGCGGCGCTTACGCCGGCTATGGCTTCCACGAGGACGGCCTGACCGCGGGCCTCGAAGTGGCTGAGCGCATCGGCGCGAAATTGCCGTTGGGGAGCGTCAAAAACCCGCGTGTGTTCGCAGACCTCAAACAAGCGGCCGAGTAAGCCCATGCAATTCGACGGGGCCGAGCCTATATCCGGATCCGAGGTATCTCCGATGGAGCGATCCATGGTTAGCCAAGTAAACGCAATCCGACTGCGCCCTGGCGTCCAGCCCGACACGCGCGACCTGCCCTATTTCGTCCGCTTGCTGCTGCCTGTCACGGCGCGTTTGCAATGGGGCAGCGTCGTGGTGTCGCTGCCCGACGGACGGCGCATCGAGATCGAAGGCCGCGAAGCGGGCAGACACGGCGAACTCATCATCAAAAACTACGCCTGTCTGTGGCGGCTGGTGCGGACCGGAAACTTAGGGTTCGCCGAAGGCTATCTCGCGCATGAATGGGACACGCCCGATCTTCCCGCCTTGCTCGAAGTGTTCGCACGCAACGCCGACGCGATGACCGAACTCTACGAAGGCAAGTGGTGGGCGAAGATCGCAGGCCGCCTGGCGCACGCTCTAAACCGCAATACGCGTGCAGGATCCAAGCGCAACATCGAGGCTCACTACGACCTCGGCAACGCGTTCTACGAGCGCTGGCTCGACCCGTCGATGACCTACTCGTCAGCGAAGTTCGAAACCGCGGGTCAATCGCTGACCGACGCCCAGCGCAACAAATACGCCAGCCTCGCCAAGCGCATCGGCTTGAAACCCGAACACGAACTGCTCGAGATCGGCTGCGGCTGGGGCGGCTTCGCCGAATACGCGGCCAAGGAGATCGGCTGCCGCGTCACCGGCATCACGATCAGCCGCGAACAGCACGACTTCGCGAAGGAGCGCCTGCGCAAAGCGGGCGTGGCGCACAAAACCGACATCCGCCTCGAAGACTACCGCGACACGAAGGGAACGTTCGACCGCATCGTTTCGATCGAAATGTTCGAAGCCGTCGGCGAGGCGTATTGGCCCGCCTATTTCGACAAGATCGGCGCAAGCCTTAAGCCAGGCGGCCAAGCGGGCCTGCAAATCATTACGATCGACGAGCGCTATTTCTCCACCTACCGCCGTAGCGTCGACTTTATTCAAAGGTACGTTTTCCCTGGCGGCATGCTGCCCTCAATGCAGGCGCTGCGGGAGCAGGTGGCGCGCTCAGGGCTGACATGGGCTGGCAACACGACATTTGGTCACGACTACGCGCAAACGCTAGCGAGCTGGCGACAACGCTTTCACGCTGCCTGGGACGATATCCGTCCCTTAGGGTTCGACGAGAAATTCAAGCGTATGTGGGGCTACTATCTGAGCTATTGCGAAGCGGGATTCCGCGCCGGTTCGATCGACGTCACGCAAGTGGCGTTGGCAAAGGCCCAAACTAGCGGCTGACGAGCTTGCGTACGGCCGCAGCCGCGTTGAGCACCGCGCCAGTGAGACCGGTCAGCCTCAGCGGTGCGTCTTCCACCGCCAGGCACAAGCAAAGCTCGCCCCCACCCGCTTGTGGCTGATGGTCGACCGACGCATCGGCGGTCGCGACATCGCCCCGCACATAAGCGCCACTCGCATCCGAGAAGCTCCCCTGCAGCACAAGAGTCAGCTCCAACCCTTCGTGCGTGTGACGCGGCATTCGCCGCCCCGGCTCGATGGCAAGCAGCCGCACGCTTCCGCGGCCCTCAAACTCGCGAAGCGGATACTCCTTCATCCCTGCGAGCACCGGCACCCAACCAAGCTCAGGCACAGGCCGCCCCAGATAACGCCGCAAAGGCTCCGGAACGCCGGTTGCGCCTTTGGGAACGGTCGGTGGCGATTCCACCGGCAGCGCCGCAACATCGGGCACCGGCCCGACGTCGGCGGCAGCGTCGTCGTCAAACGCCAAAGCCGCAGCCGCAGCCTCGCCCGCAGCCACCGCGTCGCGGCACGGCGGACACAGCGCCAGGTGAGTAGCGACCAAAAGCGCCTTCGCCTCGTCCAGCGAGCCGTTCGCGTATTCGATCAGCAATGTGTCGTCGGGGTGGTGTTGCGGCATTGTCATTGCACCAAAACGGGGCATTTCCCATAGTCGTTACTTGGAGTATACGCGCGTCTCGCGCTCGCGGATCAGCCCCGAAATGTGCGGCGATCAGCCCCCAAACAGCCGCGCCGACGCAAGCCGTGCCCCCTCGCTGAGTGCCCGCAGCTTCGCCCATACCACCTCTTCCGCCACGTTGACATAGCCCGCCGACGTCTCGAACCCGCAGTCCGTGCCCGCGATCACGCGCGCCGGATCGCCAACCGCCTCCACGGCCCGGACGATGCGCTCGGCAACAAGCCTTGGATGCTCGACATAGTTCGTCGTCGTGTCGATAACGCCGGCGATCAACGTCGCACCCTTCGGCAACCGTCCGTCTCGAAAGAACGACACCTCATGCTCATGCCGCGGGTTCGCGAGGCTGATGACATAACCGCCGACCCTTGCCGTTTCCAGCACCGGCCAGAGCGACTCGATCGGCTCGTCACACTCGTGCGGCCCGTTATAGTTGCCCCAGCACACATGCAGCCGCACCCGCTCGCGCGGCAAACCCTCGACCGCCGCATTGATCGCCGCGACAACTGCGCGCGAGAACGCGAGAAAGTCTTCCAACGGTTTATCCGCGAACAGCGTATGCCGCTCCATCGCGAGATCCGGCGCATCGATCTGCAACGTGAACCCGTTGCTCACAATGGCGCGATACTCAACCGAAAGCGCACGCCCCAACGCCGCAACGTAGTCGGCCAGACTGCCGTAGTGCTTGTTCTCCATCGCCGCCGCGACGATCCCGGGCGACGCCGCCGTCATGAACACGCCGGCCGGCTTGTGCGCAGCCACTAGCCGCCGCAACCGCGCACACTCCGCCTTGATCGCATGGTCGTCCTTATAGGCGACGTCGCCGACCGCCTGCGGCGGCGCCATCAGACTCACATTCTCGCGCGCCGCCATCACGCTCAGCATGTGCTGCAGGAACGTCGGGTACATCGTGATGTCCTGCATCACCTTGCGCATCCCATGCCCCGCAAATCCCGTCATCCGCCCGCGTACGTAGGTGAAAAAACTCTCGCGCCCCGCTTCGCCGTCGTTGACGATGTCGATCCCCGACGCAACCTGCTTGGCGATCACCCCGGCCGAGGCTGCCTCCACCTCCCGCTCCAAAGCCGCCTCATTGACCTCCTCCCCACCGGCCTTTGCCGCCAGCAAGTGCACTAGCGTCTTCGGCCGCGGCAGACTACCCGCATGGGTGGTGAGAATTCGTACCATCGGAGGGCCTCCCTTGATGCGCCGAGGCACCGTCAATAGAACGTCCCCCCATGGACATCAAACTCAGCGTCATCGACGCGATCGGCAACACGCCGTTGATTCGCCTAAAGCGGCTTTCGGACATCACGGGATGTGAAATCCTGGGTAAGGCCGAGTTCATGAACCCCGGCCAGTCGGTGAAGGACCGCGCCGCGCTCGGCATCATTCGCGACGCCGAACGCAGCGGCAAGCTAAAGCCCGGCGGCACGATCGTCGAAGGCACGGCGGGCAACACGGGCATTGGGCTTGCGATGGTCGGCCGCGCGCTCGGCTACCGCTCGGTCATCGTGATCCCAGACACGCAGTCCCAAGAGAAGAAAGATACGCTCCGTCACATGGGCGCCGAACTCATCGAAGTGCCCGCGGTGCCGTACAAAGACCCGGACAACTACGTGAAATTCTCGGGCCGCCTCGCAGAAGAGCTGAACGCGAAGGAGCCAGCCGGCGCGATCTGGGCGAACCAATTCGACAACGTCGCAAACCGCCAGATTCACATTGAAACGACTGGCCCCGAAATCTGGAACCAGACGGACGGCAAGGTCGCTGGCTTCGTCTCGGCCATCGGCACCGGCGGCACGCTTGCAGGTGTAGCCACAGCGCTCCGCGCGAAGAACCCGAACGTGAAGATTGCGCTAGCCGACCCGCCGGGAGCGGCACTCTTCAGTTACTACAAGCACGGGGAGCTCAAGGCCGAGGGCAACTCGATCACCGAGGGGATCGGCCAGGGCCGCGTGACGGCAAACCTCGAAGGATTCAAACCCGACGAGTCGTTTCTGATCCCCGACTCGGAATCGGTTGCGTTCTGCTTCGAGCTGCTGCGCGACGAAGGTCTCTGCCTCGGGACGTCGTCGGGCGTGAACGTGGCGGGCGCCTACCACCTCGCCCGCGCGCTCGGCCGCGGCAACATCATCGTCACGATCCTGTGCGACTACGGCACGCGGTACGCCTCGAAGCTTTACAACCCCGCCTTCCTGCGGTCGAAGGGCCTGCCCGTCCCGGCATGGCTGGAGACAAAGAAATGAACCCGCTCGTCACCACCCAATGGCTAGCCGATCACTTGAGTGCACCGGACCTTCGCATCGTCGATGCCTCTTGGTATCTGCCCGACATGAAGCGCGACGCGAAGGCGGAGTTTGCGGAGGCACACATTCCGGGCGCCGTCTACTTCGACCTGGACGACATCGCCGACACCGCCTCGCCCTACCCGCATATGCTGCCAGCACCCGAGAAATTTGCGGCGCGTGTCAAAAAGCTCGGCATCGGCGACGGCCATCGAATCGTCGCCTATGACGGCATGGGCCTGTTCTCCGCTGCCCGCGCCTGGTGGATGTTCCGCGTCATGGGGCACGAGGAAGTCTTCGTGCTCGACGGCGGCTTCCCGAAATGGAGCGCCGAAGGACGCCCGACCGACGACATGCCGCCGGTGCCGCAAGCCCGCCACTTCACGCCGCGCCCGAACCACCTGATCCTGCGCGATGCGAACCAGGTGCTCGAAAACCTGAAGACAAAGCGCGAGCAAGTCGTCGACGCCCGCGGCCCCGCGCGGTTCAGTGCGACCGAACCAGAACCCCGGCCCGGCGTCCGCGGCGGCCACATCCCGGGCGCGAAGAACCTGCATTACGCGAAGCTCCTAAACCCGGACGGCACGCTGCGCAAAGGCGACGCGCTCGCTGCCGCTTTCCGTGACGCCGGCGTGGACGTCACGAAGCCCGTCACGGCTAGCTGCGGCTCCGGCGTCACCGCCGCCGTCATCACACTCGGCCTCAAAGCGCTTGGCGCGCCCGACGCCGCGATCTACGACGGTTCGTGGGCCGAATGGGGCTCGCGCCACGATCTGCCGCTCGAAAAATGACGAAAGCGCCGATCCCGATCACCATCACGAAGCTGGAGATGACGGCGAAGCCCGCAGGCCTGCGCCCACACCTGAGGCACGATCAAGACAACGGCCGTGTGATGCTGTTGAAGGTGAAGCACCCGCCCGTGCACTTCTACCGCTATCTGTACGAGACCGTCGGCAAGGCGCACATCTGGGTCGAGCGCACGCGCATGAGCGATGAGGCGCTCGCGAAAATAGTGCAGGACGAAAACGTCGAACTCTACGTCCTCTACTGCGAAGGCGCCCCCGCCGGCTACGCGGAGCTCGACTTCCGCAAACTACCCGAAGCGGAGCTGGCCTACTTCGGCCTCGTGCCTGATTTCGTAGGCCGCGGCCTAGGCTCATTCCTGCTCGCAACCGCCGTCGACATCGCCTGGTCAAAACCGATCGACCGCCTCTGGGTGCACACGAACACGCTCGACCACCCGCGTGCACTACCACTCTACCAAAAGATGGGCTTCGCCCCTTACGCGCAAGAGAAAGCGGAAGTCGTTCCGCTGTAGTGGTCCAAGATCACAGCAACAAGAAGGCGGCGCTGGTCCCGGGAGCGCAGGGGTCCCGCGTGGATGTGTTCAAAAAGACAGAGCAGGCGGGCCCTGCGCTCCCAAGGGTAAGCGCCTCCCCGCCTACCTCGCGGCCTTCGACAACGCCGCCATCGCCACGATGGGCTCACCCGCATCGGCCGCGAACCAGCCCAAGAACACCTTCCCCTGGTCCAGGGTCACCATCACCATGCCGTCGATACAGCTGGCGCCCTTCTTGTTCGTGACTTTCTCGGCGTAGATCACGTAGCCGTTTTTCTCGGCCACCCTGGTCCACGAGCCGCGGCAGTTCAGCGTCGGATAGTCCGCCTCCGCAACCTTTCCCTTAATGGTCAGCGTCATCGGATACTTCAGCTCCGTGGACACCTCGATCTGCCGCATTTCGCCGCCCCAGGAGCCATTCATTCCCGCAGGTCCCGCAATCGCGTTTCCGCAATCCATCAACGCCAGGACCGCAAACACAAAGCCAATGCGCATCACTACGTCTCCTCTCATCTCAAAATCTGACCCAAGAACTCCTTCGTCCGCCCGCTCTTCGGGTTCGTGAAGAACTCCTCCGGCGGCGCGATCTCGACGATCTCGCCAAAATCCATAAAGACGATGCGGTTCGCAACCGTGCGCGCAAAGCCCATCTCGTGCGTCACCACCAGCATCGTCATACCGGTTTCGGCCAACTCCACCATCGTCTCCAGCACTTCCTTGATCATCTCAGGATCGAGCGCCGACGTCGGCTCGTCGAACAGCATGATGCGCGGCTCCATCGTCAGCGCGCGCGCGATCGCGACCCGCTGCTGCTGCCCGCCCGAAAGCTGACCCGGATACTTGTTCGCCTGTTCCGGGATGTGCACCCGCTCCAGGTATTGCATCGCCAGCGCCTCGGCCTTCGCCTTCGGCATCTTCTTCACCCACATCGGCGCCAGCGTGCAGTTCTCGAGCGCCGTCAGATGCGGGAATAGATTGAACTGCTGGAAGACCATGCCGACATTCGCGCGCACGGCCTCGACTTGCCCCACCTCTTCGCTCAGGGGCACGCCTTCGACGATGATCTTGCCTTCCTGATGCGGCTCCAGCGCGTTGATGCAACGGATCAATGTCGACTTGCCCGACCCCGACGGGCCGCAAATCACCACCCGCTCGCGCCGCGCGACAGTCAGGTTGATGTCTTTCAGCACGTGGAAGGCCTTGAACCACTTGTTCAAGCCTTGAATCTCCACCGCGCTCGCGCCGTTGCCGCTCACCGCTTCTCCCCCGACGCCAAGACGCCCTCCAAATGTTTCGAATAGCGCGACATCGAGAAACACATTGCCCAATAGACGGCGCCTACGAACGCATAGCCGGTCAACGCCGTGTTCGGCGTCGCCCAAGCCGCATCCGCCGTACCCGCCTGAGCGATTCCGAGCAAATCGAAGAAGCCGATGATTGAAACCAGAGACGTGTCCTTCAATAAGCCGATGAAGTTGCCCACGATGTTCGGCAAAGACAGCCGCAACGCTTGCGGCAGGATGATGAAGATCATCGACTGCCAATAGCCGAGCCCCATCGCGGCGGCAGCCTCGTATTGCCCTTTCGGGATCGCCTGCAACCCGCCGCGAATCACCTCGGCCATGTAGGCAGAAGAAAACAGCGCGACCGCAATCAACGCCGCAAGCAACTTGTTGACGGACACACCCATGAAAAGCGGCAACATATTTGCCGCCATGAACAGCACCGTAATCAGCGGCACGCCGCGCCAGAACTCGATGAAAGCGACGCTCAAGCCCTTCACAACGGGCAACTCGGACCGCCGGCCGAGCGCCAGCAAAATGCCAAGCGGCAACGACGCCACAATCCCCACGACTGCGACGACCAGGGTGATGATGAGCCCACCCCAACGCTCCGTTGGAACCCGCTCAAGCCCGACGCCACCGACGAGCAGCACGAAGGCCACGACAGGAAACGCCGTTAGCATCACGGCACCAACACCGCGCTTCGCAGGCAACCCGGGTAGGGTCAACCACATCAACCCGGCGGCGAGCCCCGCCAACGTCAGATCGACGCGCCACCGCTGCGCAAGATCGTAGAACCCGTAGATGAACTGATCGATGCGCTGAATAATGAAAGGCCAGCACGCCCCGTTCTCCCGTGCCAAACAAGCCTCACGCGTCGTGCCCGACCAAGCCGCATCGACAATGGCCCACTGAAAGAACGGCACCACAATCCAATAGACAAGAAACAGCGCCAGAACCGTGAGCAAGGCATTGAGCGGCGACGAAAACAAATTGTCCCGAAGCCACTCAACAGGCCCCGGCATCACCACACGCGGCGGACGGCGCTGGGTCATATCACCGCTCCGTCAGCGCGACGCGCGCGTTGTACCAGTTCATGAACGCGCTGGTGAGTAGACTTAGCGTCAGATAGACCGCCATCGTGATGGCGATGATTTCGATCGCCTGGCCCGTTTGGCTCAAGCTCGTGCCAGCGAATACGGAGACCAAATCCGGATAGGCGATAGCAACCGCCAGCGACGAGTTCTTCGTCAGGTTCAAATACTGGCTCGTTAGCGGTGGAATGATTTGGCGCATCGCCTGCGGCACAATTACGAGCCGCAGCGTCTGCCCGCGCGAAAGACCCATCGCTTGGGACGCCTCCATCTGCCCGCGCGAAACACCTTGAATACCCGCACGCACGATCTCGCCGATGTAGCTCGCCGTGTAGGTCGCAAGCGCCACGATCAGTGCCATCAGCTCCGGCAGCACGACAGTTCCGCCATCGAAGTTGAGCCCACTGAGTGCGGGCCACGAAAAAGTCACCGGAAACCCTGCCGCCGCGCTCGCGATCGCGACCGGCACCACAATCAGCGTAAGCACGAGCGGAAGCACCGGCGTGACCACACCCGTCACCTCACGCACGCGCCTCGCCCGTGCCGCCACTAAAAACGAACCCACGACACCGGCGGCAAGCGCCAGCAGCACAAACCCGAACCCCTGGTCGGTATGCGGACCCGGCAGATAGAGCCCGCGGCTGTTCAGAAAAACGGCGTCGCCAAGCCCCCAACTCTCGCGTGGCCCCGGCAGCGCCCGCAGCACCGCAAAGTACCAAAAAAAGATCTGCAGCAAGAGCGGCACGTTCCGAACGATCTCGACGTACGCACGGCAGAGCTTTGCGACGAGCCAGTTCGACGAGAGCTGCCCGATCCCGATCACAAACCCAAGCAGCGTCGCAAACACGATCCCGATCGAGGCTACGACCAACGTGTTCAGCACGCCGACCAACAGCACGCGCGCGTAGGTCGACGTCTCGTTATACGGGATCAACGTCTGAACGATGTCGAACCCGGCTGTGTTGTTCAGGAAGCGGAACCCGGTCGCGATGTTCTGCCGCTGGATCGTCTCCATCGCGTTTGTGACGAGAACAAAGCCAAGTACAGCAACACCCACGACGAGCAGAACCTGAAACGCAACATTCTGCGTCCGCCGTGTCCGCCACCAGGGGATGTGATTTGCGCGAGGCATAGAACCTCTACAGACAGAGCGCGCTCGTCCTCACCGCACCGGTGGCGCGTAGTGCAGGCCACCTTTGTTCCACAGCGCGTTCTGGCCGCGTTTGATCTTCAGCGGCGAGTTCACGCCCACGTTGCGCTCGAAGATTTCGCCGTAGTTGCCCGCGCCCTTCACGATGCGCACGACCCAATCCTTAGTGAGCCCGATCGACTCCCCGAACGCACCTTCGACGCCGAGCAACCGCCGCACCTCGGGGTTCGCCGATTTCAGCATCTGGTCGGCGTTCCTCTGCGTAACCCCAAGCTCCTCGGCGTTCATGAGCGCAAACAGCGTCCAACGCACGAGATCACCCCACTGTTGATCGCCCTGGTTGACAAGCGGGCCAAGGGGCTCCTTCGAAATGATCTCCGGTAGAATGATGTGGTCGCTCGCGTTCCTGAGCTTTAACCGCTCCGCATACAAGCCGGACGCGTCTGTCGTGTATGCATCGCACCGGCCCGCGTCATATGCGGCGAGCACTTCGGCGTTTTTCTCGAACGCGATGACCTTGTACTTAAGGCCGTTGGCGCGGAAATAGTCGGCGAGGTTCAACTCGGTCGTCGTACCGGTGTTCGTGCACACGTTGGCGCCGTTCAGCTGCTTCGCACTTGTCACATTCAGCTTCTTCGGCACCATGAAGCCTTGGCCGTCGTAGTAGCTGACCCCCACGAACTCGAGCCCCAACTGCGTGTCACGGCTCATCGTCCACGTCGTGTTGCGCGACAGCAGGTCCACCTCGCCCGACTGCAGTACCGTGAACCGTACCTTCGCCGACGTTGGCGTGAAGCGCACCTTCTTCGGGTCGTTGAAGATCGCGGCGGCAACGGCCCGGCAGAAATCGACGTCCATGCCCGTCCAGTTACCCTTGGCGTCAGGGCTCGCAAATCCGGGCAACCCTTCGTTCACGCCGCAGCGCAGGTAGCCGTTCTTCTTCACTCGCTCGAGTGTCGGCGATCCCGCGGCCCACGCAGGCGCGGCGGCGACCAGAACAGCCGTCAGGGCTGCGAACAACAAGCGCATGGGAACGTCCTTTCGACAAACCAGGATTGCAGCCAACCACCCGAATGCGGCACGCTGACGGCGGAACGTACACATAGAGGAGAGCCGGGCAAGATGTCCAAGCCCGAAGGCGGCCCAAAACGGCCGGAGACCACGGTTGTCACCGCGGGCCGCAAGCCGTTCGATCACCACGGCCTTGTTAACCCGCCCGTGTATCACGCCTCGACGATGCTGCACCCGACATTGGAGGCATTGGAGAAGCGTGATCAGCGCTACACGTATGGCAGACGCCTCACCCCCACGATCGAAGCACTGCAAAATGCAATCTGCGAACTTGAGGGCGGCGCGGGAACTGTGCTGTGCCCGTCCGGCCTACAAGCCTGCACGCTCGCGCTCATGAGCGTCGCCTCGTCCGGCGATCATGTGCTCGTCACCGATTCGGTTTACGGACCCACTCGCACGTTTTGCGACAAGACGCTGGCCCGCTTCGGTATCTCCACCACCTACTTCGACCCGCTGATCGGTGCCGGCATCGAACGCCTATTCAAGTCCAACACACGAGCCGTCTTCCTCGAAAGCCCCGGCTCCCTCACGTTCGAAATCCAGGACGTTCCCACGATCGCCGCAACCGCACACGCTGCTAATATCGCGGTGATCCTCGACAACACCTGGGCCACACCGTTGTTCTTCGACGCCTTTGGCCACGGCGCAGATATCGCCGTGATCGCCGCAACCAAGTATGTGGTCGGCCACTCCGACGCGATGCTGGGCACCGTCACCGCGAACGACAAGCACCTGAAGCGCCTGCGCGACACCCACGGCAATCTGGGCCTCACTGTCGGCCCGGACGACATCTATCTTGGCCAGCGTGGCCTGCGCACGATGGCCGTCCGGTTGAAGCAACATGAGGCGAACGCGAAACGTCTCACCGAGTGGCTAAGCGCGCGACCCGAGGTCGCCCGCGTACTCTACCCCGCCCTACCCAGCGATCCAGGCCACGCGATCTGGAAGCGCGATTTCAAGGGCGCCTCTGGTCTCTTCGGGGTCGAACTAAAGCCCTGCCCCGACGACGCCGTCGCCGCCATGCTGAACGGCATGCAACTCTTCGGCATGGGCTGGTCCTGGGGCGGCTACGAAAGCCTCATCGTCCCCGCCCACATCAATCGCACGGCAACGAAGTTCGCGCACCAAGGCTCCGTGATCCGCATCCATGCCGGCCTCGAAAACGCCGACGACCTCCTCGCCGACCTTGACGCAGGCCTCGATAGATTGAAGAAGGCGGCATGAGCACGATCTCGCCCAACGACTTCGTCGCCGCCGTCAAATTCGACCGCGACGGCCTCGTCGCCACTGTCGCGCAGGATGCGAGGGATAGTCGCGTCCTCATGGTCGCGTGGATGAACAAAGAAGCACTCACCCGCACGCTCGAAACACGCGACGTCACCTACTGGTCGCGCTCGCGCCAAGCCCTCTGGCGCAAGGGCGAAACGTCCGGCCACACGCAGCGCCTCATCGAAGCGTGGATCGATTGCGACGGCGACACGTTGCTGCTCAAGGTCGATCAATCCGGTCCCGCCTGCCACACCGGCGAGGCCACATGCTTCTTCTCCCAAGCGAAGCTCTAGCAACATGCCCCGCAGCACCGTCAAAACCGAGATCACCGGCAAAGTCTGGAAAGTCGTAGCCGAGAAGGGCCAACGCCTCGCCGAAGATGAGCCGATCGTCATCCTCGAGAGCATGAAGATGGAGATTCCGGTCCTCGCGCCGCTCGACTGCACCGTCGTCGATATCCTGGTCGGCGAAGGCGATACCGTAGCGGAGGGCGACGTCATCGCCCACATCGAGAGTTAGTGGAAAAACCCATCGTCGTTATCGGCCGGCCCGCCGCGGTCGAGGTTCGGGAACGCAAGAATACCGATCCCGATCACAAGCCCAACGAGGG
>JABFRX010000141.1 GCA_013140995.1 Alphaproteobacteria bacterium | reverse complement strand
TTGGGGATTCGCTCAACCGGGCCACCGATAAACACGTGCGGCTCTATTCGCGCTGGGCGCAGGGTGGGCTTGGCCTTTTGCTCACCGGCAATATTCAGATCGACCGGCGGCATTTGGAGCGGCCGGGGAATGTGGCGATCGAGGGGCCGCAGTCGCCTGAGGCGATGGCGGCGCTCAAGGCTTGGGTTTCGGCGGCGCGCTCCGGCGGGGCGCAAGTTTGGGCGCAGGTTTCGCATGCTGGGCGGCAGACTCCCAAAGCCGTGAACGCGAATCCTTCTGCGCCGTCGGCGGTGAAGCTTGGGCTGCCGGGCGGGCAGTTCGGCGATCCGCGGGCGATGACGGGCGATGAAGTGAAGGACGTGATCGTGCGCTTCGCGCATGTGGCCGGCGTGCTGCGCGAGGCAGGGTTCACGGGCATGCAGGTGCATGCGGCGCACGGGTATTTGCTCTCGGAGTTTCTGAGCCCGCGGGTCAATCAGCGTGACGACGAGTGGGGCGGGCCGCTCGAGAATCGCGCGCGGTTGCTGCTTGAGGTGATCAAAGCCGTGCGTGCGAAGGCCGGTGCTGACTTCGCGGTTTCGGTGAAGTTGAACTCGGCCGACTTTCAGAAGGGCGGGTTCACGAACGAGGAGTGTTTGCGCGTCGTCGCGTGGTTGAACGGCGCGGGCGTCGATTTGCTGGAGGTTTCCGGCGGCACGTACGAGCAGCCGAAGATGGCGGGCATGGAGGGGCTTGAGCCCGTCTACACGGAGAATGTGCGCGCTAGCACGCGGGCGCGGGAGGCTTACTTCATCGACTATGCGGCCGCTATCGCCAAGGTCGCGAAGATGCCGTTGATGGTGACCGGCGGCTTCCGCACGCGTGGCGGCATGGAAGAGGCGTTGGCCTCGGGCGCATGCCAAGTGGTCGGCATCGGGCGGCCCTTGTGTGGCGATCCGCTCAGCGTGAAGCGGCTGATGACGGGCGAGATCGCGTCGCTGCCCGCGTATGAGAAGACGTTGCGCGTGGGGCCTGGTTTCTTCGGACCGCAATCGCCGCTGACCTTGCTTAAGGTGATCAACGGCGCGGGCGCGCAGGGTTGGTACTGCCTGCAGCTCTTGCGCATGGGCGAAGGGCTTGAGCCCGACTTGCGCATGGGCGTGGTGAAGGCGCTGACGTCGTATATGAGCAACGAAGCGAAGGCCGCGAAGGCAATGGTGCGGGCGGCTTAAGCGTTGGTTGCAAGCGCGCCGCAGCGTGACGCGGTTAAGTCGCTGACATCGTATACGAGCGGTGAAGACCTAAGAGAAAATGCCCGTGTTTGCTGCGTAACCGAAGCGTTTACACGGCGGTAACAATGCGATTGATCCAAGCAACCGTTAAGGCGTGAACCCCTAGCATCGCGGTCCAAGTGAGTGACCTTGCGATGCATGCCGCCGTCTCGCCATTGCCGCAGGAAGAGTTCGAGCGCCGCGTGCTGACGCGGCAGCTGGCGCTCGTTGCTGCGCCGGCGCGCGGTGCCATCATCGGGACGCCGCTGTGGGCGGTTGTCGTGTGTGTGATCATGTCCGGCGTGGTGCCGGAGTTTGGTGCTGTGCCGCTGCTCCCGTCGCTCGTGTGGCTGGGCGCGATCATCGCGGGCGCGTTGTGCTCGCTGCTTCTGGACGACGCCTACCGGCGCGCTGCAGCGGCGCCGGCGACGCTCGATCCCAAGTTTTGGTTGCTGATCCAATCGACTGCGTTCGCCAGCTTGAGTGCCCTGTGGGCATCGCTGTCGTGGGTGTTTTGGGTCGAGGGCAATTCCAGCAATCAGCTGATGGTCGCGATACTGATATTCGCCGGCATCACAAACGGCGTCGTCTCGCGTATGAGCAGGTTCGAGACGTTCTTGATCGGTAGCGGATGTGCGACACTCGTCTTCTGGCTGAAGCTGGTGAGCGAACTGCAAGAAGCAGGCGTCTTTGCTGCGTTGGTGCCGGTTTGGTTTGCAGCGCTTGCCATGCATGTGCGCGTCGCGGCCGCGCAAGTCCGGCGCAACATTGAAGCGCAGGTCGAGAACGAGGTCTTGAAAGACGCCTTCGCCAAGGCGCGCGACGCGGCAGAAGCCGGGCGGCAGGCGGCGGAGCGGGCGAGCCAGATGAAGAGTTCGTTCCTGGCCAACATGAGCCACGAGTTGCGCACGCCGTTGAACGCGATTTTGGGCTTCTCGGAAATGATCGCGGTGAGCGGGCTCGGCGATGCGCCGGACCGGTACCGCGGCTATGCACACGATATTCACGGCAGTGGACAGCATCTGCTTAGCCTCATCAACGACATCTTGGACGTTGCCAAGATCGAGGCCGGTAAGATGAAGCTCGACGGGGAGTGGCTTGACGGCGCGGCCGAGCTTGGCGAAACCGTGAAACTGGTGCGCGACAAGGCTGCGGCTAAGAATGTCGAGTTGCGCCAACGGTGCGACGCGGGCGTGCGCGTGTTTGCGGACAACCGCGCGTTCAAGCAGATCCTGCTCAATCTGTTGTCGAACGCGATCAAGTTTACGAGCGCCGGGCATGTATCGTTGGCGCTGTCCGATGGCGGCGACGCTGCGGTGCTTGTTGTGGAAGACACCGGCTGCGGCATTTCCCGTGTCGAGATCGCGCGCGTGTTCAACGCGTTCGAGCAGGCGGATAACCGCTACGCTCAAGCGCACGGCGGCACCGGTTTGGGGCTCACGCTGGTGCGCGCGCTCAGCGAGTTGCACGGCGGTTCCTGCGCGATCGAGAGCGAGGAAGGTAAAGGCACGCGCGTGACGGTGCGCTTGCCGTTTCCGAGAGACGCGCTAAATCATTCGGGTGTGGCGCCAATTTCGCGCGCCGCGTAAGCCGACGTGCGGTTGCCGCACTTGGCAACGCTGCCAGGAATAGCCGCGGTTTGCGGCGCGACAGTGGCGCGGCGATGAACCTGCATTCAGATACCTGTCGATTCTAGTTGTTTTGAACAAGCGCGTTCGCGCTCATATTTCTAAGGTTGCACCGGCGTCCCTTCCTTGTGGAGGATCGGTGCTAAGTATCGGGGCCGTGTCTCTCCTCAAGGTCCTGCGGGCGGCTCCGGTATTGGCGGGCTCATCTTCGTGTCCTGAAGATGGGCCCGCAATTTTTTCACCCGGCGCTTGCATGCTCTTGAACGGCCGAATCGTTTCGGGCATTTCAAGACAAATGGCGGGGCGATTCCTTTTCTTCTTGGTTGCGGTCTTGGCGGCAGTTCCGGCGCGCGCCGACCTCATCACGCGTCTGCCGACCGAGGAGCGCGTGGTGGCACTGACCTTCGACGCCTGCGAGGCGGGACAGAAGGTTTCGTTCGATCATGGCATTCTCGACTATCTGGTCTCGCGGAAAATTCCGTTCACGGTGTTCGCGTCCGGGCGGTTCGTGGAGACGAATTTCGCCGAAGTTCAGGCGCTTTCCGCGCTCGACTTCGTCGACATCGAGAACCACTCCTGGAACCACCCGAATACGATGAACCGGTTCTCACCCGAGGCGGTGCTTGATCAGGTGGGCCGCGCGCACAATGCGATTGTCACCGCCACGGGACGCCAGCCGCAGTTCTTCCGCTTCCCGGCCGGAAACTTCAACGATGAGGGGCTGAAGGCGGTGGAGAGCCTGGGCTACCACGTCGTGCACTGGCGCTGGGCGTCGGGCGATCCGGACCGCCACCAAACCGCAAATGCGCTCGTCAATCGCGCCGCCGCGAACGTTCAGCCCGGCGACGTTTTGATCTTCCACATCAACGGCCGCGGCGTGCACACGGCCGAGGCTCTGCCGCGGATCGTCGAGCAGTTGGAGGCCGATGGCTACCGGTTCGTTCTCCTTTCCGACTACATC
>JABFRX010000248.1 GCA_013140995.1 Alphaproteobacteria bacterium | reverse complement strand
GGAACGTGATCGTCGCGAGTGCGTTTCGTGTGATCCACCGCAAGAAGGAACCAGCGTAGTGGCTCGCAGATACTCAAAGGCCGCCTCGGGAAAAGTCGAAAAGACGATGCATGAAATGAGCGTGGAACGCTTCGCAGCGGCAAGAGCGGTAAGAAGGTGACCGATCCGAAACAAGCGATCGCGATCGGCTTGTCGGAAGCGCGCAGGGCCGGAAAAAAGGTACCAAAGGAAAAGAAGTAGCCGCGAACAACGCAAACGCCGCCTTCACGCGGGGTGAGCCACGTGAAGGCGGGGACGCATGAAGCCCTAAGCCTCCGACCGTCCGCCCATCGCCAGCATGCCGAGGCCGATAATGATTGCGGCCACCGCCGCGATCTGCGGAATTGGAATGGTCTTCGTCTCCGTCTTGTCGATCTCGATCGGTCCGACGTCGACGACACGCTCCTTCTCCGTATAGGTGAAATAGGGCGTCGCGAGAGCGGCGATGCCGCCGATGATTAGCAGGGCAGCGAGAAGCCTACGCATGATATTCCACTCCTCTTGAAAGCCGCCCGATCCGCCGGAGGGCTCGCGAATGAAACGTCGAACTCGCGCTCTTGTTCCCCGCAGCTAGTCTTGTGCGCGTTGCATCAACCCAAGCCCCGTCATTAAGGCAAGGACGATGAGCGCGCTCACCGCGCCGGCGGATGTCACGAGCGCTAGGCCGCAAAAGCCAACCAAAACGCTCAACGCCAACAGTGCATAAAGGTGCTGCCGCATCGCCTGTTACCTTTCAGAAAGGTGCTAGTACAGCGAAACGAAAAGTCATGCCGGCTTGTTCCACTAAGGCCCAAACACCGCGACCGCGTTGCAAGCGCGCAACGATATGGATCCGCTGAAGGAACCCTTCATCGCAGAAAGCGTTCTAATAGCACGTCGTTATGCAACGGAGTGTCTCCATGGTTTTTGATGCAGCGGAATATCGCCACCGCGCCGCAGGCGCGCGCCTGCGTGCAAGCCAAATGCCGGACGAGCGAGGCAAGGCGTCATGTGCCGGATAGCAGAAGACCACGAACGGATGGCGCAGGAACGTGCGGCAGCAGCGCAGAAGGCAAAACCGCCGCTCGAGCAACCCCCGAACGCCGCAGAATAGACTTTTCGTAACCAGGGCATCGGACGATGTCGGCAACATTTCGCTACGAGTGGGGAACGCGGTTCGAGGACCGGTTGCCGTCGCCGTTTGACCCGGCCTCGCTGGGTACATTTTCTTGGCGCGACGGATCGGTCGATGCTGCCGTTTATCGCGGACGCCTTTCGGCCGCTGACGGATATGCGCTCCCCTACCGCTTGTGGAGTCCAAGGTCGCCGCGCGGCGCCATTCTACTGCTGCATGGAGTGTGCGAGTATGCGGGCGCCTTCGACGCCGTCGCTCCCTATTTCGCTGCGCAAGGCTATGCAACACTCGCCTTCGATCAACGCGGTTTCGGTCAAACACAGACGCGCGGCACATGGGCCGGTAAATCGCGCATGTCGCATGACATCCGTGACGCCCTTCGATATCTCTCGGGCCGGGTTCCGGACGTGCCGCTCTTCGTACTGGGTGAAAGCATGGGCGCCGCACTTGCCGTGCATGCGGGCGCACGTGGCCATACGGCGGGTATCTCCGGTATGGTTTTGGTGGCGCCTGGCGCTCTGGGTTGCACCATGCGCCGGATTTCATACGGCCTAGCCGCCCGTGCGTTGCAAGCGTTAGGCGCGCGCGCTGACGTGCTTGTCGAGCGGACGAATGCGGACGGTCTGACGGCCGATGCCGCGATTCGCTTGTTCACAGATCCGCTAGTCTTGCGCCGCATTTCGCCCGCACTCGTATGTGGCATATTCCGCCTTGGACTGAGCGCTTACGACGATGCGCCAGCCGTGACGGCACCGACCCTGACGCTTGTCGGCTCTGGCGAAGATGTGTCCCCGTTGCGGTGTATCCGCGCGCTTCATCGGCGCTTTCCCGTGGACGCATCGTTGGTCGAATTCCAAGGGGGGCCACATATGCTGTTGCATTGGGTCAGACGCGACGCGGTGCTGGACACGATCGCCAAGTGGCTCCGCGAACGACCTGGTGCGCCCATTTTTGGGGGCTTCACCGCCTAACAGATTAGCTTCGCAAAAATTCGCGAGCGAGGTGCAAGTGGGACAGCGTGGCTCATACGACCCCTGTCTCACATGTCTCGCATCAAACGGCTTGTATCCGCACCAAATCGAACACCGCAGATGACAAACGAGCTGTTTCGCATGGCACAGTGACCCCCCTCGATTCCATGCTCTTCGACAAGTGGTAGTTGCAAGCCTCGCGCACGGCGCCGGTGCAGACTCCAACCTATGCCGGTGATTCGGCGGGGACCGGGGAGAGGACCATGACAGCGCTTCGAGCAAGCGTCGTGACCGTAGCGTTGCTGGTGCTGGCCGCTTGCGCCTCGCTGAGCGCGCAAACGAACCGCCCGCTTGAGACCGCAATCAACGGCCCCGCATACCGCATCGACGCGATCCCCGACAACACGTCGGCGGAACTCTTCGTCGTGCTGTCGTTTTCGGGCGGCGGCAAGCGCTCCTCCGCGTTCGGCTACGGCGCGCTGACCGCACTGCGCGAAATCACCGTCGACTTCGGCAAAGGCCGCCGCAAGCTGACGGAGGAAATCGACGTCGTCACCGGTGTCTCCGGCGGCAGCTTCACGGCGTCGGCCTTCGCGCTCAAACGCGACGCGCTGTTCGAATCCTATGTCGACGAGTTCCTGAAATACGATCTGAACGGCGAGATCTTCGGCATCTACCTGCTGCCCTGGCGCTGGGATTGGCTCGTCAATCCGAACTGGGGCACGAACGACGAGATGGCCCGCGTCTACGACGAGCTGCTGTTCAAGGGCACGAACTACGGCGACCTGGCCAGGCTCGGCCGTCCGTTCTTGGGCGTCCAGGCGACGGACTTCGCTAACGAAGCCCCCTTCATCTTCAGCCAAGACACGTTCGACTGGATCTGCTCCGACATCACGTCGTATCCCGTCGCCCGCGCCGTCGCCGCATCGAACGGCTTCCCGGTCCTGTTCACGCCGATCAGCTTGCGCAATTACGCCTACGACGACACGCAGTCATGCACTCGTCCGAAATGGATCGACAGTTACGCGGGCATCGACGACGAGCTCTCGCGCCGCCGCCACCTGGCCGACCTCGCGACGTCGTACCTGGACAAACGCAAGAGCGCCTACGTCCACCTGCTCGACGGCGGCGTGTCCGACAACCTCGCGCTACGCGGCTTTATCCAGTTGCTCGCACCGATCAGCGAAGGCACCGTCGAATACGAACGCATGAACCGCATCCAACACGTCTTGATCGTTAGCGTTGACGGCCAGGCCGAGCCCGACCGTGAATTGACCGACGTGCCATACCTCGACAGCATGTTCCGCGTGTTGGGCGCCGTGACGTCGACCGCGATCGATCGCTACGGCTTCGAAACGCTGATTCACGCGCGCGAGATGACGGGCCGGCTCGCCAGCGCCTTTGCTCGCCGCGACTGTCCGGCAGGCGCCGACGGCAAACCCACCGCCTGCCGCAAAGTCGAACCGCACTTTGCGCACGTAGCGCTCTACGACTTGGCCGACGACGAGAAGCGCAAGGAACTCGCCGCCATCCCAACCGGCCTCACCATCGCCGATGAGAACGTCGACGCCCTCGTCGAAGCCGGCCGCGATGCCGTCCTCTGCGACAAGGACATGCGCCGCTTCTTCTCGGGCCTGCCGAACGTGGTGATGCCGCCGGTCCCGGCGCGCTGCCGCGCCTACCGGCCGGGCTCGGAGGAGGTCAACGCAGAGGCAGCAAAGCG
>JABFRX010000134.1 GCA_013140995.1 Alphaproteobacteria bacterium | reverse complement strand
GACGTGGAAGGGTTGCGACAGGAAGCGTTCGATCTTGCGGGCGCGGGCGACGAGGACTTTGTCGTCTTCCGAGAGTTCGTCCATGCCCAGAATGGCGATGATGTCCTGCAGCGACTTGTACTTCTGTAGGATTCTCTGCACCTCGCGGGCGACGCGGTAGTGGTCGTCACCGACGACGCGCGGATCCAAGATGCGCGACGTGCTGTCCAGCGGGTCGACAGCCGGGTAGATGCCTTTTTCCGAGATCGCGCGGTTCAGCGTGGTCGTTGCGTCCAAGTGGGCGAACGAGGTGGCCGGCGCCGGGTCGGTCAAGTCGTCGGCGGGCACGTAAATCGCCTGCACCGAGGTGATCGAGCCTTTGTTCGTCGTGGTGATGCGTTCCTGAAGCGCGCCCATGTCGGTGGCGAGCGTCGGCTGGTAACCGACCGCCGAAGGAATACGACCGAGGAGTGCCGACACTTCCGAACCCGCTTGCGTGAAGCGGAAGATGTTGTCGACGAAGAAGAGCACGTCTTGGCCTTGGTCGCGGAAGTATTCCGACACCGTGAGGCCCGTTAGGCCGACGCGGGCGCGGGCGCCCGGCGGCTCGTTCATCTGGCCGAAGATCAGCGCGCATTTGGAGCCTTCGGTCGAACCTTTCTTCGGGTCCTTGTTCACGCCGGACTCGATCATCTCGTGATAGAGGTCGTTGCCTTCGCGCGTACGTTCACCGACGCCCGCGAACACGGAATAGCCGCCGTGCTTCTTCGCGACGTTGTTGATCAGTTCTTGAATGAGCACCGTCTTACCGACGCCGGCGCCGCCGAAGAGGCCGATTTTGCCTCCGCGGGCGTAAGGTGCGAGCAGGTCGACGACCTTGATGCCGGTCAGCAGAATTTGCGCTTCGGTCGATTGTTCCGTGAACTTCGGCGCGTCGGCGTGGATCGGGCGCATCTCCGTACCCTTCACCGGACCCGCTTCGTCGATCGGCTCGCCGATGACGTTGATGATGCGGCCCAAGGTGCCGGGACCCACCGGGATCGAGATTGGGCGGCCGGTGTCTTTCACTTCCTGACCGCGGACGAGGCCTTCGGTCGAGTCCATCGCGATCGTGCGGACGGTGGACTCACCCAGATGCTGCGCCACTTCGAGTATCAATCGGATGGTGCCGTTCTTGGTTTCGAGCGCGTTCAAAATCGCCGGCAGCTCGCCGTCGAAGTGCACGTCGACGACGGCGCCAATGACCTGGGTGACTTTGCCGGTGATGTTGGTGGGAGCGTTCATATCTGCCTCTTAGAGCGCTTCGGCGCCCGAAATGATTTCGATGAGTTCTTTGGTGATCTGCGCTTGGCGCGAGCGGTTGTACTTCGTCGACAGCGCATCGATGACGTCGCCGGCGTTGCGTGTCGCTGAATCCATAGCGGCCATGCGCGCGCCTTGTTCCGACGCTTGGTTTTCCAAGAGCGCGCGGAAAATTTGGATCGCGACGTTGCGCGGCAGCAGTTCGGCCAGGATGTCTTGTTCGTCGGGCTCGTACTCGTAAGCGCCGCCTTTGAGGTCGGCCGTCTTCGCGCCTTTCGGCACTTCGGCCGGGATCAGGCGCAGCGGGGTTGGGATCTGACTGATTACCGATTTGAAGCGCGCGTAGAACAGCGTCACGACGTCGGTTTCGCCGGCATCGAAGCGGTCGAGCACCTGCTTTGCGATCGGTTGCACGTGGGTGAAGCCCAAGCGGCGGATGCCGCTGAGTTCGACCGTGCCGACGATCAAGCTGCCGAAATTACGCTTCAGCTGATCGCGACCTTTGCGGCCGACGCAGAGGATTTTGACCTTCTTGCCTTCGCGCTGCAGCGATTGAATGTGCTGGCGCGCGAGCTTCACGATGTTCGTGTTGAACCCGCCACAGAGGCCGCGATCGGCCGTCATCACGACGAGCAAATGGTTGTCTTCGCGGCCGGTGCCGGCGAGCAGCTTTGGCGCGCCGGCTTGGCCCGCGATGCCCGCGGCCAAGTTCGCGAGCACGCCCTGCATTTTTTCAGCGTAGGGGCGTGCGGCTTCGGCGGCTTCTTGCGCGCGCTTCAACTTGGAGGCCGAGACGAGCTGCATCGCGCGCGTGATCTTGCGCGTCGACTTTACGCTAGCTATGCGGTTCCTGAGGTCCTTTAAGCTGGGCACGTTATGTGAAGCTCTTCGTGAACGATTCCAGGATCGACTTCAGCTTGGCTTCGAGGTCGGGCGTCAACGCCTTTTCCTTACGGATGCCGTCGAGCAGGTCCTTGTGGCCGGCGCGGATCGATTGCAGCAGTTCGAGCTCGAACTTGCCGATCTGGGCGACCTGGAGCTTGTCGAGGTAACCGCGCGTGCCGGCGTAGATCGAGATGACCTGCTCTTCGACGGGGAACGGCGCGAATTGCGGCTGCTTCAGCAGCTCCGTCAGACGCGAGCCGCGGTTCAGCAAGCGCTGTGTCACGGCGTCGAGGTCTGAGCCGAACTGCGCGAAGGCGGCCATTTCGCGATACTGCGCGAGGTCGGACTTCATGGTGCCTGCGACTTGCTTCATCGCTTTGATCTGCGCCGAGGAGCCCACGCGCGACACCGAGATGCCAACGTTCACCGCCGGGCGAATGCCTTGATAGAACAATTCGGTTTCAAGGAAGATCTGGCCGTCGGTGATCGAGATGACGTTCGTCGGGATGTAGGCCGACACGTCGCTCGCCTGCGTTTCGATGATCGGGAGTGCGGTAAGCGATCCGCCCTTGTTCGCCTCGTTTAGCTTCGCGGCGCGCTCGAGCAAGCGGGAGTGGAGATAGAACACGTCGCCGGGATACGCTTCGCGGCCCGGCGGGCGGCGGAGCAACAGCGACATCTGACGGTAAGCCACGGCCTGCTTCGACAGGTCGTCATAGATGATCACGGCGTGCATGCCGTTGTCGCGGAAGAATTCGCCGAACGTGCAGCCGGCGAACGGCGCCAGGAACTGCAGCGGCGCCGGGTCCGACGCGGTCGCCGCGACCACGATCGTGTATTCCATCGCGCCGAACTGTTCGAGCGTCTTGACGATCTGGGCGACCGTCGAGCGCTTTTGGCCGATGGCGACGTAGATGCAGTAGAGCTTTTGCTTTTCGTCGCCGGTCGCGTTGACCGACTTTTGATTGATGATCGTGTCGAGCGCGATGGCGGTCTTGCCGGTTTGGCGGTCGCCGATGATGAGCTCGCGCTGGCCGCGGCCGATCGGGATCAGCGAGTCTACCGACTTCAGACCGGTCTGCATCGGCTCGTGCACGGAGCGGCGCGGAATGATGCCCGGCGCCTTGACGTCCACGCGACGGCGCTCGGTCGATTGGATCGGGCCCTTGCCGTCGAGCGGTTGGCCCAGCGGATCGACGACGCGGCCGAGCAAGCCCTTGCCCACCGGCACGTCGACGATCGAGCCCGTACGCTTGACGGTGTCGCCTTCTTTAATGTCGCGGTCGTTGCCGAAGATCACGACGCCGACGTTGTCGGTTTCGAGGTTCAGCGCCATGCCCTTAATGCCGCCGGGGAATTCGACCATCTCGCCGGCCTGCACTTTGTCGAGGCCGTGAATGCGCGCGATACCGTCGCCGACGGAGAGAACCTGGCCGATCTCAGAGACTTCGGCTTCGGCGCCGAAGTTCTTGATCTGGCTTTTCAGGATCGCGGAGATTTCTGCGGCTTGGATGTCCATGTTCTTTATGCGCCTCTCATCGCGCGTTCGAGACGCACGAGTTTCGATTTGAGTGTTGAGTCGATTTGGCGCGAACCGACCTTGACGATCAGTCCGCCGAGAAGGGTGGGATCGACGCGCTCGGTCAAGCGCATCTCGCGCTTCATCGCGTCTTTCAGCGTGCCCATGAGGGCGGTGCGTTGTTCGGGCTTGAGGGCTTGCGCGCTCGTCACCTCGGCGGTCATTTCGCCGCGTTGGCGGGCGACGAGGACGCCGAACGCGGCGACGATTCCGCTAAGCGCAAACAGGCGGCGCTTCTGTGCGAGGAGGCCGACAAAGTTCTTCGTGAGCGCGTTTACGTTCAGGCGGGCCAGAACTGCGTCCATCGCCTTGCCCTGCTCCTCACGCGAGAAGATGGGTGAGCGGACGAGGCGGGCAAGATCGGCGCTGCCGTCGACGAGAGCTTTGAGGCGCGACAGATCGGACGCGATGGCATCGAGCGCTTTCGCTTCAGTTGCGAGCTCGAACAAAGCGGTCGCATACCGGCCCGCCAGACCCGCAACGGAAACGTTTTCGCTTACCACGATGAGGCTCCAACCAAAGGCTCGGCCAAGCCTGAAAAGCGCCCGGGGCCGGGCGAGGCTTAAGCCATTGAATTTGCGACAATTTTTGCGTTTGGGGCCGACGCGAAGTCTACCCCCGGCGACGCCGCGGCGGCGGTCTACCATGGCCCCCATTGCGGCGCAACATGGCGGATTTGCGCGACTTTGACGCGGGGCGGCGATTACGATGGGGTAGGTTTGCTGCAGAGTGCGCCATGAGCGTTCAAACACCTCAGTTGGCTCAAGAAGAAGGCTTCGACGGTACCAACTGGTTTCTCACAAAGGGGCAACTGGCCCAATTCGATTCGGACGGTCGGTTTGGGACCATTGCCACGCCGGAGGGCGACGTCTTTCTGCCCAACTCAGTCGTCAGACAGATGGTTCATCCCACTGATCAAGGGCGCCACGATCGAGGTGGAAGCAATCTGGCGCATGCATGAGGTTCGCGCGATCTCGATTCTCAGCATCGACAATTCCAAGGTCCCCGGTGCACCGGCTAATACTGTGAAGATCTGCTTCCCACACGCGCTGAAGTACCGAAAGGAAAAGCCAACAAAGTCAGACCGACATCCATCGCGCGTCGAGAAGTTTTTGTCGTGGCTGTTTTCGGCGGTTGCCGGTAAGCGATGAGTTGCGCGAGATCGTCGCGCCACAGCAAGGACCGATCCGATGGACCTTTCAAAAATCACGCCCGGGCGCAATCCGCCGAAGGATTTGCATGCGCTGATCGAGATTCCGTTCGGCGGCGTGCCGGTGAAGTACGAGATGGACAAGGCGTCGGGGACGCTGTTCGTGGACCGGTTTCTGCATACGGCGATGTATTACCCGGGGAACTATGGGTTCATTCCGCACACACTGTCGCTGGACGGCGATCCGATCGACGTGCTCGTCATCGCGCCGGTGCCGGTGGTGGCAGGTGCGGTGATCCGCTGCCGGCCGGTCGGCGCGCTGATCATGACGGATCAGGCAGGGGAGGATGAGAAGATCCTCGCGGTGCCGGTCGATGCCTTGCATCCGTTCTATGCCGGCGTGCAATCGTACCGCGACTTGCCGCCGATCTTGCGCGATCAGACGGCGCACTTCTTCCAGCACTACAAGGACTTGGAAAAGGGCAAGTGGACGCAGCTCGGCGATTGGGTGGATGGGCCGCAAGCGGAGAAGCTGATCATGGACGCGATCGCGCGGGCGAAGGCGTAGCGGCTCAACTCTTTTTGTCGTTGTTCTTCGCGGCCGCGCCGAATGCGAAGCCCAGTGCGACGCCGATCGCGATGCCCGCGCCGATGTTGCCGATCGCGACGCCGATTGCGACGCCGACGGCGATCCCCATCGCGAAACCAGCGTTTGCGTTGTTCATGTGGTCTGCCCCGTTGAATGTGCGACGAAACACTTGTGCCATGCGCGTATCTGGATACAAGGCGATCGGCCGGCGGGCTGCCGCAATAGCCGATTTGCCAGATGCCGCGACGCCTTGGCTCGCCGGTTCCGCCCAAAACCGCGTTTTTGCAGCGGAACCTCGGCCCTCCCCGGGAGTTGTCTCACCAGCGCAGGCCGCCGATACCCTTATCGGTTGGCCGGCTGCGCCTTGAGGAGAAATAAATATCATGATCAACAAAACTGTCCCTATGGCGATCGCCGCAGCGCTCTTGCTCGGCACCGCAGCCGTTCCCGTGCAGGCTGAAGGCGCCGGCGTGAAGGTCGGCATGCTGTCGTGCAAAGTCGAACCGGGCTGGAGCTATGTCGTCGGCTCGACGAAAGCGCTGAACTGCTCGTACTCGCCGTCGAAGGGCAAGACCGAGCGTTACACCGGCCAGATTCAAAAAGTCGGTCTCGACCTCGGTTATTCCAGCGGCGCGACGATGGTATGGGCCGTCATCGCACCGACGTCGGATGTCGGCAAAGACGCGCTTGAAGGCGACTACGCAGGCGCCTCCGCCAGCGTGGCCGTCGGCGTGGGCGCGGGCGTTAACGTGCTGGTCGGCGGGTTCGACAAGTCGATCTCGTTGCAACCGGTGAGCGTTGAAGGCGGTACTGGCGTCAATCTGGCAGCGGGCGTTGCCGCGATCAGGCTGGACCACGTCAGCTAACGACGTCTAACAGAACGGCGGCGCGTGAGTGCCGAGCGGCCTTACGCGTCGTCTTCTTTTTCTCTTACAGAAAACTCTGCGGGTCGACGTCGATGGTGAGAAACACCGACGACGGCATCTTCACGGGATCAAGCCAGGCGCGGAGATAGGCTTGCAGGTTCACGGTGCGGTCGGTGTGGACGGCGAGGCGGAGACGCGTTTGTCCACGGATCATCGACAGCGGTGCCGGCGCCGGACCCCACACCTGCACACCCTTCGCGTTTGGGGCGCAGGCGGCAAGGTGTTCGCCGGCTTCGTGGACTTGTTGTTCTTTGCGGCCGGAGAGGATCAACGCGGCCATGCGGCCGAAGGGCGGGAGGCCCGCTGTTTCGCGCTTGCCCCATTCGACGGCGTAGAAGGCGTCGCGGTTGCCGGAGGCGATGGCTTTCAGGACCTGATGGTTCGGGTCGCTCGTTTGGATCAGAACGCGGCCGGGGCGGTCCGCCCTGCCCGCGCGGCCCGAGACTTGGTGCAGGAGCTGGAACGTGCGTTCGCGGGCGCGGGGGTCGGCGCCCTCCAAACCTAAGTCCGCGTCGACGACGCCGACGAGTGTGAGCATCGGGAAGTTGTGGCCCTTCGCCACGATCTGCGTGCCGATCAGGATGTCGATCTCGTGGTTTGCGATCGCTTCGATCGCGCGTTGGATTTGGCGCGGGCCCGCCATCGTGTCGCTTGAGGCGATGTTCGTGCGCGCATTCGGGAATTTTAGCGCCACCTCTTCGGCGACGCGTTCGACGCCGGGGCCGCAGGCGATGAAGGCGCCCAGCGTTTTGCATTCGGGGCAGGAGCCCGGCATCTGGCGGTCGTAGCCGCAGTGGTGGCAGACGAGCTTGCGGCGGTAACGGTGTTCGACCAGCCACGAGGTGCAGCGCGGGCAGCCCATCTTGTGACCGCACGCCTTGCAGAGCGTGAGCGGAGCGAAGCCACGGCGGTTTAAGAACAGCATCGCCTGTTCGCCTTGCGCCACCGTCTCTACGACCGCGCGCACGAGCGTGGGGGAGAGGAAGTCGCCCGCTTGCGTCTCTTCCTTGCGCATGTCGATGAGCGTGGCTTGCGGCAGCGTCGCTTTGCCGTGACGTTCGGGCAGGCGGAGGTGTGCGTATTTGTGCGTTTCGGCGTTGACCCAGGTTTCGAGCGAGGGCGTCGCGGAGGCGAGCGCGATTGGGCAGTTTTCCATGCGCGCGCGCACGACCGCCATGTCGCGCGCGTGATAGATGAGGCCGTCTTCCTGCTTGAACGCTGTGTCGTGCTCTTCGTCGACGACGATGAGGCCGAGTTCCTTGAACGGCAGGAACAGTGCGGAGCGCGCGCCGACAACGACGCGGGCGTCGCCCAGCATCACCGCGCGCCAGTTGCGACGGCGCTGGGCTTGTGTGAGGTCGGAGTGCCATTCGGTTGGTCTCACGCCGAAGCGTTTCGTGAAGCGGTCGAGGAATTGGACAGTCAGCGCGATTTCGGGGAGCAGGATGAGCGCTTGCTTCTTTTGCATCAGCGCGGCGGCGACGGCTTCGAAATAGGTTTCGGTTTTGCCGGAGCCTGTGACGCCGTCGAGCAACATCGCCTCGAAGCGGCGGGCGTTCACCGCTTTGATCAAGTGCGCAGCCGCTTTCGCTTGCGCGGCCGAGAGTGTCGGACCCGCGAATGCGGGATCGGGCGGTGGGCCGGGATTGTACGGCGGCATCGTCACTTCTTCGAGTGCGCGCAGTTTGATCAGGCCGTTGACCACGGCGGTGCTGACACCGGCCGCCTCGGCAAGCTCTGAGAGGCGGCGAGCGAGGCCGTCGCTTGCAACGTCGAGCACGCGTGCGCGCGCGTCCGTGAGTTTCTCGGGCTTGTGCGGCCCAAGGCGGATCGCTTTTCGGTCGCGTTCGGGTTCGAGCGCGTCGGGTGCGCGGAGTAGGAGGTTCACGACATCGCCCAGCGGCGCGACGACGTAGTTCGCGACCCAGGTTGCGAATTGCAGCAGTTCGTCTTTCAGCGGCGGCACGTCGAAGCGGCGCGTTACCTCTTTCAGGCGCGTGCGTTCGAAAGTGCCTTCACCCTTGCCCCACACGACGCCCAGCGTCGCGTCACCACCGCGGCCCAGCGGCACTTCGACGATATCGCCGCGCGCGAGGCGCAGCCCATCGGGCACGCGGTAGTCGAGCGCGCTTTTCAGCGGCCGCGGAACCACGATGCCGACGGTGTCGCCTTCCACAGGCTTTCCGGCAATTTCTGCTTCGGCTTCAAGCGCCATGCGCTATGGTCCGCCCGATTGCTATCAGAAGGTCAAGCACTCCATGAAATTCTTCCTCGATTCCGCGGATGTCGGCGAGATCAAAACTTGGGCCGCGACGGGCTTAGTGGACGGTGTCACGACAAATCCGTCGCTGATCGCGAAATCGGGGCGCAATTTCGTCGATGCGATTCGTGAGATTTGCGACTTGGTCGAAGGGCCGGTGAGCGCGGAGGTAACTGCGACAGACGTTGACGGCATGCTCGCCGAGGGGCGCGCGCTTGCGAAGATCGCGGAGAACATCGCGGTGAAGGTGCCGCTGACGTGGGCGGGGTTGCGCGCGTGCAAGACGCTGACCGAAGAAGACACGATGGTGAACGTGACGTTGTGCTTCTCGGCGAACCAGGCGCTGCTGGCCGCGAAGGCCGGGGCGACGTTCGTCTCGCCGTTCATCGGGCGGCTCGACGATGTGGGCGAGGACGGGATGCAACTCATCCGCGACATCCGCGGGATCTATGACAATTACATGGGGCTGGAGACGGAGATATTGGCGGCGTCGATCCGCACTCCGGCGCACGTGACGGAGGCGGCGAAAGCAGGCGCGGACGTGGCGACGTTGCCTACGGCCGTGTTCAAGCAGCTGATCGAGCATCCGCTGACGGACAAGGGCTTGGCCGCGTTCTTGGCCGATTGGGCGAAGACGGGGCAGACGGTGCCGCGGAAGTAAGAATTTCACGCGAAGACGCGAAGACGCGAAAAGTAAGGATTTCGAAACGCCAAGAACGCCAAGGTGCTCGTGGCATTTGGCGCCATTAGTTCGGCGCGAAGCGCCTTTGTTGCGCGCTGCGCGCGCCGGCGTCTTCTGATGGGGCTGAGCACCTTGGCGATCTTGGCGTTTCAATCTCTTTTTCGCGGCTTCGCGTGAGGCATCTATATGAACGGCGCGGGTGCGTTTCAGGATTGGCGCGAGCAGATGATGCATGTGCGCCGGCTGTCGCCCAAGACGGTCGAAGCGTACACGCATGATGTCGGCGGGTTCTTAGGATTCCTTGCGCAGCATCGCGGGGAGGCGGTCGATCTTAGCGCGCTGAAAGACGTGTCGGCGGGCGATGTGCGCGGGTGGCTCGCGACGCGGCGGGCGGATGGGTTGGGCCCGCGCGGCGTGGCGCGCGCGGTGTCGGCGCTGCGCACATTCTTCATGTTTTTGCAGAAGCAGGGCCTGGCGGAGAACATCGCGGTGCGGCGCGTGCGGCCACCGAAGCTGCCGATGTCGGTGCCGAAGCCGGTTTCGATCGACGGCGCGCAGATGCTGCTCGACGAGGCTGAGATCTTGGGCAACGAGCCGTGGATCGCGGCGCGCAACGTCGCGGTTCTAACGCTGCTCTACGGCGCGGGGTTGCGTATTTCGGAGGCGCTGGGGTTGAACCGTTCGGCGCTGCCGTTGCCGGAAGCGATGGTCATTACCGGTAAAGGCAACAAACAGCGCGTCGTTCCGGTGCTGCCGGAAGCGCGCGAGGCGATCGAGGCTTACGTCAAGGTCTGCCCGTTCGGTGCGAGCCGCGACGACCCTGTGTTCTACGGCGCGCGCGGGAAGCGGCTGCATCCGCGTATCGTGCAGGGCTTGATGCAGCATTTGCGGCGGCTGCTCGGCTTACCCGAGAGCGCGACGCCTCACGCGCTGCGCCACGCGTTCGCGACGCATCTGCTTGCGGCCGGCGGCGACTTGCGCGCGATCCAGGAACTGCTCGGCCATGCGTCGCTCTCGACGACGCAGCGGTACACTGCAGTCGATGAGACGCATTTGCTGAAAGTCTATGAAAGCGCGCACCCACGGGCGCGGCGATGACCCTCCAACGTTTCATCGCCTGCACCGCATATCTCGCACTCCTTGCGCCCATCGCTCTTAGCGCCTCGGCGGAGGAACCCAAACTCAGTCCTGAGAAAGCGGAGCATATTTGCAGTAGTGTCGTTGCGCTCGCCAACGCAGGTAGACTCCAGCAGTCGATCAAGACAACGACGCGCCTCTCCCAGGATGAACTAGAGGCGTGGAGCGCGCTGTACACGCCGAATCGCTCCAAGTTTCCGATGTGGATGGGAACTCCGGACGAGAAGCTCGTTGTCGACTTCGACCATGATGGGCAGCCGGACACTCTCTACCGCTTTGTGAGCATCGGCACTTGCCGAATCGGGACGCTTGCGAAAGCTGATGATGGCAGAAAGTACGCAGAATCTCGGAGTTCGAGCTTCAACGAGCCGCTGTACGTTGGCGTCGCCGCCGAGGACGACGAACTTCACATGGTGAATTGGAGCGGGATCGACTACTTCGCAGAGATCGAGGGAGAACCGGTTGTTGTCACCGGCAATCTGCGCAGCGAACGCCAGTGGATAAGCTTAGTATCCTGGTTTGGAACCGGTCGCCAGCAACCACTCTGCACAGTTGAGCCGACGCATTTAATCAAACAGGCGATCGGCCTTTCGAGGGATGCCGACCTGTGCCGGGCAGCGACGCATCCGAAGTCTTTGATCGTGCGGATGGAATCGTCTGATGGCGTCGGTGCGATGCTGCGACAAGCCGGCCATAGGACGGACGCCGCCTCTATTGCATCGGTCGACCTCAATCGAGATGGCAAGTTGGATCAGATCGCCCGCGGTGAATACAATTCCGGTGCCGGATGCGGGCGGGATGGAATAACAACGTTCTATGCACTCTCCGACGATCGGACCCGAGCTCTCGACACAGACCTGCAGAAAACTCTGATCCAGAATAAGTGGAGACCCCTGCCCTACGCGGCCAAGTATGAAGACCTTTTGGCTAAGCTCATCCGGTTTCGCGGAAAGCCTTATATTTTCGGGGCGGCGCCCACCGGCGTCGGTATCTATTCGGTCTGGGGCAACCAAAAAAAGCAGTGGTGCGAGATCAGGCAGACGCCCCAGTTTCGTGTACGAAAATTCTTCCCGCCGAAGTTCGACTGAAATTACGCCGTCCGCGCGCAACGGTGACTCTCACCCGGGAGCGCGGACATCTTGTCCGCTCTCTCGCGCGGTTGAGATTCAGCAAGGGCGGCCAGGATGGCCGCGCTCCCGGGTGAGCGAACCCGCTAAAGCTGATTGAGCTTCCAGACCCAGTAGTTCGTCGCGACGAGGGCGAAGGCGTAGGCGATGGGGGAGAAGAGCCAGAGCGTCGCGTATTCGGTGCCGATCCAGTCGGCGCTGCCGTCGTAGCCGAAGGGCGCGGTGATGAAGTAGACGAACGCGTTCGGGAGCCACACGGCCATCTTCGGCGTCACGCCGCAGGCCCAGGAGGCGAGGCCGTAGTTCTTGCAGGCGTCGCCGAAGAAGCCGACTTGTACCATGTCGTCCTGCAGAAAATAGACGGCGACGGCCGCTGCCACCAGCCAGCCCACCGCAATGCCAAATGCCCTTGGTTGCCACATCGTCGTCGCCCCGCGTCACGCCTCCTTCAAGGGGGCGAGTATATGACGGATTGTGGCTGAACGCAGGCTGAAGGGCTGGCGGAGATGCCAGCCTGGGAGCGCCGGCATCTTGCCGGCTCTTGCGGCGATGGCGCTTCAGAAAGAAGTGCCGGCTGGAAGCCGGCGCTCCCAGGCTACATCTGCATCGTCCAGCCGCCGACTGCTTGGGCGGCTTGGCGGACGGCTTCGGTGAGCGTCGGGTGGGCGTGGCTGGTGCGGGCGATATCTTCGGCGGAGGCGCCGAGTTCGATCGCGAACGCCGCCTCGGCGATCATGTTGCCGACTTCG
>JABFRX010000020.1 GCA_013140995.1 Alphaproteobacteria bacterium | reverse complement strand
GTTCTTCACCATCTCGGGCTCCGACTTCGTCGAGATGTTCGTGGGCGTCGGTGCCAGCCGCGTGCGCGACATGTTCGAACAGGCGAAGAAGAACGCGCCGTGCATCATCTTCATCGACGAAATCGACGCCGTCGGCCGCCACCGCGGTGCTGGCCTCGGCGGCGGCAACGACGAGCGCGAGCAAACGCTGAACCAGCTGCTCGTCGAAATGGACGGCTTCGACACGAACGAAGGCGTGATCCTGATTGCGGCGACGAACCGCCCGGACGTGCTCGACCCGGCGCTGCTTCGCCCCGGCCGCTTCGACCGCCAGATCGTGGTGCCGAACCCCGACATCACGGGCCGCGAGAAAATTCTCAAAGTACACATGAAAAAGGTGCCACTGGCGCCCGACGTAAATGCACACGTCATCGCGCGCGGCACGCCCGGCTTCTCCGGCGCCGACTTGGCGAACCTCGTGAACGAAGCCGCGCTCCTTGCCGCGCGTCTCAACAAGCGCATGGTCACGATGCGCGACTTCGAGGAAGCCAAAGACAAGGTCATGATGGGCGCGGAGCGCCGCTCGATGGTCATGTCGGAGGATGAGAAAAAGTTGACCGCCTATCACGAAGGCGGCCACGCCTTGGTCGCGATGAACGTGCCGGCGGCAGACCCCGTGCACAAAGCGACGATCATCCCGCGCGGCCGCGCGCTCGGCATGGTCATGCAGTTGCCGGAATCCGACAAGCTCTCGTTCTCGCGCGAGCAGATGGTTTCGCGCATGGCGATCATGATGGGCGGGCGCGTGGCGGAAGAGATCATCTTCGGCCACGACAAGGTGACGTCCGGAGCCTCGTCGGACATAGAGCAGGCAACCCGCCTATCGCGCGCGATGGTCACCCGCTGGGGCATGAGCGACAAGCTCGGCGCCGTAGCATACTCGGCGGACCAGGAAGAAGTCTTCCTCGGCCACTCTGTCTCGCGCACTCAGAACATTTCCCCCGACACGGCGAAGCTCATCGACGACGAAATCCGCCGCTTCGTGGACGACGGATATACCAAGGCCCGCCAAATCCTGACTGAAAAGATCGAGGACCTGCACATCATCGGCCGCGCGTTGCTCGAATACGAGACCTTGAGCGGCGACGAGATCAAGGCGCTATTGCGTGGCGAGAAAATCGTGCGCGAACCGCCGCCGGATGAAACGCAAACGCCGCGTCCGCCATCGTCCTCCGTGCCAAGCGCGGGCCGTCCGCGCGGCCCAGACCTAAACCCGGAGCCGCTACCCGGCTAACGCGTCGAGGAGCCCCCAACTGCGGGGCAGTCGAAATTTCGAGCGAAGCGCAGAAATTTCGGGTGGGGGGAGCGAGCGATGACTGCGATCTTCGGCGTAGTCAACGCAACCGCGGACTCGTTCTCCGACGGCGGCAAGTATCTCGCCCCTGAAGCCGCAATCGCGCACGCGCTGAAGCTGTCCGCCGACGGCGCCGATGCGATTGACCTTGGTGCCGCAGCCTCGAACCCTGACGCCGAAGCCGTGCCTCCGGATGTCGAAATCGCGCGTCTCTCACCCATCGTCGCCGCCCTGAAAGGCAAGGTTGAACTCTCGATCGATACGTTCGCGCCGGAGACGCAACGTTGGGCGCTCACGCAAAATGTCGCCTGGTTGAACGACATCCTGGGCTTCCCCGATCGAGCGCTGTACCCCGCGCTGGCACGTTCGAACGCGCGGCTCGTCGTCATGCACAACGTGGCACCGCGGGGCAGGGCGGAGCGCGTGGCCACCGATCCGGCGACGATCTTCGACCGCTTATTCACGTTCTTCGACGCCCGTCTCGCGGCGCTCGAAGGCGCGGGCGTCGCGCGCGAGCGCATTGTGATCGATCCTGGCATGGGTTTCTTCCTCGGCACCGATCCGGAAGTCTCGCTCACCGTTCTGCGGCGCCTGGGCGAACTGAAGGCGCGTTACAAGCTTCCCGTCCTGATCTCAGTCAGCCGCAAGTCGTTCATCCGCCGGCTCGCAGGCGTTGAAGTTGCGGCCTCGGGCCCCGCCACGCTTGCCGCCGAACTCTTTGCGTCCGCGCGCGGCGCCGGCATCCTGCGTACGCACGATGTGGCGGCTCTCAAGCACGCCCTTTCCGTGTGGACGGCGCTCGAAAACCGTCAGAATCATTAACAATTCGTGAGTTTGTCCGTGCCCGGAGCTTCCGGGTTCGCAAGCTTTCCGTGCTAAGTTTGCACGGCTGCTTTGAGGGAAGTAAATGAGCCGCAAATACTTCGGAACCGACGGAATTCGCGGCAAAGCGAATACCGCGCCGATGACCGCCGAAACCGCGCTGCGCGTCGGCATGGCAGCGGGCCGCTATTTCACCCGCGGCGACCACCGCCACCGCGTCGTGATCGGCAAGGACACGCGCCTGTCGGGCTACATGATCGAGACCGCGCTCGTCGCGGGCTTCACGTCCGTCGGTATGGACGTGCTGCAATTCGGGCCGCTGCCGACGCCTGCCGTCGCGATGCTGACGCGCTCGCTGCGCGCCGATATGGGCGTGATGATCTCGGCCTCCCACAACGCCTATGAAGACAACGGCATCAAGCTGTTCGGACCCGACGGTTACAAACTGTCGGACGAGGTGGAAACCGAAATCGAGCGGATGATGGACAACGGCCTCGCCGACCATCTGGCCGCGCCCGCCGATCTCGGCCGCGCGAAACGCATAGACGACGCGCAAACGCGTTACATCGAATTTGCAAAGCGCACGTTCCCGGCAAACCTGCGCCTCGACGGATTGCGCATCGTGCTCGACTGTTCGAACGGCGCCGCCTACCGCGTGGCGCCGGACGCGCTCTGGGAACTAGGCGCCGAAGTCATCGTGATCGGCGTCTCGCCCGACGGCTTCAATATCAACAGCAAAGTCGGCTCCACCGCGCCCGAAGCCATGTGCGCCAAGGTGCATGAAAGCCGCGCCGATCTTGGCATCGCGCTCGACGGCGACGCAGACCGCGTGGTGATCGCCGACGAGAAGGGCCACATCATCGACGGCGACCAAATCTTGGCGCTGATCGCCCGCGCCTGGAGCAAGGCCGGCACGCTGAAAGGCGGCGGCGTGGTCGCGACGGTGATGTCGAACCTCGCGCTCGAACGCTATTTGAACGCGATGAACCTGAAGCTTGCGCGCACCGCCGTCGGCGACCGCTACGTTGTCGAGCATATGCGCGAGAAAGGGTTCAATGTCGGCGGCGAACAATCCGGCCACCTCGTACTCAGCGACTTCTCGACGACGGGCGATGGCTTGATCGCAGCGCTACAGGTGCTTGCCGTCATCGCCGAGACTGGTCAGAAGGCGAGCGAGGCGGCACACCTGTTCGAGCCGCTGCCGCAGATCCTGAAGAACGTCCGCTTCCGCGCCGGTGCAAAGCCGCTCGAAAACCAAGACGTCTCGACAGCGATCCAAGCCGGCGAAGCGCGCCTCGCAACCAAAGGCCGCCTCCTGATACGCAAATCCGGCACCGAACCCTTGATCCGCGTGATGGCCGAAGGCGACGACGAAAAGCTGGTCACGACGGTCGTCGGCGACATCATCAAAGTCCTCGAAAAAGCCTGCGTCGCGTAAGCCTCGCCAACGCCGCTCCACAGCACTAGATTGGCCGCATGCAACCCACACGCATGCATGGCCGCGTGCTGATCGTCGCCGGGTCCGACTCCGGCGGCGGCGCAGGCATCCAAGCCGACATCAAGACGGTGACAGCACTCGGCGCCTATGCAGCGACGGCCGTGACGGCTGTGACGGTTCAAAATACGAAAGGCGTGAGCGCGATCCACCCCATCCCGCTCGACATCGTGAGTGGGCAAATCAAAGCCGTGCTCGATGACATCGGCGCAGACGCGATCAAGACCGGCATGCTGGCGACTGCGGCCGTCATCGAAACGGTCATGGCGGCGTTGCGCGGAAACACAGCGCCGCTCATCGTTGACCCGGTGATGGTCGCCAAAGGTGGCGCCGTGCTGCTTGAGTCAGACGCGGTTGCAGCGCTGAAACGTCACGTCCTGCCGCGCGCAACGTTGATCACCCCTAACCTACCCGAAGCAGAAGCGCTCACCGGCCGCACGATCGCGACACCGCAAGCGATGCGCGACGCACTGAAACATCTGCTCGATCTCGGCCCCAAATCCGTGCTGCTGAAAGGCGGGCATCTGCCGGGCGATGAGATCGTCGACATCTATGCAAGCACTGACGGCACGCAGGAGTGGCACGACAAGCGCCTCGCAACGCGCCACACGCACGGCACCGGCTGCACGCTTGCATCCGCTGTCGCGACAGGCTTCGCTCAAGCCATGAGCGCCGTCGATTCGATCACACGCGCGAGGCGCTATGTGCGCTGCGCGCTCGAAACGGCACCGGGTTTGGGACACGGCCACGGTCCGCTCAACCACGCACACACGGTTCGTCCGTTCACGGAGTAAGACCCATGGAATTGAAACTTTGGCAGCTCGACGCCTTCGCCGACAAACCGTTCGAAGGCAACCCCGCCGCTGTCGTGCCGCTCACGCACTGGCTGAGCGACGAGCAGATGCAGGCGATCGCCGCCGAAAACAACCTCGCCGAGACCGCGTTCTTCGTGGCGACCGGCGCCGGCAAATACGACCTGCGCTGGTTCACGCCGGAGGTCGAGGTCCCGCTCTGCGGCCACGCGACGCTGGCCAGCGCCTACGTCGTGTTCCACCACTTGGCGCCGAGCCTCTCACGCGTCGACTTCGCAACGAAGAGCGGCACGCTCACCGTCGACAAGGGCGAAGGCGGCCTGCTCGTGATGGCGCTCCCCGCCTACAAAGCCGCGCCCCATCCCGATGCCGAGGACTATCGCGAAGCGTTGGAAGAAGCGCTCGACATCGCGCCAACCGAAATCGTCAAAGCCAACTACACGATCGCGCTGTTCAAGACCGCCGATGAGGTCGCCGAAATCGACGCCGACGCCGTCGCCGACACGTTGCAGGAGTTCGACGAAGAATGCCTGGTCGTAACCGCACCCGGCACCGACCTGGGCTTCGACTTCGTCTCGCGTTTCTTTGCCCCGGGCAAAGGTGTCCACGAAGACCCGGTCACCGGCTCCGCCCACGCGGCCCTCGTGCCGTTCTGGGCGAAGCGCCTCGGCAAAGCGAAACTGCTTGCCCGCCAAATCAGCCAACGCGGCGGCACACTCCACTGCGAAGAGCAGGGCGAACGCGTCATCCTGAAAGGCAAAGTCGCGCCCTACCTCGAAGGCACGATCCGCATTTAGAGCTAGAGAAATCTTATCGCAACGAAACCCGCCAAGATGACGGCGACAAAGGCGGTCGTGACCAAGGTCAGGTGCTTCTCGATGAAGCCACGGATAGGCTCGCCATACACATAGAGCAGCGCTGCAACGAGGAAGAATCGTGCGCCGCGCGTAGCAAGCGATGCAAGACCGAATACGAGCAGATCGAAATGCGCCGCGCCGCTCGCGATCGTGACGAGTTTATACGGTATTGGGGTCGCGCCCTTGATCAGGATTACCCAAAGGCCCCATTTCGCGTACCACTCCTGAAACTCCGCGATCCCCCCACTCATGCCGTAGAACTCAAGGAGCCACTTGCCAACCGTTTCAAGCAGAAAGAAGCCGATCGCGTAGCCGAAGAAGCCGCCGACCACCGATGCGATCGTGCACACGCCCGCGATCAGCCACGCCTTCGCGCGCTGCGCAATCACCATCGGGATCAGCATCAAATCCGGCGGGATGGGAAAGAACGACGACTCTGCGAAAGAAACGCCGGCGAGGGTCCACAAAGCCTTCGGGTGCTCCGACATCCGGATCACCCAATCGTACCAACTGCGAAGCATGAGCCCCTCAAATCGCGAACAAGGCGATGGTTAGCGGAACAAGACGGTTGCGGCAATCTGCGAATTTTTCATATCTTCGCGCGCGCGTCCCGGGATGAGGCCGCGCAACGCGTTGCCGAACCAGACCTGACCGTTGAGCAAGTCTTCGGGCCGCAATACGCGCTCCTCGACGCGCTGCGGCCCGTTCTCGATCAACTCCCGCCGCAAGCATCCGTCGAGCAGCCCTGACGCAACCGGCGGCGTCAACCAAACCCCGTCCCGTTCGACAAAGACGTTCGTCCGGCTTCCCTCTGTCACCTCGCCGCGTTCGTTCACGAACACGACTTCGTCGCATCCGTCGGCTGCTGCAAGGGCATCGTCGTAGAACCCGCGGTGCGTCGTCTTGTGATACACGCGCCAATCCGTCGAGTTCACCGGCGCTGGAGCGAACGCGTAGCGCCACACCGTATCGGAAGCGTGCGGCGCAAACGGTGCGGCCTCAACCTGCGTATCGCCGCGCACATCCAGCGTCAGCCGCACGCGTTGCAGACACTCGGCGCCGTCGACGCCTGCCGCCAGCGCCCGCCGGATCGCGTGCTCGTCGAACCGGAAGCCAAAGTACCCTGCAGACGCCGCAAGCCGCCGCAAATGCCGTTCGATCAAGTGAAACCCGGCGTCGGCGCTCCAGCGCAGCGTTTCGATCAGACGGAACGGTTCCTCGGCATCTACCAGGAAACGTGCCTTCAGCAGACACTCCGCATATTCGGCGTCGGGCTCGCTGTCCCACACGATCCCGCCGCCGACGCCCATCTCGGCTTGGCCGTCGCGCAGCGTCAGCGTGCGGATCGCGACATTGAACGCCATCTTGTCCTGCGCCGCGTAGCCCACCGCGCCGCAATAGACCCCGCGCGGTTCATCCTCGATCTTGTGAATGATCTCCATCGCGCGAATCTTCGGCGCGCCCGTCACCGATCCGCATGGAAACAACGCCGGCAAAAACCGCGCCAGCGAAGGCGTCTCGCAGAGCGTCGCTTCGATGCCGGATGTCAGCGTGTGAAAGCGCGGATACGTCTCGACGGTGAAGAGGTCGCTCACCCGCACGCTTCCTGTCTCCGCCACGCGCGCGAGATCGTTGCGCAACAGATCGACGATCATGAGATTCTCGGCACGCTGCTTCTCATCGGTGAGAAGCTCGTCGCGCCGTAACGCATCGCCCGCGACATCCGGTGCACGCGCAACAGTACCCTTCATCGGCCGCGCCGAAATCCGCCGCTCGTCGACCGCGAAGAACTGCTCCGGCGAAAGCGACAGCACATCCTCATCCGCAAAGTGCAAGAACGCACACGCTCCGGCGCGCGCTTTTTCCCGCAGCGCAAGATAAGTAGCGAACGGATCTCCGCCGGCGCCTCTGAGCTTGAACGTCAGATTGACCTGATAGACGTCGCCGTCGCCGATCAGCTGCCGCAAGCGTTCGACCTTCGCGCGGTGCGCCGCCGCCGTTTGCGCAGCCGAAACCTCACCCGTAAAGGCCGCCCCTTGCGCGCGCTCCATCAGCCACCGCGTGCGCGCGCGGGCACTGAGCCGCTCTTGGGTGCGGAACAAATGAAATCGCAGCAGAGGCCGCCCCATCTCCGGCAACAGCGCCAACAACCGCGGCTCGAACACATACCCAAGCTCGTAAGCGCAATACCCAGCCGCGATCAGCCCGCGCGCCACCGCGTCGTCTATTGCGGCTAACGCTGGCCCCACCTCGGAAGCCGCGCGCGCCTCGACCAGCCCTTCCGCGCCGGTTGCCAGCAGCGCCCCCCGGTCGGGCCAGGTGGCATCGTCGAACAGCGCAAAGGGCTCGGTCTTGGGTACGGTCATCGCGGGCGCAGGTGGCGGGGACGGCTTGAATCGAGGCCGCACCTCGCCCAAATCCAAAGAAGGCGGGGGAGGGCAGGTTCTTTCGCGCTCATATAGCGTGGAGTGAGCCCCATGTCGCGACCCGGCCCGTTCGGCCAACCGTGCTGCCTGGGGCTTCGATGACGTTGAACGCCTTCGGACGCTTACCCGCCGGTCAACATCGAGGAGGTTGCCGAAGGCCGCGTGCGCCTAACGCTGGCCGTCAAAGCCGAACGCACACAACCGCCGGAGGGCAGGACATATCTGCACAAGGGAATCGCCGCCCGCGGCTTCCAGCGCGGATTTTTGATCACCGAGAAATCTGGAAGTCGAAACCGCCACATTGACCAACGGTTTGCTTCGGATCGAATTGAACCGCCAGCTTGAAACCCCCGGGATTCGTCAGATTCCCATCACAGTGGGGTGAGAGCGACGCCTATTCCCTTCTTGCTGGTTAACACCCACATATTTGCCATGAAGCATCGTTATGTCGGTTGCTTGGGAAAAGGCCGAAGCGGTGGCTTGAAGGAGTAAGGAGTACGACGATGGAGACGACGAAAGAGTTTGGCGGTCTCCCGCACGCTTTGAGCGCTGACGAGATCGCCCGCATCATTGGACCGAACACGGTCTACGTGCGCGAAGTTGCGGTCGCGGAGCTGAAAGGCTCGGGCGTGATCCCGGTAGATGCGCCAATCCCGCCGAGCCAAAGATTCTTCGCGCTGCACGCAGCCGACGGCCGCCGCGTCGCCGTCGTCGACAGCCGCGACATGGCCTTCGTCGCCGCCCGCCAGCACGAACTGGAACCGGTCAGCGTCCACTGAGAAGGGACTAGATTAAGCGGCGTGAACGCCGGCCGTAGGCTCCGTGAGCAGCGCGTACAGCGCCGACCGGTCGTTCGCCGCCCGCAGTTTCTCGCACATCGAAGCATTGCGCATCAGGCGTGAAATCCGCGCCAGCGCTTTCAGGTGATCCGCTCCCGCATCCGCGGGAGTCAGAAGCGTGAACACCAGATCGACCGGTGCCGAATCGATCGCCTCGAAGTCGATCGCCTCATCCAGGTGTACAAAGAGCCCTATGGTCTTCTCGAGCTTCGCCATGCGCGCATGCGGAATGGCGATGCCGTGTCCGACGCCGGTGCTGGCGAGTTTCTCGCGTTGCCACAGCGCGTCGAACACCTTGTCCGCGTCGAGGCCTGAAAAGCCGGCGGCAAAGCCCGCGATCTCGGTGATCAGCTTCTTCTTCGACGGTGTCTTCACCCGCTGGAACACGGTCTGCGGCGACAAGATGTCGGAGATGTCCATGGTCTTAGGGCCTGCCGCCGCTTCAGCGCTTCACGCCGGGATCGATCCAGCCGATATTTCCATCCGCCCGGCGGTAAACGACGTTGATCTCGCCATGCGCGCTGTTCCGGAACACCAACGCCGGTGTCTCCACCAGATCGAGCTGCATGACCGCTTCGCCAACCGTGAGTGTTCTGAGCTGCGTTGTATTCTCAGACACGATAACGGGATTGAGCGTCGCGGGCTCGCTGGCAGCTCCGTCAGCCTCTGACGCGATGATGTGCTCGCGCGCGGGGCTCACCGCAATGCTGTCACGCGCACCGTTGTGGTGATCGCGAATGCGGCTCTTGTAGCGGCGCAGACGCTTGTCCATCCGCTCGATCGCCGCGTCGAAGCTCGCGTAGATGTCGGTCGAGCGGCCCTGCGCCTGCAAGTGCAATCCCGACGCCAGATGCACCATGCAGTCGGCGCGATACTCGTGCCCGTCGCGCGAAAACGTGACGGCGCCGTCAACCGGCCGGTCGAAATACTTGCCGACCGATTGTACAACCTTGTCCTGAACATGGGTCCGCAAAGCGTTCCCGATATCGATCTGCTTGCCGGTGATGGAAAGTTGCATGGGTTCTCGACACGCTGAGAGAGGTAAACTAGGTCGCGGCTCGCGTTCGCCAAGGTCTGCGAATCACGGAGCGGCCACACCGTCCGACAGATTCATCCCTTGCTTCAAGCGGCGCCGCTCGACGGAGGAAGGAATGCGCATGGCTTCGCGGTACTTTGCAACCGTGCGGCGGGCGATGTCGATACCTGTTTTGCGAAGAATCTCGACAATCCGGTCGTCGGAGAGGATCGCCCCCGATGCCTCATTATCGATCAAATCGCGGATATGGTGGCGCACGGCCTCGGCCGAGTGCGCCTCGCCGCCCTCGGCCGATTGAATGGCGGAGGTGAAGAAGTACTTGAGTTCAAACGTGCCGCGCGGCGTCGCGATGTACTTGTTCGCCGTCACGCGGCTGACCGTCGACTCGTGCATGCTAATCGCTTCGGCAATGGCGCGCAGATTCAGCGGCCGCAAATGCGTGACGCCGCTGACGAAAAAGCCGTCCTGCTGGCGCACGATTTCGCTCGCAACCTTCAGGATCGTCCGCGCGCGCTGATCGAGGCTGCGCACGAGCCAATTCGCATTGTTCAGACAGTCGGTCAGGTACGTCTTCGCATCTTTGTCCTTGCCCGTGACCGTCGAGTAATAGCGAGAGTTGACCAGCACGCGGGGCAGGGTGTCGCTGTTGAGCTCGACGTGAAACCCGCCGCCCTTCGTGTCGCGGACATAGACATCCGGTACCACGGGTTGAATCGGTTCGCACCCGAACTTGAGACCCGGCTTCGGATTGAGCTGCTTAATCTCGGCAATCATGTCGGCGAGGTCTTCGCTCGAAACTTGCGTCAAGCGCAGCAACCCCTGCACGTCGCGCTTCGCCAGCAGATTGAGATTGTCGAGCAGCGCCTGCATCGCCGGATCGAGCCGGTTGCGCTCTTTCAACTGCAACGCCAGACACTCGCCGAGCGTGCGGGCACCGGCGCCGGTCGGATCGAACGTCTGTATCGCCTTTAAAACGTTCTCGACAACCGCAACCGGCACTGCGAGGTGTTGTGCCGCAGCCGTTAGATCGACCGTCAGATAGCCCGCCTCGTCGATCGCATCGATCAGATAGGCGCCGATCAGCCGGTCGCGCGCATCGGTGCACGCGACAGTGAGCTGAGCGGCCAAATGCTCATGCAGGTTGACGCCGCGCGTCAGCGTCGCCTCGAGCGACAGCGCATCGTCGGAGTCGGACCGCGACGACCCGCCCTTCATCTCCGCGAACGAAGACGGCGCCATCTCGCTGCCCGAGGGCTCGGCGCGGTCGCAAGCCGAGTCCTCAGCGTACACGTTCTCATAATCGGTATCGAGGGCCGCCGCCGCATCCGCCGCCGGTGCGCTCTCGCTCAACGTCAGCGGTGTCTCGCTCGGCGCCGGCGTTTCCGGGGTCTGTTCCTCGCGCGAAGCTGTGCCGTCGTCGCGTTCGAGCAACGGATTACGCTCGAGCTCCTGCTCGACGAATTGCTGAACCTCGAGGTTCGACATCTGCAGCAGCTTGATCGCTTGCTGCAACTGCGGGGTCATGACCAGGGACTGCCCCTGGCGAAGCTCTAAGCGTTGGGTCAGAGCCATGACATACCCGCGATCCTACAACGAAAACTTCTCGCCGAGATAGACGCGGCGCACGTCCATATTCGACACGATGTCCTTCGGCGAGCCTTCGGTCATCACTTCGCCGTCGTGAATAATGTAAGCGCGGTCGATGATGTCCAGCGTCTCGCGCACGTTGTGATCGGTGATCAAAACGCCGATGCCGCGCTCCTTTAGGTGATGCACCAGCTTGCGGATTTCGCCGATCGCGATCGGGTCGATACCGGCGAACGGCTCGTCCAGCAGCATGAACGACGGCTGTGTCGCCAACGCGCGCGCAATCTCGACGCGCCGCCGCTCGCCGCCCGACAACGCCAGCGCAGGCGCGCGGCGCAAGTGCTCGATCGCAAATTCGGCCAAAAGGTCATCCACCAGCTGACGCCGGCGCTGCGCGTCGCGCTCGACCAGTTCGGCGACCGCCATGATGTTCTGCTCGACGGTAAGGCCGCGGAAGATCGACGCTTCCTGCGGCAGATATCCAATGCCGAGCCGCGCACGCCGGTACATCGGCAGCGCCGTGATGTCGTGCCCGTCCATGAAGATCGAGCCGGTGTCGACCGGGATCAACCCGGTGATCATGTAAAAGCAGGTCGTCTTGCCGGCACCGTTCGGCCCAAGCAGGCCCACGGCCTCGCCGCGGCGAACTTGCAGCGACACACCGCGCACGACGGGGCGGCGGCGGAAGCTTTTGCCCACCTGCACGACGACAAGACCCGTCTGTTCGGCCACGAGACGCGGCCGTCCATACTGTCCCCCTTGATCGACGTGCCCATCCATCCCGGAATGATCGCCCTGAAACCCGTTACCCATTGAACGATCTCATCAAATGCCAGTTGGCTTTAAGGTTGCGTGAAATGAACTAGTTCTGCGGCGCCGGAGGCGTACCCGTACCCGGGATCGGGGTGTTGATTTTTGGCGTCTTTGCGGGAACGAACACGCCCTCGACGCGCCCGCCCGCGCCCGCACCGGTCAATTCGGCTTTCCCGTTGGCGAGGTTAATCACGAGTGAACTGCCGCGCAAAATGTTGGGGCCTTGGGCCAAAACGACCTTGCCCCCCATTGTGACCTTGCGCTGGCTGATGTCGTAAAGCGCGGTGCCGCCGGTGGCCTGGCCTTGCGGCGAGGCCAGGACGACGTTGCCCCGCGCTTCGATGCGCA
>JABFRX010000140.1 GCA_013140995.1 Alphaproteobacteria bacterium | reverse complement strand
GCTTCAAGAAGAGCAAGTCGGGTCGCTTCAACAACGATGGGGCCAGGGTCACCCAAATGCCGGCGCACATAACGAAGATCAAGACGGCGTAGATGCTGGTCCACCGGTTGGTCTTGGCTGATCGCGTGGTTGTTCCATTCCCTGCTCTCATGAAGGGGAAATCGGCTGTGGCGGCAGCGTAGCACACACAAACGGCCGCGTTCGCGGTGTTTTTTTACCGCGAAAACCGTCTCGCGCGGGAGTAAAATGGCGGTATGACCCTGGTTCGCGAAGATGATCTTGGGACGCCTGCGTCGAGCGCCGAGCAGTTTGTTCGGCTGACGATCGATGGGCGCGAGGTGAGTGTGCCCGCCGGCACGTCGATACTGCGGGCGGCGCGGGAGGCCGGCATTGGGGTGCCGAAGCTTTGCGCGACGGACAGCGTGAAGGCGTTTGGATCGTGCCGGCTTTGTCTGGTCGAGATTGACGGACGCGCGGGGACGCCGGCTTCATGCACGACGCCGGTGGCGGCGGGGATTCGCGTGAAGACGCAGACGCCGCTGCTGAAGGATCTGCGGCGCGGGGTGATGGAGCTTTACATCTCCGACCATCCGCTCGACTGCCTGACGTGTGCCGCGAACGGCGACTGCGAGCTGCAGGATATGGCGGGCGCGGTGGGCTTGCGCGACGTGCGCTATGGCTATGCGGGCGAGAACCATCTCGTTCAAGAGAAAGACGAGTCCAATCCCTATTTCACCTTCGATCCTTCGAAGTGCATCGTTTGCTCGCGCTGTGTGCGGGCGTGCGAGGAGACGCAGGGTACGTTTGCGCTGACGATCGACGGTCGCGGCTTTGCGTCGAAGGTTTCGGCGGGCATGTCGGAGAGTTTCCTCGCGTCCGAGTGCGTGTCGTGCGGGGCGTGCGTGCAGGCGTGTCCGACGGCGACCTTGTCCGAGAAAGCCGTGATCGACATTGGCGTGCCGGAGCATTCGGTCGTGACGACCTGCGCCTATTGCGGCGTCGGCTGTTCGTTCAAGGCGGAGATGCGCGGCGAGGAACTCGTACGCATGGTGCCGCATAAGGACGGCAAGGCGAATCACGGTCATTCCTGCGTGAAGGGGCGGTTCGCTTGGGGTTATGCGACGCACAAGGAGCGCGTGCTGAAGCCGATGATCCGTGCGCACGTTGACGAGCCATGGCGCGAGGTCACGTGGGACGAGGCGATTGCCTACACCGCCTCCGAATTCAAGCGCATCCAGGCGAAGTACGGACGGCTTGCGGTCGGCGGGGTGACGTCGTCGCGTTGCACGAACGAAGAGACGTTCTTGGTTCAGAAGCTGGTGCGGGCGGCGTTTGGCAACAACAATGTCGATACGTGCGCGCGGGTGTGTCACTCACCCACCGGCTATGGGTTGAAGACCACGTTCGGGACGTCGGCAGGCACGCAGGATTTCGACAGCGTCGATCATGCGGATGTGATTGTCGTGATCGGTGCCAACCCGACGGACGGACATCCGGTCTTTGCGTCGCGCATGAAGAAGCGGTTGCGCGAAGGGGCGAAGCTGATCGTCATCGATCCGCGGCGGATCGATCTCGTGCGCATGCCGCACGTGGAAGCGTCGTTTCATCTGCCGCTGAAGCCCGGGACGAATGTGGCGATCCTGACGGCGCTTGCGCATGTGATCGTGACGGAGGGGCTGATCGACGAAGCGTTCGTGCGCGAACGGTGCGAGAGCGATGCGTTCGCGGGGTGGGCCGAGTTCGTTGCGCTGCCGCAGAACAGCCCGGAGGCGATCGAGAAGGCTTCCGGTGTGCCGGCGGCGGCGTTGCGTGGGGCAGCACGGCTTTATGCGACGGGCGGGAACGGCGCGATCTATTACGGGCTTGGCGTCACCGAGCACAGCCAAGGCACGACGGCGGTGATGGCGATCGCCAATCTTGCCATGGCGACGGGCAATATCGGGCGGCCCGGCGTCGGCGTGAATCCGTTGCGCGGACAGAACAACGTGCAAGGCGCGTGCGATATGGGTTCGTTCCCGCACGAACTGTCGGGCTATCGCCACATCTCGGAGGAACCGGCGCGGGCGATGTTCGAGGCGCTGTGGCGTGTGCCGCTGGATAACGAGCCGGGCTTGCGGATTCCCAACATGCTCGACGCCGCGATCGAGGGGCGGTTCAGGGGCATCTACATCCAAGGCGAAGACATTCTGCAGTCCGATCCGAACACGAAGCACGTGGCGGCGGCGTTTGCGGCGATGGAATGCGTGGTCGTGCACGACCTGTTTCTCACAGAAACCGCGAACTACGCGCATGTGTTCCTACCGGGATCGACGTTCCTTGAGAAGAACGGGACGTTCACGAATGCGGAGCGGCGCATTCAGCTGGTGCGCAAGGTGATGAGCCCGCGCAACGGCTTTGAGGATTGGGAGATCACGCAAAAGCTGGCGCAGGCGATGGGTTTTGCGATGGCGTACCACCATGCGAGCGAGATCATGGACGAGATCGCGCGGCTGACGCCGACGTTTGCCGGCGTGTCGTTCGAGAAGCTGGACGCGCTGGGTTCGATCCAATGGCCGTGCAACGAACGCGCGCCGGAAGGCACGCCCGTCATGCATATGGACGGGTTCGTGCGCGGCAAGGGCCGGTTCATGATCACCGAATACGTCGCGACGGATGAGAAGGTCGGGCCGCGCTTCCCGCTGTTGCTGACCACCGGGCGCATCTTGAGCCAGTACAATATCGGCATTCAGACGCGGCGGACGGCGAACGTTGTGTGGCACGCGGAAGATGTGCTGGAAATTCATCCGCATGACGCGGAGGAACGCGGGATCAAGGACGGCGACCTCGTGAAGCTCGCGAGCCGCGAAGGCGAGACGAGTTTGCGCGCGATGGTGACGGATCGGGTAGCGCCGGGCGTCGTCTATACGACCTTCCATCACGCGAGCACGCAGACGAACGTGGTGACGACCGAGTTTTCGGATTGGGCGACGAACTGCCCGGAGTACAAGGTGACCGCCGTGCAGGTGTCGCCCTCAAACGGGCCGAGCGAATGGCAGCGCAATTATGAGGCGATGAGCAAGAAGAGCCGCCGCATCGCGGTCGCCGGCGAATGAGTTCCTGGGACCGCGGGCGGCCTCGCCCGCTCTTTGCTGACGTTCAACCGCATAAAAGAGCGGGCGAGGCCACCCGCGGTCCCAGGGAAGTCGCGCGATGACGCTCAGACCGTCGATAGCGCAAGACAATGTGCAATGGCGCGGCGATAGTAACGCGCCGGGCACGCGGGTTGTCGCGGCTGAGGTTCCGGTGGCGTTTGTTTATGACGGCGGCACCGAGGCTGTGATGATGGCGACGCCCGGCGACTTGCACGATTTCGCGCTGGGATTTTCTTTGAACGATGGGATTGTGACGTCACTTGAAGAGATCGGTGAGCTTGCGATCGTCGAGGTCGAGCGTGGAATTGAGTTGCGGATGACGCTGAAGCTCTCCAACCGCGATGCGCTTGTTGCACGGCGGCGGCATCGGGCGGGGCCGGTGGGATGCGGGTTGTGCGGGGTTGAGAGCATCGATGCGGCGGTGCCTGCCCTGCCCCGCGTTGTTGCGGATATTGTTGTGGCACCCTCCGATATCGTTGCGGCGATGCAGGCGATGGCGCCTCTGCAGGCGCTCAACCGCGAGACGCGGGCTGTGCACGCTGCGGCGCTGTTCGTACCGGGTGAAGGCGTCGTCGCGCTGCGCGAGGATGTCGGGCGGCACAATGCGCTGGACAAGCTTTGCGGCGCGTTGGTGCGCGCGGGGCGAAAGGCCAGCGATGGCGTGATTTTGATGACGAGCCGGATCTCGGTCGAACTTGTGCAGAAGGCGGCGCATATGGGGGCGGGCGTGCTGGCCGCGATCTCCGCGCCGACGGCGTTGGCGTTGCTGGAGGCTGAGGCGGCCGGGGTGACACTCGTCGGCGTCGTGCGCGACGACGGGCTTGAGGTGTTCACGCATGGGGAGCGCGTGCATGCGCGCTGAGAAGCTGACCATGATGGCGAACCAAATCGGTGCATTCTTCAAGGCGCAGGACGAAACCGCGGCGCCGGCTGCGATCGCCGATCATCTGAAGAAATTTTGGGACCCCGGCATGCGGGCAGATATCCTCGCGCATCTAGACGCAGGCGGCGCAGGGCTCGATCCGCTGGTGCGGAATGCGGTCGCGTTGTTGAAGAAATGATTGAAACGCCGAGCACGCCACTTGTCCGCCGAAGCCTTGGCGTTTCATGACTTTTGGCGTCGTGTTGGCTGGCGGTGCGAGTTCGCGCTTTGGGGGCGCGGCGAAGGGGCTCGCGCCGCTTCGGGGGCGGGCGATGGTGCTTGGCGTTGCCGATGTGCTTGCGCGGATTTGCGAGCGTGTTGTGATCGAGGCGCCGGTGGGTGCTGCGTATGAGACGCTTGGTTTGCCCGTGATCCATGCTGCGGCGGAGCACGCGGGTAAGGGGCCGCTCGCCGGAATCGTGGCGGGGCTTGCAGCTGCACCCGAGGGCAGCCGCGTTGTGTTTGCGCCTTGCGATATGCCGTTGCTGGATGAGGCCGTTTATCGTGCGCTGATGCGTGCGGGTGGCAGTGTCTATGCCGTGTCGCCGAGCGGGGCGGAGCCGCTGGTCGCGGTGCTTGAGCGCGCGTTGCTTGCGCCGCTGTTGCGTGCGTTGGATTATCAGAAGATTCCGCGCGCCGATGCGGCGCTTCTGGCTGCGGGTGCTTGCGCGGTTGCGTTCGCCGACGCCGCGCAGTTTGCGAACGTCAATACGCCGGACGACCTAGCGCGGTTGGAGTAGCTGCGGCGGGACTGCAATGGTCGCTATACGGTCGGTGGCCAGGCTTCCCAGATAGAGCAGACCGTCCTTTTCGTTCACGCTGGTCACCGTGTTGATCGTACGGCCGCCGGGGTCTTGCATCGTGGCGACGACTTGGCCTTGCAGGTCGATCGCGACGATGCAGCCGTAAGGCTCCGGCGTCACCGGCAACGCGGCCAGGCCGATCATATTCAAGCGGAACATCACCTTGCGCGTGAACGTCGTCTTCATCTGGTCTTCCAGCAGCTTGATGCGCGGACCCGCAAGCGCCACCCAAAACAGGTCGCGGCCGTTGAACGAGATGTTGTCGGGATAGCCCGGCAGATTTTCGGCGAACGTATCTTTCGCGAACTGCTTCGGACCTTTCAGCCAATAACGCGAAATGCGGTGCGCGGCCGTTTCGTTGACGAGGATGTATTCTTCCTCTGGCCCCAGTGCGACGCCGTTCGCGAAGGCGAGGTTCTCCAGGCGCTTCTGCAGCTGGCCGTTGCGCGGGTCGAACGAAAATAGGCGGCCGGTCGCCTTGCCCTCGTAAAAGTCGAGGGCGAAGTCGTCGATGCCGTGACGCATCGAAGCTTCGGTGAAGTAGATCGTGCCGTCTTTGGCGATGTCGACGTCGTCGGCGAAGACCAGGGGGCGGCCTTCGAAGCGCTGCGCCTGCGGGAAGATCTGTCCCGTCTGCGTGATCACGAGCAGGCCGCGCTTTGCATCGGCGACGACGATATTGCCGAACGGATCGTGTTGCAGGCCGAGCGGACGTCCGCCGGTATTCGCGAGTTTCTCGAACGCGGCGCCGCCTGTGGGCACCGGCGTGCCCGGCATCACAGGAACCGGTGCTGGGCCTGCCGCCGTCTGGCCATCGATCCGTATACGGACGATACTGCCGTCGGCGAGGCCGGTGTAGGCGTAGCCGTCCTTCACGGTCACGTCTTCAGGGCCCGTACCCATCGCTTCGCCGAGGTAGCGCACGTTTCGCAGCGCCGTGTTCTGCGCGTACGGACCAATGAAGCCCGGATTGGGCCCCACCGTCACTTCGTCCGGCTCGAACGCGACCGGCCAGAGGAGCACATACCCCGCAGCCAGCAGTATCAGCCCCAAGACCCCTACCAACACGTACCGCATGGCGATCCGCCCCCACGTTATTCAGGTGTTCTTGAGGCCTATCTTGCAGCCTTGCCCGACCCCTGACCAGCCTGTATAAGTCCGCCCCTTCCGCGCAAGGGACGGGGCTGCGACAAACAGCCGTGGACTTTGCCGCGCGACGGTTCGGAGAGTAGCTCAGCCTGGTAGAGCACTGCTTTCGGGAGGCAGGGGCCGGAGGTTCAAATCCTCTCTCTCCGACCAAGATTTCCCGGCAATTCTGGCGGCGTTCAGACGTTAGCTCGTAGGGTCTGAGGGGCTGCGCCGCATCCAGTTGAAGAACGCGCGCAATATCAGCCACCAGCGCGCAAGCAAGCCGCCTTTGCACGGTTCACCGCGCGTTTTCCAAAACTCGCCGCCGCATGTCCGGCAGGTCCCGCCATTCACGTCGGCAATCCATATGTGCTGTCTCATGCCAGGATAACGGGGATGGGGCCGTTTTTCTTCCCAGCAATTCGAACGCGGCTTTCAAACCGCCCACGCAGGCGCTTTTGAGCCGCTCGCAAGCCGTTGTTTCCTATGCTACGGAGCGGCGTTTCCGGGAGCCGGGGGCCACAGGTCCAAGCCCCCCTACCCGTTATTTCCCACCTGCCTGCCCTCATTCTTCAGGGAGCTTTCACATGAAATCGAAGACGTCTGTTGTTGTGCTTGTGTTTGCCGCGGGCTTGAACGCTTGCGCGCCTTCGACGGAGGCGGACGAGGCCGCCATTCGCGCGGCGAACAAAGCTTGGCTGGCGGCAATTGTTGCCAAGGACGCGAAAGCGATCGGGGCGATGCATGCGGAGGATGCGCAGATGCTGCCGCCGAACGCACCGAAAGCCGTCGGCCGCGAGGCGATCGAGAAGGGCTGGGAGAGTCTGATGGGGCTCCCGGGCTTGGCGTTGACGTTCGAGACCGAGAAGTTCGTGTTTGCGAAGAGTGCGGATCTGGCGGTCGACATCGGGACCTATTCGATGACTGCCGGCGGGCAGACGGATACCGGCAAGTCGGTGGTCACATGGACGAAGCGCGGGGGCAAGTGGGTGGTGCTGACGGATATGTTCTCAAGCGATCTGCCGGTAGCGGCGCCTGCAGCTGCTCCAGTTGTTGAGGCGCCGGCTGAAACTCCGGCCGCTCCACCCGCGCCCTAGGTGGCATCTCGCACACTGTCCCTCATCCATCGCGGCGCGTAGCGCCGTGACGGATGAGGGACAGTGTGCGCGGTAAGCCACCATTCTTAACGTCAGAACGAGATGTGCACGCGTCTGTTCTGCGGTTCGCGGATGCCGTCGGCGGTTTGCACAGCGGGTTCGCTTTCGCCCCGGCCGGAGACGGAGATTGAGTTGCCCGCAACGCCTTCGCCGATGAGGGCTTTTTTCACGGACTGCGCACGGCGCACCGACAAGGCTTTGTTGTAGGAGATCGAGCCTGCGCGGTCGGCGTGGCCGACGACGCGGATCGCGGCGGAGCCGCTATCGCGTACCGAGCCTACAGCTTTGCGGATCGTGCCCAAGGCTTGCGCGGTCAGGTCCGAGCGATTGAAGCCGAAGAAGACGATGAATTCGCGCTCTAGCGGAACGGGCTGCGGGGTTGCGGGCGGCGGCGGTGCTGCTGCCGCGGGTCCGGCGAGCGCGAAGCGTACGCCTGCGGTTGCAGCGTGCTTCTCGAAGTCGCCGCCGTCGATGGAATAGTTCGCGGCGGGTTCGAGATTGATGTCGCGCACGTTCGCAAAACGGTAGTTCACGAACAGGACAGTGAGCTCCGTGAGCGCGTAGTTCAGGCCGGCGATCCCTTGGTAGGCGAAGCGCCAGTCGCTTTCGTCGACCGGGCCCCAGTTCGTGTTCATCTTGACCGACGCGTAGTCGCCGCCGGCGCCGAGGCCCACGGTCAGCGAGAAGCGATCGAACAGCGGTACGTCGTAAAGCACGTTGATCATGGCGGAGATTTCGGTGACTTCGCCCTCACCATCGACCTTCGGGCCCCACCATTTAATGACGTAGTCCGTGAGGTCGTTCTGGCGGTAGCCGCCTTCTACTTCGAAGCGCCAGCCTGCGATTCCGAAGCCGCCCGCGCCGAACGCCGCCCAACCGGTGTCGAATTCGGCGAGCGCTTCCTTGAAGTCGGGGCCGCAATAGGTTTGGAGGGTGCGCAATTGCTCCCATTCTTTCACCCAGCTGCCGCCGCCTTCGACGCTGACGTACCAGCCTTCGGTAGCGGCGGCGGGCAAGGCAAAGGCAAGCGACAGAATCGACGCGAGTAACGCGCGCTTCGTATTCATTTCAGACACCCCAGCACTACTTTTGTTCGTTGCGCGTTGGCGTGGCCTGTTCCGGCCGTTTGTCCGCCCCAGCGAATCGTTCGTCGCTTTAAGAAAGTGTACGGGTGCGTTTCGGATTGCCGTTACGCGCGCTCCGCGTGATGCGCTTCGACTACGGCGCCATGCGTGCGCAGCGTGTTCGTGTGTGGGGTTGGTCGGTTGCTATAGCGGTTGCGTGATTCGTGTGTGTGCGATTGGCGTGCGAGCGCTGCGCAAGAGTCCGGCGGTTGAGGAATGCAGAGGCTAAGTAGAAATGCGGCGTGATTTGCGGTGTGTGGACGTGTTCGGCGTCGTGTACGGAGATGACGCGGGGCGCCCGCTCAGTTCCTCAGCACACGGAACTATTTTTGCGGTGCGCGGCGTGCGCTAATGAGGAACTCTCAAACGCTGCCCCTCATCCGTCACGCCGCCCTGATGTGCGGCGCGCCACCTTCTCCCGTTAGCCAACGGGAGAAGGACAATGCAGCTTTTGTATTTGATAACCGAATTACCCTTCTCCCGCGAAGAGCGGGAGAAGGGGGCGCCGCGCTTAAGCGCGGTGACGGATGAGGGACAGCGTCCGTGTTGGGCGCCTATGCCGCGTCACGCACCGGTTCAGTTGACGGGGGCCAGAGGGTTTCGACTTCGGTTTGGGCTACTTTGAGGCCCGTGAATTTCACCGGCTTCTTGGCTTTGCCGCCGTTCGGTTCCGTGACCACGTTTTCGCGGCCCATCAGGAATGAGAGCGGTTCGACGAAGGCGGTTTTCCAGTAGGCGGCCTTCACCGGTTCCCAGGCGTCACCGCCTTCGGGTTTGCCCCAGACGGCGAGGTCGCCTGCCGCTGCCTTCTCGCGGAAGACTTCGAGGCGTTCGGCGCCGCTGGCGTCTTCGGGCGGCGTCCACGTGGCCGACCATTCGCCTTTCAGGCTGAAGGCGATGGCGTCGGAGAGCCAGACCGCGTCTTGCGGCAAGTCGGCCGATTTCTTCGGCGCGGCCTTCTTCTTCGTTGCGGTCTTCTTCTTCGCAGGTGCCTTCGGCGTCTTCGCGCGCTTTGCTTTCGGCCCGGCGGCCACGGCGACGGCTTCTTCCGCGACCGCTTCTAGCGTTTCGACTTCGGCTTCAGGCGTTTCCTCTTCCATCACGGGTGCGGCCACGGATTCTTCATCGGCCGGGGTCTCAACGTCCGTGTACGTTTCGGCGGTTGCGGCCAGTTCTTCGACGGCCGGCACTTCAGGTTCGGTGGGCTCTTCGGCGAACTTCGTTATATCCCATTGCAGGATCTCGATGTCGTGCTCGCGCTGTTCTTCCGTCTCGGCGAGTTCGATCGCGGGCGGATGTTCGGTGACGTAAGGCGCGGGCGCTTCGGCGGTGAACGTCACCGGCTCGGCCACCTCCTCGACGAACTCCTCCGGCTCCGGTTCGCTGGCCACGATTTCGGCGGCCACGTCTTCGGCTGCGGCCTGCAGCTCGAGCACCGTGGGCTCAGCCTCGTCGTGCGGCTCCTCGGGCGCGGCTGTCGGCGTTGAAAACGCCGCCTCCATCGCGCGCTTTAAGCTCTCGCGGTGTTCGGACGCTACGCGTGCCTCACTTTCCGCCCCAATGTCACGCGACAGCGCCTCCGTTGCCGGTTGCGCCTGCGATCCCCCAAATATCTGCCGAAACAAGCGGCTGAACGACGTGATCATGATTCGAAAGATAACTGATTCGTTTACGCAGATTGGGGATGCATTCAACGTAAGCGAGCGGCGTGAGGTATTTGCAACGACGCGACGGTTCGTATGGACGCGTTAACGCGGGCATCACCAGAACTTCCACCACGGTTTCTTCGGTGCGCGGCCGATCAACGCTTCCATACGTTGCGTAGTGCCGGCGTAAGAGCGCAGCACGTCGTCGAAAGCGTTAACGTCGATCACGCGATCGAGTTGGCCGTCGAAGACTTCGTAGTTCGTCTCGCGGCAGACGATTTCGATGAGGCCCCACGCTTGTTCGAGTACGCGGCGCGCGTCGTCGCCCTTGTGCCAGTAGGGAATGGTGAGCGAGGCGCTGTCGTCGGTGAGCGTGATTTGGATGCCGCTTGCTGTGGCGTTCAGTTCCAGATGGCGGAAGCGTTCGTGGGCTTCGTCGACACGCATCTTGTGGAGGTTTGCGATGGCGGCGAAGTCGGGTTTGAATAGCTCGAGGCGCGCGTCGTGCGCGATGAGTGCGTCGGCGAGCTTGCGCTTGTTCGCTTCGGCCACGGGGTTGCGCTTGCCTTGCGCGGGGCCTTCGCCGTCCTCGTTGCCGACGATGTCATGCACATCGACGCCGGGACGCGGCGTGAAGAAGCGAAGGTCGTAACTCATGTGGGAGCCTCCTGCGCGATGTAGCGGGCGACGAGCGCCGGGTCTTGCATCGGGATGAAGTGCGTCATTTCCTTCAGGTAGATGTCGCGGGCGTTCTGAAACGCGGTTGCAAGTTGCGGCCAAGTCGGCGAGTCGGAAAAGTCCATGCGCTCGCGCGGGCCCGGCGCGCGTTCCTTCGCGCGCAGGATCGTCACCGGCGCCGTCACCTCGCGCACGGCGTCGTAGATATCTGTGCCGAGCGAGCCCCTGTAGATCGAGGCTTCGATGGCGGGCGGGCACGCGAGTTCGAAGCCGCCGCCGGCCGCGGGCTGCAAGCCATAGCGGCAGTAGTCTTCCAGTACCCTCGGCACCCACAGCGAATACGGGTTGCGGTTCTTGAAGGCGTCGAACATTTCTTGCCACGAGGTCCAACTGTTGCGGCGGCGGGCGACGGGATGTTCGGTGCCGGGCGGCCAGAACGGGGCGCCCTGGTACATCTCAGGCGCCATGATCACCGGATCGATCAACAGCAACCGTTTGAATGCGCGGGGGTTGGCAGCCGCGATCTGCACCAGGATGTGGCCGCCCATCGAGTGACCGGCGCCGATCGCGCCGTCGAGGTTCAGGTGTTCGACGAGTTCGGCGATGTCGCGTGAGGGCACAGACCAATCGTCGATCGGGCCGGTCTTCTCGCTGCGGCCGTGACCGCGCAGGTCGACCGCGATGACGTTCAGCCCTGACGGCAGCGCGCGCGCGACCTCGTCCCAACAGCGGCTATGGAAGCCGGTTGCGTGTATCAGGAAGACGACGGGGTCCCCTCGCCTGCCCCATTCGGCAGTGGCGATGCGGGCGGTCGAGGCTTCGAAGAATCTTTCGGTGAGTGCGCTTGTCATATATTTTGGGGACACATTAAAATCGCGTTAGAATTGGCCCGAAATCTGCGGATTCGAGGGAATCGGTCCGGACCCGGATGGGCATCAATTCCTCACGTGTACCGGACCGTCCATGCACGTAGAGTTTCCACAGGCAATTATCGGTTGAAAACCACCACCATGCCGCGCAACCGCTCAAGAAAAATCATCTCCGAAACGCGTGTTGGGCCTTTGCTGTGTCCCATGCGTGACATAGGGAAGGAGCTTCAAGGTTTACATTTGTCCTTGCATACCCCGGGCGCACCCCCAAGGCGGAACACCGTCATCCGCGCCCAATGGCCCCTCGTGACTAGGTAGATGGTGAAAGTATGAAGATGAGATCGCTGCTCCTCGGAGCCGCTGCGACGCTGTTGAGCGTTTCGGTTGCGAATGCGTACGAAAGAAACGGTTGGTACATCGGCCTCGAAGGCGGATGGAACATGATCGAGGACACGCACGCCGTGGCGGTGTTCGATCCGGATGCCGCCGGCCCGAACCTCGTGACCACGGGCGATGTCGTCTTCTCGGACGGCTGGGCCGCGATTGCGACCGTCGGCCACCACTTCGGGCGCAACTGGCGTTGGGAAGTCGAGGTCGGTTACCGCGCCAACGACTTCGACCTGACAACGGGCGAAGTCAACGAGTGGTCGGGCATGTTGAATGTTCTCTATGACATTCCGCTCACCCAGTCGTTTGCCTTGTCGCTCGGCCTGGGCGCCGGTGCCGACAACATGGAAGTCGAGGGCGGTGAGGGCTTCCAGGATCGCCAGTGGAATTTCGCCTATCAAGGCATAGCCGGTCTGACTCTTGCGGTGTCGGATCGCATCGATCTGTTCGCGAACTACCGGTATTTCCGCGTGAGCGAGCCGGATTTCGAGAGCCGCACCAGCCCACCGCCGGGGCTTTCGACCATCGCCTTCGACGATGTCGTGAAGCACACGGCGACGTTGGGCC
>JABFRX010000041.1 GCA_013140995.1 Alphaproteobacteria bacterium | reverse complement strand
GAAATGGAATCATTTGCCGACGATCTGTCGCTGGGGTTGATGGTCGTGTTGGAGCGGTTGGGGCCGGAGGAGCGGGCAGCGTTCATTCTGCGCGAGGCGTTCGACAGTTCGTATGCGGAGATCGCGGCAGCCTTGGGCAAGAACGAACCTGCTGTGCGCCAGCTCGTGTCGCGGGCGCGGGAACGCGTGCGTGCGGAGCGGCCGCGGTTTCGTGCGGAGCCTGAGGCGCATCAGCGGTTGATGGCGGAGTTCCTGTCGGCGGTCGCGGCGAACGATACATCGCGCCTGGTCGCGATCATGAAGGGCGACGTGCGCTTCATCAGCGACGGCGGCGGCAAAGCACCGGCCGCATTGCGCGTGGTCGATGCGCCGGAGGAGGTCGCGCGGTTGATGCTGCATCTAGCCAACGCGAAAGGCGGGCCGCAGGCGATGAAGTTCATCACGGTGAACGGCGTTCCGTCAGTCTGGTTCCGCGACGGTCAAGGGTTCGAGACCGTCGCGCAACTCGACATCGACGGCGACAAGATCGGTGCGATCTACATCGTGCGCAATCCGGAAAAGCTTGCGCATTTGAAGATGCACTAAATCTCCACCTGCGTGCCCATTTCGACCACGCGGTTTGCGGGGATCCGGAAGAAGCGGGTGGCGGAGAGGGCTGTTGCTTGCATAGCGATGAAGAGGGCGGCTTGCCAGCGTCTTAGTTCCGAGCGGCGGGCGGGGATTAGGGTTTCGCGGCCTAGGAAGAACGTCGTTTGCATGAGGTCGAACGATAGACCGAATTGGCGGCAGAGTTCGAGTGCGCGGGGGACGTCCGGGCGTTCCATGAAGCCGTAGTGGACGATAACTTGGTGGAAGCCTTTGCCGAGCTTTTCGACTTCGATGCGGTTGGCGTCGGCGACGCGCGGGAAGTCCTTCACGTCGACCTTCATGATGACGACGCGTTCGTGAACGACGTGATTGTGCTTTAGGTTGTGCAGGAACGCGGTCGGGATGACGGCGGGGTTCGAGGTCATGAAGACGGCCGTGCCGCTGACGCGTTCGGTCGTGCGGTCCCAATGTTCCAGGAACTCGCGGATCGGCATGGCGTCGCGGTAGAGTTTTGTAACCAGAATTTCGCGGCCGCGGTTCCAGACCATGAAGGCGGCAAGGGCCGCAATCGCGCACACGATCGGGAACCAGCCGCCGGTCGGGATCTTCAACATGTTCGAGGTTAGGAACATCAGATCGACGAGGAAGAAGGCGCCGAAAACCGTCCAGGCGAGCCAGCGGCTCCAGCCCCAGAGCCATCTGGCGACGATCGCCGCGAGCAAGCCGTCTATCATCATCGCCCCGGTGACGGCGAGACCGTAGGCATGTGTGAGCGCACTTGAGTTTTGGAAGGAGATCACGACGATCGCGACGCCGACCATGAGCAGATAGTTGATTTGCGGAATGTAGATCTGCCCCATCTCGGTCGCCGAGGTGTGGCGGATGTCCATGCGGGGCAGATAACCCAATTGGATCGCCTGACGCGTCAGCGAGAAGACGCCCGAGATGACCGCTTGCGAAGCGATCACCGTCGCGCAGGTCGAAAGCACGACCATCGGGTAGAGCGCCCACTCAGGTGCGAGGCGGTAAAACGGGTTCTTGATTGCCGACGGGTCTGACAGAAGCAGCGCGCCTTGGCCGAAGTAATTCAGGATCAGGCAGATCGAAACGCCGGCCCACGCGATGCGGATCGGTCCGCGACCGAAGTGGCCCATGTCGGCGTAGAGCGCTTCGGCGCCGGTCACGCAGAGCACGATCGCGCCCAAGGCCACGAACGTGATCCAGGGCTTGGCGATGATGAGATCGATCGCATACCCGGGCCATATCGCGCTTAAGATCGCGGGGTGTTGAAGGACTTCGATTAGGCCGAGTGTTCCGAGCGTCAGGAACCACAGCACCATGATCGGGCCGAACAAGCGGCCCACGCCAGCGGTGCCGCGGCTCTGCAGCATGAACAGGCCGATTAGGATGACGGTCGCGAGCGGGACAACCAAATCGTCGAACGCATCGGTCGCGACCTTCAAACCTTCGACAGCGGACAACACCGAGACGGACGGCGTGATCAATGCGTCGCCATAGAACAGCGAGAGGCCGGTGAGCGCGAGCAGCCAGATGATGCGGCGGCGGCGCGGCGCGGCATGGCCGGTTCTGAGTGCGAGCGAAGCGAGTGACAGCACGCCGCCCTCGCCCTTGTTGTCTGCGCGCATGACGAAGACGCAGTATTTCAGCGTCACGATGATGACGAGCGACCAGACCGCGATCGACAGCACGCCATAGACCGATGCTTCATCTAGGCCCATGCCGCCGTGAAACGTCTCGCGCATCATGTAGAGCGGGCTGGTGCCGATGTCGCCGAAGACGATGCCGAGCGCCGCCAACGCCAGCGTGCGTTGGCGCGCGGTTTGCGCTTTCGGATCAATGTCTGTGGTGGTGGTGTCCATGAGCGCGCTTTGCGGATGTGTTCCCGCGTCAGGCCTTCGTTCGCTCGGCGATCATTTGCATCTGGCGCACGATCACCTCGGCCTGGCGGATCGAGGCGAGGTCGATCAGCTTGCCGTTCAGCGCGACGGCGCCCATGCCTTTTGCTGCACCTTCTTTCATCGCGGAGAGGATCGCCTCCGCACGTTTCACTTCGTCGGCGGGCGGCGTGAATACCCGGTTCGCAAGCGCCACTTGGCTGGGGTGGATCGCCCATTTGCCTTCGCAACCCAAGACGGCCGTGCGCTGCGCCTGGGCGATGAAGCCCGCTTCGTCGGAGTAGTCGCCGAACGGGCCGTCGATCGGGCGCAGACCATGCGCGCGGGCGGCGGCGACCATGCGCACCGTCGAATAGTGCCAGAGGTCGGACCAGTGGTGCTCGCGCTTGCCCGCTTCGTCCTTGTCGGTCAGGACCACGTAGTCTTTGTTCGGGCCGCCGATGTTCGTCGTGCGCATCCCGGCCGACGCCGCGTAGTCGGCGGAACCGAAGTGCAGCGACTCAAGCCGCTTCGAGGAACCCGCAATCGCGTCGATGTTATTCAGGCCGAGCACGCTTTCGATGATGACTTCGAGCTTCACCTTCTTCTTGCGACCGATGCCCGCTTCGATCTGCGAGATCAGCATATCGATCGCGTAGACGTCGGCGGCTACGCCGACCTTGGGGATCATGATGAGGTCGAGCCGTTCGCCCGCCTGCTCCATGATGTCGACGACGTCGCGGTAGCAGTAGTGCGTGTCGAGGCCGTTGATGCGGACCGAGATCGACTTGGTGCCGAAGTTTACGGTCTTCAGTGCTTGGATGACGTTCGCGCGCGCCGCTGGTTTGTCCGCGGGCGCGACGCTGTCTTCGAGGTCGAGGCAGATGACGTCCGCGTCGCTGGCCGCCGCTTTCTCGAACAACGTAGGACGCACGCCCGGCGCGAAGAGCTGCGACCTGTTCAGACGCGGCGGAACACTTTCGACAGTCGTGAAGCTCATGCGAATGCCCCGCCTTTGGAACTACGACGTAGGGCCCCCTCAAAAGAGGCCGGGAAGCTATGCCTCCCCTCTCGCACAGTCAACGCTTGCGACGCACGGCCAAAGGGTGCTTTTCCGCCACGAGGCGTCTTAACCTTTCATCCTGAACGTGGGTGTAAATCTGCGTCGTCGCGATATCGGCGTGCCCCAGCAGTTGTTGCACGCTGCGCAAGTCGGCGCCGTGCGCGACCAGATGGCTTGCAAACGCATGGCGCAACACATGTGGAGAAAGTTTTCGCGGATCGACGCCTGCCTTCACCGCTAGGTCTTTCAGCAATTGCGCGACGCGGCGGCGCGTTAAGTGGCCTTCTACACCGCGCGATGGGAATAAGAAGCGTTGCGCGCGTTCCAACTGCGGAAGGAAGCGCGGACGGACAACCAGGTAGGTCTTGATCGCTTCGCGTGCCGGTGTGCCGAGCGGAACCAGGCGTTCTTTGCCGCCCTTACCTTTGACCAGAAGCATGCGCCGTTCGCCGCTCGCGGCTGCCAAGGGAAGCGTCACGAGTTCGGAGACGCGCAGGCCCGAGGCGTAGAGCAGTTCGACGATGCACAGCAGCCTTATGGCTTCGGGACCTTCGAGCGCCGCTGCCGCGTCGATCAGAGCTTGGGTTTGGCCTTCCGTCACGACTTTCGGCAGCGGGCGGCCGCGCTTGGGCGACTCGATCGCAGACGTTGGGTCGTCAGTGCGGATGTCTTCGTCGAACAGGAAGCGGTGCAGTTGGCGTAGAGCGGACAGCCGGCGAGCTTGCGTCGACGCTTTGAGCCCTGCGGCCGAGAGCGAGGCGAGGTAGTCGCGGATGTCGGCGGCGGACGAGTTTGTGAACGCCCTGCCCTTCTTACGCAGGTGGCCCGCGAAGTCGAGAAGATCGCGGCGGTAGGCGTCGAGCGTGTGGACGGCGGCGCCGCGTTCGGCGCTCAGCATTTCGAGGAAAGCTTCGAGAAGGTGCAGGCCGACGTCGGCTTTGCCCGTCATGAGCTTTTACGCACCGGCGCGCCGAGTACGGACTCGATCGCGAGTGCGCGGGCTTCGTCGCGCAAGCCGACGGCGATCAGCGCTTTGACGACGCGGGCGACCGTTTGGCCTTGCGCGCGCGCGGGGCCGCCCGCGCCTAACGCCACGAGCGCGTTTAGGATCGTTTCTCCTTGGCGGCTGTCGAGCGCGCTACGGCCGATGGCGGTCAGCGCTTCGGCGGCGGCGCCAGACGGCACGACGCCCGTTGTATTTGCGGAGACGGCCCATTGTGCGTCAGGTGGGATCGTGTAGCCCAGCGCTTCGAGCAGCGGAATTTCGCGTGTCGCGCGTTCCATCAGCCAGTCTTTCGATGGACCATGTTTGAGCGCGTGCTGGCCGAGCCACGTCAGCCCGCTTTGCATGCGTGCGAGATTTTCTGCCGAGGGACGCACGAGGCCGAGTTGAACTTGCAGCGCGTTCGCGGCGGCGATGTCCGTGGGCGACGTCAGCACCGTCAGCCATTGCTCAGCGGCCTTGTCGCGGCGCGCGTAGAGCAGCACGCGCGTGGCGCTGGGAGCCAGCCAGCTTGTGTCTTGCGACGGCGCCAGTTGCTGCGCGAGCCCCGCGCTCAACGTTGCAAATAGTGCAAAGCGGTTTTGCGACTCGGCGCGCTGCAAAGCTGCGGCGAACGCGGCGGCGCGTGCGGTCGGCACTGTGCGTGCCGTGATCGAGCGGAAGTAGAGTGCGTTCGCACGCGCGAGCGGCAGCTTTGCCGCCCATTCTTCCGGGTCGTCGAGTTGATCGGGCGTGAAGACTTCGGCGCTGTAGGCTTGGCGCAAATCTTCGATCGGCTTCAGACTCGCCAGCGCTGCGCGCTCCATCGCCGCCAACCGGACAGCGGGGTCGGCCGATTGCGCCAGCATTTGCGTGCCGGGAACCCAGCCTGCGAGCGGGGCTGGCGCGGTGGCCCCTGCTTTGCGCATCATCGCAAGGTGCAGGCCCGACGGTGCAGGCAACGCCGCGAGGTTTGCGTTGCTCCCGCCCGCGATCGCGTCGGCGAGCGTGAAGAACGTGTCGTCGTTGATGTTGCGCTCGCGCATGACGTTCAGCGTGAGCGCGGCAGCTTGTTCGTCGTTCTGCGCGAGATAGCAGAAGACGCGAAGCTTTAGCCAATACGGATCGTTCGACGATTGGCGCAGCGAGGTCCCATCCCCGCACGCGTCGGCGTCGCGACCTTGCAGCAGGATGGCCTCGGCCGTTGCTTGGCGTGCGAAGGAGTCCGTGCGTGCGCTTTGCGCGCCTAGCATTGCCGCTTCGTCGATCAAACCATTTGCGACTAGCCGCTGCAGGCGCTGCGCGAGGAACGACGGTTCGTCCGGCGGTGTTTCACCGGCCGGCGGATTGCCTTGGCTGAGCAGCACGCGCTTCAGCAGGTTCTGCATCGCGGGCGAATTCGGCGCGGCCGGAAGCTGCGCGATGCGCGAGGCGACGGCGGGTCGCGCACTTCCCGACCAAAGGCTCGGCGCGAAGCCCCCCGAGCCCGCGCTCAACAAGCCTGCACCTGCAGGGTCGATCGCGGCGAGATCGCTGACGGTGACGCGCGGTCCGGCGGGTGCGCCGGGTTTGTCGGGGACCGCTTGTTCGACAGGGCTGGTTGGAACCGTCGCGGTTGCAGGATCGGGTGGCAGTTCGGTTTGTGGTGTCAGTGTGCGCGGCGCCGTTTTCGCCGAACCCTGAGTTTCGGGTTCTGCCGCAACCGCCAACGATGTCGAGGCAGCGAGTACGGCGAGAAGGACGTTAACGCGGGAACCGATCATCGGGCAGAACCTTCTCGACCTTGCGTACCTGCGGGGTCACGGTCGAGCCGTAGTACGCGAGCGCCCCCGCACCCATTGCCAACAATACTAAAGCCACGCCGACCAGGCGGCCAAGCTGTTGTAAGCCGCCGGGGCCGTCGAAATTGCGCTGGTAACGTCTGCGCCGCACGGCGTTCCCCTATTCTTGCCCCTCACTGGCAGCGATCAAGCAGTTCATGTACATGCTGATTCCGCCAGGCTAGAACAATATATGCAGGTGCAGGAACACACGGAAAGTCCGGAAGCGGGGCCACCCCTCAGCGAACGCTCAATTGTGCTCGTTGGGCTCATGGGTGCCGGTAAAAGCACGGTTGGCCGGCGCTTGGCCAACGCGGTCAAGTTGCCGTTCCACGACGCGGATCATGAAATTGAAACCGCAGCGGGCTGTTCCATATCCGACTTCTTCGAGCGCTACGGCGAACCGGCGTTCCGCGAGGGCGAGCGCAAGGTCATCACCCGGCTGCTGGCCGGGCCGCGGCATGTGCTTGCGACCGGCGGCGGCGCGTTCATGGATCCCACGACGCGCGTTCTGATTAAGCGCATGGGCTTTTCGGTGTGGCTGCGCGCCGATATCGGTTTGCTGATGGAGAGGGTGTTGAAGCGCCCTACCCGGCCGCTACTCAAGAATGACGATCCGCGGGCTACGATGGAGCGGCTGATGGCGGAGCGCTACCCTGTCTACGCGGAGGCCGATCTGACGGTCGATTCCAACGGCGGACCGCACGATGCGATCGTGCAGCGGATACTCGCGCACTTGACGGCGATCGGTGTGAAGGCGTCATGAGCGAACGACTACGCGTCGATTTGGGCGGCCGTGCCTACGACATTGTCGTCGGTGCGGGCGTGCTGAAAGATGCTGGTAAAGAGATTGCTGCGTTGAAGCGCGCAAAGCGCACATTCATCGTCGCGGACGACCATACGGCCGGGCTGCACATGGAGACGCTCACGCAGTCGCTCGAAGCGGCGGGGCTTTCGCAAACCGCAGCGGTGCTGCCGCCGGGCGAGGCGAGCAAGAGTTTCGGCGTGCTTGAACAGCTTGTGAGCCAGATGCTCGATGCGAAGGTCGAGCGCGGCGATCTGGTGATCGCACTTGGCGGCGGCGTGATCGGCGATCTTGCGGGGTTTGCTGCGGGTATCACTAAGCGCGGGCTGGACTACGTCCAGGTGCCGACGACGCTGCTCGCGCAGGTGGACTCTTCAGTGGGCGGCAAGACCGCCATCGACATGCCGCAGGGTAAGAACCTGGTCGGACTATTTCACCAGCCGTGTTTGGTGCTGGCCGATACCGCCGTGCTCGACACGTTGCCGCCGCGCGAGATGCGCGCGGGGTATGCCGAGATTCTGAAGTACGGTTTGATCGGCGATGCGGCGTTTGCCGAGTGGGTGGGCGCGAACGCCTCGTTGATCCTGCGGAAGGCTGGCCCCGAACGGACCAAAGCGATCGTCACGTCGTGCCGGATGAAAGCGCGCGTGGTCGAGTCCGACGAGCGCGAGGCGGGGCAGCGCGCGTTACTCAATCTCGGCCACACGTTTGCGCATGCGATCGAGGCGTGCGCCGGGTATTCGGGCAGGGTGTTGCACGGCGAGGCGGTTGCCTTCGGCTGCGTCATGGCGTTCGAACTGTCCGAGCGGCTGAAGCTTTGTCCCCCGGGGCAGGGAGCCCAAGTGCGCGGATGGTTCGCGGCGGCAGGGCTGCCCACATCGTTCGCGGATTTGCCGGAACTCGGCGCATCGGCGGACGACCTGATCGAGATCATGAAACAAGATAAAAAGGCATCGGGCGGCAAGCTTGTGTTCGTGCTTGCGCGCGGGATCGGACAGGCGTTCGTCGCGAACGACATCGATCTTAAATCGGTAGCATCGCTTCTGACAGACGCGCTGGCGCGGTAGACCGGACGCTCAAAGAAACAGGACTCTCATGGAAGACCAAATCATTCCGGTTTCGGCCGTCACGGGCTGGGAACTTTTGTTCGTGCTCGTGGCCACACTCGTGTTGATGCTTTTTTCGGGGCTAACGTCGGCTGCGGAAACGGCGCTGACCGCGGTGTCGAAGGCGCGGATGCATCAGCTTGAGAAGGACGGCGAAGCCCGCGCGAAGTCCGTCAATTGGTTGATGGCGCATCGCGAACAGATGATCGGCGCGATCTTGCTCACCAACACGTTCGTGAACGTCGTGTCTTCGGCGTTGGTCACGACCGTGCTCGTCACGCTGTTCGGAAACGCGGGCGTGGCGGCTGGCGCCGTCCTCATCACCGTGATGGTGCTCGTGTTCTGTGAGGTTTTGCCCAAGACCTATGCGATCACGAACGCGGACGGCACCGCGCTTTCGATCGGGCGGCCGGTCAGGATCGCCGTGTATTTTCTGAGCCCGGTCGTCGATGCGATCCAGTGGTTTGTCGCGATGCTCCTCCGAATCAGGGGGGTGAAGTCGCAGGGTCTGGTCGACGACCAGGAAGAAGCCGAGGATGCGGCGACGGAAGAACTGCGCGGCGCGATTGACCTGCATCATATCCAGGGCGCGGTGCAGACGTCGGACCGGAACATGCTGGGCGGCATTTTGGACCTGAAAGACCTGCAGGTGGCGGACGTCATGATCCACCGCAAGGCCATGACGATGATCGACGGCGACATGCCGCCGGAAGAAGTACTCGATCGCGTCCTGTCGCAACCGCATACGCGCCTGCCGGTTTACAAAGGCGATCCCGACAACATCGTCGGCATTCTGCACGCGAAGGATTTGCTGCGCGCGATGTCGCGCAGCCAAGGCAACGTGAAGGCGATCAACATCATGTCGATCGTGGCGAAGCCGTGGTTCATTCCGGATACCTCGATGCTGACCGATCAGTTGCGCGCGTTCTTACAGCGGCGCGTACACTTTGCGCTGGTCGTGGACGAGTACGGCGCGCTGCAGGGCTTGATCACGCTCGAAGACATTTTGGAAGAAATCGTCGGTGAGATTCGCGACGAGCACGATGTCCCCGTGTCGGGCGTTCGTCAGCAGCAGGACGGCAGCGTCAACGTCGACGGGTGGGTCACGATCCGCGAGCTTAACCGGGTCATGAACTGGACCTTGCCGGATGAAGAGGCGACGACGATCGCGGGGCTTGTGATTCACGAGGCGCAGACGATTCCGGACGTGAGCCAAGTGTTCAGCTTCCACGGCTTCAAGTTCGAAGTGCTGCGCCGGCAGAAGAACCAGATCACCGCGCTGCGGGTTACACCAGCGCAAGCGGCCGAGGCTGCGTCACAGGGGGCGTGAGGGTTGGTCTCATGCGAAGCCGCGTGTGAGGCATTTCTTCTCCGCGGCTTCGCGTGACACAAGATTCACATCCGGTGCGCGGCTTCTTCCGGTGTCAGCAGTGTCAGGGCTAGGGCGTGGACGCGGTCTCTTAGTTCGGCGTCTAGAACGGCGTGGACTTTCCGGTGGCGGTCGATGCGGCTCAGGCCTTCGAACGTGGCTGACACAATCGCCACACGGAAGTGTGTTTCGCCGCCCTCGCGGTGGCCGGCGTGGCCGCGATGCATTTCGGACTCGTCGCGCACGTCGAGTTTCTCTGGCGCAAATGCGGCCTCGAGCTTCGTCCGTATGGTTTCTGCGATCGTCATCTCGAAGCGCTCGTGAGTCATTCCAAACGCAATGTCAATTCTTGTCTTCTTAACCGGGCGTTCCCATACTCGACCTTGCCATGGGTGAGAGTACGAAGCACGCGTCACGCTGGGCACAGGAGTTGCGGGTCAAACGGCAACCTGTGATCAAGCCGACGCGCGCCTGCGACAAGCCGGGCTGCGAGGCGGGCGGTTCGCACAAGGCGCCGAGGAGCCGGACCACGCTCCACGAGTACTACTGGTTCTGCCTCGACCATGTGCGCGAGTACAACCAGTCGTGGGACTTCTTTCGCGGTATGACGCCGGGCGAGATCGACGCTTACCAACGCGCGACGCTGGTCGGCCTTCGCCCCACCTGGAAGCTCGGCGGCGGTGCGGCGGGGCCGAATGAGAAGCTGCAATTCTACTTCCGAGGCGCGTATGTCGATCCGTTCCTGATCTTCGACGACGGGCCGACCGGCGCGGAGGCTAAGACAAGTGCGGCAAACCGTAACGGCACGGCGGAGCGGCGGCTCTCGAAGATGCAGCAGTCGAGCCTCGATACGCTGGGACTTGAAGCCAACGCCACCTTGCAGGACATCAAGGCGCGCTTTAAGGAATTGGTTAAGCGCTACCACCCCGACGCCAACGGCGGCGATCGCGGCGCCGAAGAGCGGCTGGGTCAAGTCATCAAAGCCTATGGGCAACTGCGCTCGACGGGCTATTCTTGAACTGATTTGACGACCCTGCTTCCTCTTCGCGCGAGGGGCGCGATCTAGGATGCTGCGACATTGCCACGAAAGCCCGAGAGCATGACAACGCCCCAAAACGGTTTGGCGACCGATAGCCAGCCCGACACGACCATCGACGCGAAGAAGGCCTTCGGCATCGACGTTTCGATGAAGGTTCCCGCCTTTTCGAAGGCGAACGAGTACGTGCCCGACCTCGATCCCGCGTATCGCTTCGACCGCGAGACGACGCTCGCCATTCTGGCCGGCTTTGCGTTCAACCGGCGCGTGATGATTCAGGGCTATCACGGCACGGGTAAGTCGACGCATATCGAGCAGGTGGCGGCGCGGCTCAACTGGCCCTGTATCCGCATCAACCTCGACAGCCACATCTCGCGTATCGACCTGGTCGGTAAAGACGCGATCGTCGTGCGCGAGGGCATGCAGGTGACCGAGTTCCGCGAAGGCATTTTGCCGTGGGCTTTGCAGCATCCGGTCGCGCTCGTGTTCGACGAGTACGACGCAGGGCGGCCGGACGTGATGTTCGTCATTCAGCGCGTGCTGGAGCAGTCGGGCAAGCTCACGCTGCTCGACCAGAACCGCGTGATCAAGGCGCATCCGGCGTTCCGGTTGTTCTCGACCACGAACACGATCGGGCTTGGCGATACGACCGGGCTCTATCACGGCACGCAGCAGATCAATCAGGGACAGATGGACCGCTGGAACGTGGTCACGACGCTGAACTATCTGCCGCACGACAAGGAAGTCGACATTATCTTGGCGAAGGCGCCGCACTACACGGGCGCGGAAGGCAAGAAGAAGGTGGCTGCGATGGTGCGGGTCGCCGACCTCACGCGCAACGCGTTCATGAACGGCGACATCTCGACGGTCATGAGCCCGCGCACGGTTCTGACGTGGGCCGAGAACGCCGAGATCTTCAACGACGTCGGCTTCGGCTTCCGCGTGACGTTCTTGAACAAGTGCGACGAACTCGAACGCGCGACGGTGGCGGAGTTCTACCAACGCTGCTTCGGCGAGGAACTGCCGGAGTCGTCGGCGAAGGTGATGGTGGCGTAAGGTCAGACCTCTGTGGTCACTAAATCCGAGAGCCCGGCTGATCCTTTTAAGCGTGCGGTGGCGAACACCATGCGGGCGATGGGGGCTGAGCCGGAGCTTGAGATTGCGTTCGGGACGGAGCCGCCGACGCTCAAAGGGTTGAAGGCGCGCCTGCCCTTGCCCGGCCGCGATCTGCCGAAGAACGACGTTGCGCAGACGCGGGGCGTGGCGGATGGGTTCGCGCTTCGCCTTGCGCTGCACGACGACAAGACGCACGCGAACTACGCGCCGCCGGGTTCTTCCGCGCGGGCGATCTTCGAGGCGGCGGAACAGGCGCGCGTCGAGTCCATCGGTTCGATCGCGATGAAGGGCGTTGCTAAGAACCTTGAGGTCGCGCTTGAGGCGCGATTGAAGCAGAAGGGCTTTGCGAACGCGCGCGACCGCAACGAGGCGCCGCTGGCGGAGGCCGTGGGACTTCTCATGCGCGAGCGGCTGACCGGGCGGCCAGTGCCGGCTGCGGGCAAGGCGGTCGCCGAGGCTTGGCGCGAGCATATCGAGGCGAAGGCCGGTTCCGATTTCGAACGGCTCGATGACGTGATCAAGGATCAGGCGGCGTTTGCGAAGGTGACACGGCGGATATTGTCTGACTTGGGGCTTGGCGACGAACTCGGTGAAGACCCGGATGGATCGGACGAGGATTCCGATCAGAGCGCGCAGGAGGATAGCGAAAGCGCGGACAGCGACGCG
>JABFRX010000106.1 GCA_013140995.1 Alphaproteobacteria bacterium | reverse complement strand
CAAACATACTGGTGGCCGCCGTCTTGGGGCGGCAGGTCCCGCGCGTGCTGGCGGCAGCGCAAGCGCGCGGCGTTGCGCTCGCCGTAACCGAAAGCCAAATCCTGGAAGCTGCGCGCGTACTGACCGGCAAGATCGGCTTGACCGAAACGGAGGCACGCCGGGGCCTCGAAGCCGTCACGTCGCTGGTGACGCCGCTGGCCGTGGAGTTTTGTGCCGCGATGGAAGGTCAGGCACGCCGCCGCCTTCACGAACGCGCCCAATCCGATTGGCCGGTCCTCGCCGCCGCACTAGCCGCCGGTGGCGGCATCTGGAGCCACGACCGCGATTTCTTCGGCGTCGGCGTACCCGTTTGGTCGTCTCGCAACATGGCCTATGCCGCGCAATAGCCGCGCACGCCCTTGACATCATTTCGATGATTAGCTAAATATCGATTTATGTCCGGTGTGTTCAAAGCCCTGTCCGACCCCACGCGTCGCCACGTGTTGCAGCTTCTGCGCAACGGCCCGATGAGCGCGGGCGACCTCGCCGATCACTTCGACGTCTCGAAGCCCACGATGTCAGCGCACTTCGCCGTCTTGCGCGAAGCAAACCTGGTCGAGGCTGAGAAAGACGGAAAATCGGTGATCTACCATCTGAAACTCTCGGTGCTGGAAGAGGCATTAATGGGCTTTGCACAAACGTTTGGCTTGGGCGCCGAACCGCAAAGGGGGCGCCCGCACGCAAAAAGGAGAGCGGTAACATGAAGTCAATCACGCAAGCAGGTCTCGTCGCGACCGCGATGATCGCTGCCTCGCTCGCCGCCGCCTGGGGCGTCACGACGGGCGTACTTGGGCCCGACACGCCCGTCCGCGTCATGATGGTCTTCAACGCGCTGCTGCTCGCCTACTACGGCAACGCGATCCCAAAAGCCGTACTCCGCACACCCGTCGCGCGCTCGGGCCGCCGCTTCGCCGGCTGGGTCTTCGTCCTCGGCGGCCTCATCAGCGCCGCCCTCTGGGCCTTCGCCCCGCTGGACATCGCAACCCCAATAGCCCTGACCGTCACAGCGGGCTCAGCCATCCTCGCGATCGGCTATTGCAGACTGAGCAGAGCGAAGACGGCATAGCACGAGCCCTGGGACCGCCGGCTTCCAGCCGGCTCTTTTTGCATGTCAAATAAGAACGCCTGTGACATGTCCCCCGAACTAGTGGTCTAGACCTCGCATCGCGCGATGACCGCCTCGGCCAACTATCCGGTCCGCATTCCGAGAGATCGAGCATAAAGCCGCCTTGCCGCTTCTCACGATGCATGGTTCGCTAGGTGCCAGCACGTCCACGAGCGGGAGAGAACATCATGCGCAGGCGCAACCAACCCGTCTGCTCGGCCCCGCGAGCATGGGCCTTGGGCCTCGGCCTTCTCGTTGCCGCCCATGCGATGCCCGCCGCACGGGCGAGCGGTCTCGACGACTTGCGTACCGCGCTTGGCGGCCTTCGCGGTACCGCGCCCGTCAAAGTGACGCTGACGGCCCAGGTCGCGACCACCTCGAAAGACGATGACGACAAAGTCCGCAACGCCAGCGGCACCGCCACGCTGTCCGCTGAGGATGGACCCCAGGGCCTGCGCCTCGTCTATCCCCGGGAGATCATTGTGAAGGCGACGGCCGAAGGGGCAGGGCGCCAGACCGACAGCACGGCGCCCATCCCCACGCGCAACGCCCTCAACGAACTCGACTATGCCAAAGTGCACAGCATGGTTCACGCGGCCGAGACGCTTCTCGTCCGCCTTGAAGGTGCGAAGCTGAAGGCAGAGCGAAGCGAAGCTTGGAACGGAAAGCCGGCGCGTCTTCTCAGTCTCGAGCTGACGGTGCCGAAGAACCAGCAATTCGTCGACAAGCAGTCGGCGACCCTCGACGTGTGGATCGACGAAGCCGGCCGCCCGCTGGCCAGCCGCGCAGAGGCGACAACAAAGGGCAGCGCCTACATCGTCGTGACGTTCGAGGCAAAGAACAGCGAGAACCGCATCTACAGCATCGCCGGCGACCGCCTCCTCGTCACCCGCCGCGACAGCAGCGGCAGCGGCTCCGGCGCCGGCCAACGCGGCGAAACGAAGGCGACCGTGACGCTGCAAGCGGGATCGTAGAAAGCCCCTGGGACCGCGGTCGGCCCTCGGAGCGCAGGCGTAGCGCCTGCTTTCGCTCAGGCTTTGCCTAAGGCTTCGGCTTTTCGTTGCTCATCGTAGTCGTCCGCATCAACCCGTCCGCACTCGCGGGGCTGGTCGAGATCAACGTCGTTCCGTCGCGCCATGTGGCCCCTTCGCAAATTGTTGGCTGCGCCGGCGGTGCGGCTGCAGGAAGCGCGGTTTCCGTCGCCTTCTCGCCTTTGCCGAGTGGCAAGCGGATTGGCTGGCACGTCGTGCGATGCCAGACCCAGTCAGGGAAGGCGGAGACTACGCTGCCGCTAACGGACTTTGCGTCCACCTTCGTGATGGCAATCGTCATGGTGGGAATGGGACGGGGCGGTGCGGACACTGGTGGAGGCTTCGCCCCCTCGGAAAGCGGCGAAGGCGCTGGTCGATCGTGGCCGAGCGCGCGGCGAAAACCTGGCGACCCCAAGAACGGATGTTCGATCGCGAAGGCAGTGGCCGCTGCGCGCGGCACCTCGATTTGCTTCGCGTACACTGCAGTGGATGAATCCGCGCTGCGCGCGAGCACCGTCAGCCTGATCACATCGCCTTTAAGGCCGTCAAAACGAAGTTCGACGATTGCTTCCTTGCCAGCGTCTGGATGGTGCGTTCGCACGGCGTAGGCCACAGGCGTGATCTTTTCGGCTTGGTCGCGGAAGGTCATGTAGCCCATTGCAAACGTACTAAACGAATAGGCGCGCACCGCGCTGTCGAACGTCTGGTCTTGGTCAGTGTCGACCAAGCAGATGGTCGGATAACCTTCGATTCGGGACGACGCCTTCGCGAAGTCGCCGAATTTTTCAGGGCAATAGAAATCGACCTTCTGTTTCTTGACGCCCCAGAACGACCGGTCGCTGAGATGCGCCGCTGCCTTGTTCAGGACATCGACAGGCTCGATCACGATCGGCCAATCGTCCGCCCGCGCGGTGTCGAGCACGAACGTGCCCGGAGAACCGGCTGAGGTCTCGGCATAAAACACGCCGCCCTTCGCAGCCGAGAACGCCGCTCCCGGCTCGACGCTACGCTGAATATTGAACGGATAGACCGGTGGCTGCGCGCCCGGCGCAGCGACCGAGGTCCCCGCCAGAGCAAGGCCAAACAACAAAGCCGCCGAAATCGTTCTCATGATCCACTACACGCCCATCTATGGAATGAGATTTCGTACCACAGCCTGACAACGATTGGTCCCCTTCGACCTTGCCAATGGGTTCGAGAACGCAGTGAACGTCGTACAGGCTGTGCTCGCTTTTGTAGCGCACCAGAATGCGCTGGTTTTACCAGGCGAGAAGCATTGATTTTACTTGACTTTTCGCACGATGTTCGCTATTTGTACACTATGCGCCAATCGCCGACATTTCACGCCCCCATCCGCGCCGCCGCGCTACGCCAACCCCCGCGTTCGTTACGCTTAAGCTACGCATTCGCTACGGCAATTTCCGCGCAACTCCGCGGAAATTACGCATGCTACGGATTCGTTTTTTCGTCGTTTCAGCGTGGGCACCCAAAACCGCAGTCGTGCCAACGCCTTACGCTGGATAGGGTGAGTGTATGAGCTCCACGGATTCGCCCCCACTGATCGCGCGCGAAGAACCCGCTGCCAACGTGCCCGAATACACGGTCAGCGAAATCTCGGGCGCGGTGAAGAAAACGGTCGAGCGCGATTTCGCGTTCGTGCGCGTGCGCGGCGAACTGTCCGGCGTGAAGCGCCACACCTCCGGCCACGTCTATCTGGACCTGAAAGA
>JABFRX010000166.1 GCA_013140995.1 Alphaproteobacteria bacterium | reverse complement strand
GGCTCGTCGCATCCGTGCCCAGCACGCCCGACGCCTTCGGCGGCCTCGGCCGTCCCACGTTCCACCTCCATCTCGTGAAAAACCGCTTTGGCCAGTGCGGCCAATGGCGCGTCGAATGGCAATCCCATGAACGCAAATTCGCAACCTCGCCGCTATCTCGCAGTCTGGCTCGCCCATTTGCCGACCGACCGGATCGAGCGCGCGCTTTCGCCGAGGCCGTTTGATCCCCGTGCGATCGTCGCGGAGGTCAAAAGCGCGCTCCGCCTGACGGCGCTGAACGCCGCCGCAGCAGCACTGGGCCTGCGCGCGGGCATGCCGCTCGCCGACGCCCGTGCGATGCACCCGGCGCTCGCCGTCGACCACGCCGATGAGGCCGCCGACGCGAAGCTCGCCGAGGCGATCTCAGACTGGCTCACCCGCTTCACCCCGCTCGTGGGCCTGAGCGACGGCGGCATGATGCTCGACATCACCGGCTGCGCGCACCTGTTCGGCGGCGAAGAGGCGATGCGCAAGGACATCGTCCGCCGCCTCGCTCTGCAAGGCTTCACCGCACGCGTCAGCGTCGCGGGCACCGTCGGCGCCGCCTGGGCGCTCGCCAGGTTCGCCGACAAGCGCATCGTGAGCGACGCCGATCTGCGCGAAACGCTCCTGCCGCTCCCCCTCGCCGCCCTCCGCCTCGACGCCGGCAAGCTCGACGCCTTGGCGCGCGTGGGGTTGAAAAAGATCGCCGACCTCGTCGACCGCCCGCGCGCACCCTTGGCCGCCCGCTTCGGCGCGATCCTGTTGCGCCGTCTCGACCAAATCTTAGGCACCGCCGACGAGCCAATCACCCCGCGCCTGCCCGTGCCCCCCTACATCGCCGAGCGCTGCTTCGCCGAACCGGTGACGCACGAGGCCTATATCCTCGAAATCGTCGAACACCTCGCCCACGATCTCGCCAAACGCATGGAAGAACGCGGCGAAGGCGCCCGCGCGCTGCAAGTCACGCTCTACCGCGTCGATGGCGCGGTGCGCCGCCTCTCCGTCGCGACGTCGAAGCCCTTGCGCGACGCCCGCGCGCTCTGCCGCCTGTTCCGGGAACGCTTCGCGACCCTCGCCGACGAACTCGACCCTGGCTTCGGCTTCGATGTCGTACGCCTTTCCGTGACGACAGCAGAAAAAGCAACCGCGCCGCAGACCGACATCGTCAGCGGCGCGAACGGCCACGACGATATCGACCACCTGGTCGACCGCTTGGGCGTGCGCTTCGGCACCGCCCGTGTGAAACGTCTCGGCTTCGCCGAAAGCCATATCCCGGAATACGCCGTCGTCGAAGCGCCCGCGCGGGGCGGCGCCCTGCCCGCTCTCGTCCTGCAACCGCACCCGCAAGACAGCATCTGCGAGCGCCCCTTGCGCATGCTCGAACGCCCGGAAGAAGTCGAAGCCATCGCCGAAATCCCGGACGGCCCGCCCGCGCGCTTCAAATGGCGCCGCGTCATGCACGAAGTCGCCGCAACCGAAGGTCCCGAACGCATAGCGACCGAATGGTGGCGTGACACGCAAGGCCGCCCGCTCACCCGCGACTACTTCCGCGTCGAAGACAAAGACGGCCGCCGCTTCTGGCTCTACCGCGAAGGCCTCTACGGCCGCGAAACTGCAAGACCGCGCTGGTTCGTCCATGGCCTTTTCGCATGACCCACTACGTCGAACTCGCAACAACGACGAACTACGCCTTCCTCCGCGGCGGCTCGCACCCGAAGGAGCTCGTCAAGCAGGCGCACGACCTCGGCCATGCCGCAATCGGCATCACCGACCGTAACTCCGTCGCGGGCGTCGTGCGCGCCTACGTGCAGGCGAAGGAACTGAACTTCCCGCTCCATGTCGGCACCCGCCTCGTCTTCGCGGACGGCACCCCCGACATCTTGGCCTACCCGCAAGACCGCGCCGCCTACGGCCGTCTCACCCGCCTGCTCACAGTGGGCAACAGACGCGCCGAGAAAGGCGACTGCATCCTCCGTCTCGACGATCTCATCGAACACGCCGAAGGCCTACAGCTCATCCTCATCCCCCCGCGTCCGAACATCGAAGCCGCAAGCCCGACGCTCGAACGCTTGAAGCACATGTCGATCTGGCTCGCCGCAACGCTGCGCTACAACGGCGACGACCAGCGCCACATCAAGCGCCTGATCGCGCTCAGTCACCGCCACGATGTCCCTCTCATCGCAACAAACGACGTGCTCTACCACGCCCCCGAACGCCGCCCGCTGCAAGACGTACTGACCTGCATTCGCGAACGTACGACGCTCGACGCTGCGGGCTTCAAGCTCGAAGCAAACGCCGAACGCCACCTCAAATCGCCCGCCGAAATCGCCCGCCTCTACCGCCAAATCCCGAACGCGGTCGAAGAGACAACGCGCTTCGCCGAACGTCTCAACTTCAAGCTCGACGAGCTGCGCTACGAATACCCGCACGAAACGCAAGAAGGCTTCGCCACCACACAAGACGCGCTCACCCACCACGCCGAAGAAGGCGCCCGCCGCCGCTTCCCGGAAGGCCTCGCGCCCAAAGTCCGACACGCCCTCGACCACGAACTGAAGCTGATCGGCGAACTGAACTACGCCCCCTACTTCCTCACCGTCTTCGACATCGTCCGCTTCGCCCGAAGCCAAGGCATCCTCTGCCAGGGCCGCGGCTCGGCCGCGAACTCCGTCGTCTGCTACTGCCTCGGCGTCACCGAAGTCGACCCGACGCAAGTCGACCTCCTGTTCGAACGCTTCGTCTCGGCCGAACGGCAAGAACCGCCCGACATCGACGTCGACTTCGAACACGAACGCCGCGAAGAGGTGATCCAATACATCTACAAACGTTACGGGCGCGAGCGCGCGGGCCTCGCCGCCACGGTCATCTGCTACCGCGGCAGGAGTGCGATTCGCGACGTCGGTAAAGTGTTCGGCCTCTCCGAAGATACGATCGGCGCACTCGCCGGCACGCTCTGGGGTTGGTCGACCGAAGCCCCGATGGACAACGAAGTCCGTCGCATCGGCCTCGACCCCACGGACAAGCGCCTCGCCCAGGCCCTCACACTGACGCAAGAACTGATCGATTTCCCCCGCCACCTCTCGCAGCACGTCGGCGGCTTCGTGATGACGCGCGGACGACTCGACGAAGTGATCCCGATCTCGAACGCCGCAATGGAAAACCGCACAGTCGTCGAGTGGGACAAGGACGACCTCGACGCGCTCGGCATCCTCAAAGTCGACGTGCTCGCGCTCGGCATGCTCTCCTGCATCCGCAAAGCGCTCGAGATGCTGCACGAACATTACGGCTTCGAACCAACGCTGGCCGCCATCCCGAAGGAGGAGCCGGAGGTCTACGACATGATCTGCCGCGCCGACACGATCGGCGTCTTCCAGATCGAAAGCCGCGCGCAGATGTCGATGCTGCCGCGCCTTAAGCCCCGCAAATTCTACGACCTCGTCATCGAAGTCGCGATCGTGCGCCCCGGTCCGATCCAAGGCGGCATGGTGCATCCCTACCTCCGCCGCCGCCAAGGCCACGAACAACCCGTCTACCCGAAGCCCGAACTCGAAGCCGTGTTGAAGAACACGCTGGGCGTGCCCCTATTCCAAGAACAAGCCATGCGCATCGCCATCGTCGCCGCGAAATTCACGCCGTCCGAAGCCGACCGCCTGCGCCGCTCCATGGCGACGTTCCGCCATTTGGGCACGATCAAGACGTTCGAAGACAAGTTCATCAACGGCATGGTCGAAAACGGCTACGAGCCCGACTTCGCCGCCCGCTGCTTCGAACAGATCAAAGGCTTCGGCGATTACGGCTTCCCCGAAAGCCACGCGGCCAGCTTCGCGCTCCTCGTCTATTACTCTTGCTGGATCAAATGCCACTACCCCGACGTCTTCGCCGCCGCCCTCCTGAACTCC
>JABFRX010000177.1 GCA_013140995.1 Alphaproteobacteria bacterium | reverse complement strand
CTGACGAGTGCAATCACAACAACGAAGCGGTTCATGACACCCTCCGGCAGAAGAGGGCCAAACCTATCACCGAACGGCATCCGCCGCCAAAACACGAGTGGGCTGCACGATCTCCGCCTGCGCCGCCACAAGCCGCAGTTCGTCCGCACCCGCACTCGCACGCAAAACGCCGTCGACGGCCGAACAAGCCGCAGTCAAAGCCGCAGCAACATCGCGCTGGGCGAGCCGCGCAGCCAGATAGAGCGCCGCCAGCAGGTCGCCCGAGCCGTTCGGCACCTGATCGATGCGCGGCGCGGAAACAGCCCACGTGCCGTCACGCGTGACCGCAACCGTGCCGATGCGCTCACCATCAAACGGCACGGACGTGACCACCGTTTCGGCCTTGCCCAATACCCGGACGGCGGCCACAGCATCCGCCGCGCTGTCGATCTTTTTCGACGTCAGGCTCGAAAGCTCAAACCGGTTCGGCGTCACGATATCGGAGAGCGGCACAAGCTCCCGCGCCATCGCCTCGGCAACGCCCGGCCGCGCATAGGCGCCGTCGTCGTCGCCGAACACCGGGTCGCACAAATAAAGCGCGCGAGGATTCTGCGTCTTAACGCGCCGCACGGCGTCGGCCACGACGCGCGCCTGTTCGGCCGCCCCCAGATACCCGGAGATCACCCCGTCGCAACGCGAAAGCCACCCATGCCCATCGAGCCCGTCGATCAGCGCTGCCATCGCAGCAGCGCTCGTCGTCTCCCCGCGAAACCGCCCATGCCCCGGATGATTGGAAAGCAGCACCGTCGGCACCGCCCACACGTCGAGCCCCAGCCGCTGCAACGCGAACCGCGCCGCGGAATTGCCGACATGCCCGCGCACCACTTCGGACTGAATGGAAAGAACGCAAAGAGGCTGAGACATGCCTTCAGCATACACAAGGCCGCCGGAAATCGGCACCACCCTTCGCTTGGCTTCGCCATCCGCCGCCGCTAGTTTGCGCCGCCCACGTTTGAGGTTGACCCCATGACGATCCGCCCCCGCCGCAGCGTGCTGTACATGCCGGGCTCGAACGCCCGCGCGCTGGAGAAGGCGGCGACGCTGCCCGCCGATGCGCTGATCCTGGATCTCGAAGACGCCGTCGCGCCGGAAGCAAAGGACCTCGCCCGCACCCAGGTCGGCGCCGCGGTCAAAGACCGCCGCTTCGGCAAGCGCGAGGTCATCATCCGCGTCAACGGCCTGGACACCCCATGGGGACACGACGACATAGTCGCCGCTGCCGCAGCGGGCCCCGATGCGATCCTGGTGCCGAAGATCAACGACGAAAACGACGTCGCGCACGCCGAGCAGCACATAGAAGACGCGCCGGATTCATGTGCACTTTGGCTCATGATGGAAACGCCTCACGCCATCTTCAACGCGTATTCGATTGCGGCCACCGGCGAGCGCCTTACCTGCCTCGTCATGGGCACGAACGACCTGGTCAAGGAAATGCGCGCCCAACACACGCCGGGCCGGGACGCGCTGCTCGCAAGCCTGAACCTCACCGTCCTCGCCGCTCGCGCCCACGGTTTGAGCGTCATCGACGGCGTCTTCAACGAGATCGCTGACACCGCAGGCTTCGAAGCCGTTTGCAAGCAGGGCAGGGCGCTCGGCTTCGACGGCAAAACGCTGATCCATCCCTCTCAAGTCGATGCCTGCAACGGCATCTTCGCACCCGACCCTGTCGAAGTTACCCGGGCCAAAGCCATCCTCGCCGCGTTCGAACTGCCCGAAAACAAGGGTAAGGGCGCGATCTCGCTCGACGGCAGAATGGTTGAGCTTTTGCACGCCGAAATCGCGAAACAAACCGTGGCCTTAGCCGACGCGATTGGGGCTCTGGAAAGGTGAACGGGGCGTTTTGCCCTCTTCGCTTGCCGATGGTAATATTGCTCTCGGTTGGCTGGGCCGGGTCTCGTCGTCGGGGCTCGGCCTCGCCATTTCGGCCGAGGGTCCTCTAGAGCTCTCTAAAGACAAAAAGGAGTTGGGGTTTCATGATCAAACGCGCACTTGCCGGTTTAGGATCCTTGGCAATCATCGCCGTCCTTACGGTCCACGCCCTCGCAAGCAGCCTTCCGTCCGACCGCAGAGCTGAGAAAAAAGTCCGGCTGCAGAATGTTCCGTATCAGGCCGAAGAAGCGGTTCAGAAAAAGGACTATGACCGCGCAATCGAACTGTTCACCAAAGTAATCGACTCCGGCGCCTTCACGGATGAGCCTCACACGATGGTGCGTCTCTATTTCGGCCGCGGCGGAGCGTACCACGCGAAAGGGGACTGCACCGCGGCAGTCGTCGACTACACGAAAGCGACGGAGTACGCGAACAAGGGCGACATCTACTACTCGCTCGCCGGCTGCCATCTGATCCTGCAACAGGATGCCCTGGCTCTGGCTGATCTCGACAAGGCGATCAAGATCGACCCCGATGCCGCGAACTACCGCAGTGCGCGCTGCAAGCTCCTGTTCAACACGAAGGACTTCGCAGGCGCAGTTCCCGATTGCGAGAAGGCGTTGACGGCGACGCCGAACGACAAGGACCTGCTGATCGCCTCTGCGCAGGCGGCTGAGCAAACCGGAAACCGTCCGCGCGCGGCCGCCCTTTACCGGCAGATCCTGACCGTCGATCCCGGAAACACAATCGCGACTGAAGGGTTGGCGCGCGTCGGGTGACCTCGCGTCGCGTGCAGTGAAATCCAGCTGGGCGTGTCCGCAAGGCTCGTCCGGCACCTGGTGACAAGGAGCAGAATTGTGAAGCGTATGTTGATTGGTTTGGTGACTGCTGCCCTCTCGGCACCGATTGCGGCCGCGGCCGCGCCCGCGCCGGCACCTGCCGCCCCGCCCGTGCAGCCGGCGAACAATCCGCCTGTCCGCTACGACTGGCAAGGCAACCACAAAAAGGCGACCGAAGCGCTGAACAAGCGCGACTACGCGACCGCCATAAAACTCTTCACCGAGGTTCTGGACTCCGGTCGCCTGCCGAAGGGTCAGTGGACCGCCGCGACGTATTACTTCCGCGGCAAAGCCTACCGTTCGGCACGCCAATATGACAATGCGATTGCCGACTACGAAGCAGCGGTCAAGACCGACCCCAAAATGGACGTCGCCTACTACGAAATGGGCGCCGCCTATCAGGGCAAGAACCAGCACGCGAAAGCCGCCTCTGCCTTCGGGCAAGCAATCGCGATCAAGGGCAACGCAGACTACTACTATGCACGGTGCGTCTCCTACAGCTGGACCGGCAATATCAAAGGCGCGGTCGACGATTGCGAAACGGCTTCGCGCCTGCGCCCGGGCAACGCCGACTTGCTGGGAACGCTGGGCCGCCTGTATGAAGACAGCGGACAGAAACAGCGCGCGATCGAAACCTACCGCCGCGCGCTCGCGATCAATCCGAACCAAGCCGAAGCCCGCGACGGTTTGAAGGCGCTAACGAAGTAAGGAAAGCGATGACGGCCGGCGCAGGAAACTTCTTCGAGGACTTCTGTGCCGGCCAAATTCTGCATCACGCCCCGCCCCGCACGCTGACAACCGGCGACGCGGCGCTCTACACCGGCCTCTACGGCGCCAGATTCGCCGCCCAAAGCTCCGCCGAATTCGCACGCAGCTTGGGGCTTGCCGAAAGCCCGATCGACGGCCTTTTGGTCTTCCACACCGTCTTCGGCAAGACCGTGCCCGAAGTCTCGCTGAACGCGATCGCGAACCTAGGGTACGCCGATTGCCGGTTTCTAAAGCCTGTCTTCGCCGGCGACACGTTGAACGCGCGCACCGAAGTTTTAGGCAGCCGCGAAAACGCAAACCGCGAATCCGGAATCGTCTACGTGCGCTCGACTGGTTTTAATCAGAATGGCGAAGACGTTCTGACGTTCGCGCGCTGGGTCATGGTCCGCAAACGCTCGAAGGAAGCGAACGTCCCACCCGCCCAAGTGC
>JABFRX010000026.1 GCA_013140995.1 Alphaproteobacteria bacterium | reverse complement strand
GTCCTTGGACCTCGTTCGCCTCAAACCAGATGCCGTCGCCTGCATCGGCCGCCTGACGCTCGGCAACACCGTAAACCCAATGCTGCCGTTCGGCCGCGGCAAGCGGAAGTGTACTCGCCCCAAAGGCAAGCAAAGCAATACGGCGCAACATCGTCATAAAGGCGTCCCCGAAAACCGAGGCGCCATCCTGCCCATGACCTCCTAACGGAGTATTTGAAGAACCCGCACATTTGGCCCGACCCGCGCGCTTAACGATCGGTTACCGGGCAAGTGGCAAGGCACGAAGTCGGCCTGGGCGGCTTAAGCGAACGCGGGTTCCTATCGCACGCGCGCAAACTCCATGATCCAGTTCGTCTCCCACGTTGCGCCTGCATCGGGCGAGAACGCCTGCTCCCATCGCGCTGACGTAGCGGTGATATGCGACCAAATGAAACGCACGCGGATCGGCTTGCCGTTTAAGATATCCTCCGCCAGGAAAAGCCCCACACCGTTGTCGAAACGGCCGCGCATCGGAGGGTCGAGCGGCGCATGCGGTGTTCGCCCGTCAAGCCACCAAATCGACCATAGCGACGTCGCCGGATCGAAGGCGCGCAACGTCACAGCGCGGTAAGCGCCGCCCGGTAGGTCGAGTACGTTATCGTCGATGTTCGCTGCGCCATCCATAAGAAGCGGCGCCTTCGACGTTCCCGAAAACGCGATCCACTCCGCACGCCCCGCGAGCCGTTCCTTGAGCCTGCGATGAGCAACGCGCCATTCGCCGGCCAAAAAATCGAAGTCATGCAAGCCGGACGCGTCGTTGGCGGTGGGCATCGTCGTGTCTCCATTGGATTAGCGTGCAACTTACGCGAATATATATGACACCCAATGTCAGGGTTCCGGCCACCCACTCACCGACACGTTCGTCCTCGCCTACGACGGCACGCCCGAGCGATTTGGCGGAGCCCTCAAAGCCCGCGCCCCCGCGACAAGGGGCATGGTCCTGGAGCCCGGGCAGGTCCTGCGCCTCGCGCCATGAGGCTGGGGCAGATCTAGCCTGTACCGAAAGACTGTTACCGGTCACACATCAGGCGTAGACTGCGCCCACCTCTAAACCTGGAGGAGGCGCTCATGCGCAAAGCACTCATCACATTCGCTCTGGTATCCGTAACGCCCGCCTCGGCGCTGGCGGAGTCCTTCACGTTCGAATCGCGCAACGACATCGTCAATCGCTTGGTGGCGCCCGTCGCCGGTTCGAAGACGATCGTCGCGCAATTCTCGTCCGGCGGCATCACTGCGACCTACTCGAACCGCAAAGTGGTCTCGAAGTCGAATTGCGCGACATGGCCGGCCCCGCCGGGCGGCATGTTCACGACAAGCGGCGCTTGCATGGCAACGGACACGGACGGCAGCCGCTACACCGTCGTCGTCTCGTGCCGCATCGTCGATGAGAAGGGCGGCTTGAGCGACTGTTTCGGCCAGCTAACCGGCGTCGCTGGTGTCTACCAGGGTAAGACCGGCACCGTATCGTGGCGCTCGACCTCGGCCGCCGACTTCAAGTCGAGCACGGCGACCGGCACCGGCATGTGGAACTAACGGCGCGCGCGGCCTCGGTCACCGGGCGGTCTAATTCGCCTTGTGCGTCGCGGTGCCGTTGCGGATGTAACCGCTTTCGGCGCCTTCGAACAATTCGTCGTCGTCGGCCATCGCCATGTCGCCGAGCGTCGGCGTGTGGTCGTCGTAGTAGATGCCGACGAAGCATTGGCCGGTGCAGTCGAAGCTTTTGGCCTCGCCGGCAGCGAGCCAGAAATCGCGTGCAGATCCCCAATCGTCGCCATGCGAGGGGCCGCATTTGTCGTCGCACACGAAAACGCGAACGCTGCTTTGGTCGAGGTTCGTGATCGTCACCGCGGAAGCGGTCTCCACCGCAAAGAGCGCAGCGGCCGCCGCCGCGATTGCCAATCCGTAACGCATGAGTCGTTCTCCGAACGCTGCTTATGCGATCATCGGCTCTGGATCGCCGGAAAGCAACGGGCCACCGGCGCGCCGAGCCCGAAGACTGCAGGTGCCACCAGGGGACGCGGGAAAATGTACGGCAAGGATGATCGACTGGGGCGCCGGCGTCGGCTGGCCGAACGGCCTCGACCTGTCGGCGCCGACGTTGCAAAGGATCGCGGCCGAGCAAGCCGCGTTTGACGCCGCGTCTTTTCCGCGCCTGGCAAGTCGCGCTCGGCCTCACGCTCGGGACCATCAAAAATTACCGCAACAGTCACCCGATCCCACCCGCCGTCGCCTGCCGCGCGATGCTGAACGACCGGCACATCATCGCCGCCCACTACCGGCCGCGCAAAGCAGGCCGGCCCGGCGCCGCGGCACAAGTTCGCAGCGGTGGCTTACTGTCGCTGAGTGAAATATCAGCTTGACTTCTTGCGTGCAATCGTTTAATGTTCTTGCTTCCCAATCGGTCATGTGTCCGCGCGCGATTGCGACTGGGTTTGACATTGTGCATCGGGATCAACGGCGATTTGCGGGCCGAACCGCGAAGAGTGAGGCGGCGTGCGGCCTATCGGCTCCGCTACACGGAAAGCGTTGGGGGCGCTACAAGTAGCGGCGGAGTAGCACCCGTGTAGCGCTATTTTTCGCGGACTTGAGCCAATGTAGCGCCGTAGCGGCTGGATTCGAGTCGTTTTTTGTCGAGATCGCCCTAACGCATAGGACGCAAATGAGTTTTCGCTCCCGAACTAGAACACACAAAACGGTCTCGAATTCTGTGACTCGCCTCTCCTCCACGACGACGCGCCACCGATGACCATCGACACGTTCGCGACCGTCTCAACCGGCGAACTGATCGCGCTGGCGGTGGCCATCGGTCTCTCCGGTCTCATCGCAGGCACAGTCGCGGGCCTCCTCGGAGTCGGTGGCGGCATCGTCCTCGTTCCGGTGCTCTACCAGGCACTGGGCTTCCTCGGTGTCGATGAAGCGGTACGAATGCCGCTCGCGGTCGGAACGTCGCTTGCGACCATCATCCCAACCTCGATCCGCTCCACCTTGAGCCACAACAAGAAAGGCGCCGTCGACTGGGACGTACTGCGAACCTGGGCCTTGCCGACATTCTTCGGTGTGATCGTCGGGACTTGGCTCATCAGCCTCGTCGGCGGCAAAGGCCTGACCGCGGTGTTCGCGGCCGGCGCCGGCGCGCTCGGCCTCTTCATGCTGCTCGGCCACGAAGACTGGCGCCTCGGCGACGGCGTGCCGAAGGGAATCTGGAGCTGGCCGCTTGGTCTCGCCAACGGCTGCCTCTCGGTGATGATGGGCATCGGCGGCGGCACGTTTGGCGTCACCGTGATGACGCTGTTCGGAGCGCCGATCCACCGCGCCGTCGCAACCGCCGCAGGATTCGGCCTCATCATCGCCGTCCCCGGCGCACTCGGCATGATCGCAACCGGCTGGAACGCAAGCGGTTTACCGCCATACGCGCTGGGCTACGTCAGCCTCATCGGCCTCGCGCTCATCGTGCCCGCGACGATCGTGTCGGCACCGTGGGGCGTAGCACTCGCGCATAGCCTCTCGCGCAAAGCGCTCCGCCTCGCATTCGGAACGTTCCTCTGCCTGACCGCCGCGCGGATGGGCTGGGCTTACTTCGGCTAAACCTGCGCGCCGGACGTTTGCTGGCGCACCTGGCCCGACTTGATCGTGGGCATATACAGCAGCAGGCACGATGCCACGAAGATCGACGAATACGTGCCCACAACAATGCCCCACAGGATCGTCACGCCAAAGCCGAACAACGCCTCGCCGCCAAACAGGATCAGCGGCACGACGGAAAGCGCAGTCGTGAAGCTGGTCAAAAACGTCCGCGACAGCGTCTGGTTCGTCGACACGTTGATAAGTTCGCCAAGCGGCATCTGCCGGAACTTGCGCCGGTTCTCGCGGATCCGGTCGAACACCACAACGGTGTCGTTGATCGAATAACCCGCAAGCAGCAGAAGGGCCGCAATCG
>JABFRX010000052.1 GCA_013140995.1 Alphaproteobacteria bacterium | reverse complement strand
GTGGAGAGAACCATCGTGCGGTAGGCGAGACCTAGACGCTTCAGCACTTCTTCCGCGCAGGCGGTCATGCGGTCGTGCTCGGCGTTCGACTGCTCCGGCGTCGTGATGGACACGAGTTCGACCTTGGAGAATTGATGCATGCGGATCATGCCGCGCGTGTCTTTGCCCGCGGCACCGGCCTCGGAGCGGAAACACGGCGTCCAGGCTGTAAAGCGCAGCGGCAGCGCACTTTCGTCGAGGATTTGTTCGCGCACTTGGTTCGTGAGCGAGACTTCGGCCGTCGGGATCAGCCAGTAGCCGTTCGTGGTGCCGAATTGTTCGTCGCGGAACTTTGGTAATTGCGCTGTGCCGAACATCGCTTGATCGCGCACGAGGTATGGCGGCACGACCTCTTGATAGCCGAACGTGCCGGTGTGCAGGTCGAGCATGAAGTTCGCAAGCGCGCGTTCTAGCCTTGCAAGCTGGCCCTTGAGAAGCACAAAGCGTGCGCCAGACATTTTGGCAGCGTTCTCGAAGTCCATGAGCTTCAGCGCTTCACCGAGATCGAAGTGCTGCTTCGCGGCGAAGTTCATAGCGCGGGGCGTGCCGTTGCGGCGAACTTCTTTGTTCGCCGTTTCGTCCGGGCCGTCGGGGACTTCGGCGGCGGGCAGGTTCGGGATCGCGGAGAGCAGGTCGTTCAATGCCTCTTCGCTCTCGCGCACGCGCAGTTCGGTCGCAGGGACCTCTTCTTTGAGGCGCGCGACGTCAGCCATAAGGCGTTGCGCTTCGGCTTCGTTCTTCGCGGCTTTGGCTTGGCCGATCTTCTTAGAGGCGTCGTTGCGCAGGCTCTGCATTTCCTGAAGGCGCTGGGTCGCTGTTCGCCATTCTTGGTCGACGGCCAGGATTTCCTTCGACATCGCACTCAAGCCGCGGCGCATGAGGCCCTCGTCGAAAGCGGCGGGATTCTCGCGGATGAATTTGATGTCGTGCATTTGGGGCCGCTTGCGTTGAGGTGGGTGTTTAGCGGCTCGTTCCCCGCGCCACAACGGGGCTAAACGGCGCTTTCGGCGCTTTTGGCGTCTGCTGTGCGGCGCCTTTCGATCAGGGCCACGCTCCAGATCGAGGCTTCGTAGAGGAGGCAGAGCGGGACCGCGAGCGCCACTTGGCTGATGACGTCAGGCGGGGTCAGGACGGCGGCCACGACAAACGCGAAGACGATAGCGTAGCGGCGGTTGGTTTTGAGGAACAGGGACGAGACGATGCCCACGCGGCCGAGGAGCGTCAGTAGGACGGGCAACTGGAAGCTTAAGCCGAACGCGAAAATCAGCGACATGATGAGGTCGAGGTAGTCGGCGACCTTTGCTTCCAGTTGGATGGGCAGCGAGCCCGGGCCGCCGGGTGTCTCGAAGCCTAGGAAGAACTTAATCGCGACGGGCATCAGTCCGTAGTAGACGAGCGCCGCTCCTAGCGCGAACAAGACCGGCGTCGCGATCAGAAACGGCCAGAAGGCGCGGCGTTCGTTGCGGTAGAGGCCCGGCGCCACGAACATATAAATCTGCGTCGCGATGATCGGGAACGAAATGCAAAGCGCGCCGAAGCCCGCCACCTTGATATAGGTGAAAAACGTCTCGTAGAGCGCGGTGAAGATCATGCGCCGGCCGGATTGACCTTCGAAGGCCTGAGCGAGCGGGTGCGTCAGAAACGCGTAGATGTGCTCGGCGAAGAAATAGCAGAAGACGAACGCACCGATGAAGCCTGCGAGCGACCACATCAGGCGCTGGCGCAGCTCGATCAGGTGATCGAGCAACGGCGCGCGCGAGGCTTCAATGTGGGCCTCGTCTTCGTCGGGGGCGGGCGGCGTCATGGCGCGGGCGGTACCACGGGTTCGGGCGCCGGCGGCGTCTCAATCGGTTTCGGCTTCGGCGGCGACCGGCGGCCTGCCATCAGGTCGTCTTCGATGTCGTCGAAATCGGGGGTGCGCGTCATGTCGTTGAATTCGCGCTTCATGTCGTCAACTTGGCTTTCGCGCATCAGGTCGTCGAGATGGCCCTGGAACTCACGCGCCAGCGCGCGCGCTTTGCCCATCCAATGGCCGAGCGTGCGAAAGGCCTGCGGCAACTCCTTCGGGCCGATGACGATGAGCGCCACGACGCCGATGAGCAGAAGCTCGCCCCAGCTGAGGTCCATGAGCCTTAAGCCTTAGTTCTTGACGCTGTCCTTGTTGTCCGCCGGCGTCTTCGTCTGATCGAGCGGCTTCTCGTCGTCGGCGAGGCCCTTGCGGAAGCTCTTGATGCCGCGCGCGACGTCGCCCATCAGGTCCGAGATACGGCCGCGGCCGCCGAACAAGATCAATACAAGGGCACCGACAACCAGCCAGTGCCAAATCGACATGCTACCCATGGGACAAAATCCTTCTGTCGGCGCGATTGTCCCAAATGCCGGGTGCCCGCGCAATCGAGGAGATAGCGCGGTTCACGTTGATGTTAAGAGGCCGCTTATTCGGCGGAATTGCCGTCTTTCGGGTCTGGTGTCTCGGGCTCGAACAGGTCGCCGGTGTCGTCCACGTCCAAGGGATCCTCGTCCATGGCTAGCGAGTCGTTGGGCGAGGGCACGGCGAAGCTTGGCGGAATGCGGCCTTCCATGAGGCCCGCTGCGCGCAGTTCTTCGAGGCCCGGCAGGTCGGACACCTTGTCGAGACCGAAATGCAGCAGAAAGTCGTCGCTGGTACCGTAGGTGACCGGGCGGCCCGGCACGCGGCGGCGGCCGCGCATCTTCACCCAGCCGAGTTCGAGCAGGATGTCGAGCGTGCCTTTGTTGATTGTGACGCCGCGGATCTCTTCGATCTCGGCGCGCGTCACCGGTTGGTGGTAGGCGACGATCGCCAGTGTTTCCAACGCGGCGCGCGAGAGGCGCTTTTGCTCCACCGCGTGCTTCTGCAAGATGTGCGCGAGGTCGGGCGCCGTGCGGAAGGCCCATTTGCCGGCGATGCGGATCAGGTTCACGCCGCGTTTGGCGTAGGCTTCCGCGAGCTCGCCGAGCAGGCCGGGCACGTTCGAATCCGGCGGCATGCGCTCGATGATCGAGTCTTCGTCGAGCGGTTCGGCGGCGGCGAACAGGATCGCTTCGACCATGCGCAGATGCATGGCCGCCAGCGGGATCGCGTCGCCGGGGAACAGCTTTGTGACGGTTCCGTCCTTCGTTTCTTTGTTCTTCATGTTGTCATCGGGCTTCATGGCACGCGCTGGAGAAGGCGTCATGTCGGGGCCTCTTTTTCAAGTGTTTCAGGATCGCGGCGGCGCACGTAGAGCGGAGCGAACGGCGCCATCTGGCGCAGTTCGAGCAAGCCGTCGCGCACCATTTCGAGGCTCGCCGACAGCGTGCTTGCGACGCCGGAGCGGCGGGATTTTCCGGCGTTGAACTCGTCGGGGATCAGCGCGTCGATCACCGCCCAATCGATCACGACGCCGAGCATCCGCTCAAGACGATGGCGCGCATCTTCGATGGCGAAGAGCGGCAGGCGCTGAAGCTCGTAGTTCGAGTGCGCGATCTTCTTGACGCGCTGCGTCGAATACGCCTTCAAGAGATCGACTAACGTATCGGCGTATTTCGGCGACTTGATCACGCGGATACCTTCGGGCGCGCCGCGCAGGAAGACTTCGGTGCCAAGCCTGTCGCGCGACATCAGGCGCGTGGCCGCAATGCGGATCGCCTCCAAGCGCTGGAGCTGGAGCGTCAGGCGTTCGGCGAGTTCTTCGGCGGTGGGTTCGCCCTCTTTTTCCTGTTCCGGTAGCAGAAGCTTAGATTTCAGGAATGCCAGCCAAGATGCCATCACCAGGTAGTCGGCCGCGAGATCAAGATGCTTTTTGCGCGCTTCGGCGACGAAGACGAGATACTGCTCGGCCAGCGCCAGGATCGAGATTTTGCGCAGGTCGACTTTCTGCGCGCGGGCGAGTGCGAGCAGAACGTCGAGCGGGCCTTCGTAGCCGTCGATGTCGATAATCAACGCTTCGTCGGGTTTCGGTTCGATCGGGGGACTGTCGAATTCGAGCGTCATGGTCAGACCTGTGCCAGCGCTTGATCGACGCGCGATTGGGCTTCGGCGATTGCGAAGGGTTTCGAGGGTTTGAGGCAGCTAAGCGCGCGGCTTGTGCGCTCCAACGCTTTGCCAGAGAGGATGGGCGTTGCAGCGGCCACGTCGCGCATGTCGGCGATGCCCCCTTTGCAGTGCAAGACCAGGTCGCAACCGGCGGCGATGGCGGCGCGGGTGCGGTCTGCCAAAGAGCCTTTCAGCGCGCGCATGGTGAGGTCGTCTGTCATCAGCGCACCGTCGAAGCCGATGAAGCCGCGGATAATCTCGTCCACAACGCGCTTGCTTGCGGTCGCGGGTGCGCTTGCATCGATGTCCGAATAGACGACATGGGCCGACATCGCGAGCGGCGCGTGGGCGAGTGCGCGGAACGGCGCGAAGTCGCTGCGCTCGAGCTCCGTGCGTAGTGTATCGACCACGGGCAGTTCAAGGTGGCTGTCGGCGCGGGCGCGGCCGTGGCCCGGCATGTGCTTGATCACCGGCAGAACGCCACCGTCCAGCATGCCATCGATGACGGCTTGGCCGAGGCTCGCCACGACCCACGGATCGCGGGCGAAGGCGCGGTCGCCGATGATGTCATGCGAGCCCTCGATGGGTACATCGATACACGGCACGCAATCGACGTTGATGCCGAGGTCGCGCAGCTCCTCCGCCATCACGCGGGCGTTGTCGTATGTGAGCTCGCGGGCCGCTGTTGGGTTTTGGCGGTTGATGGCGCCGAACGAGGCTGCGGCGGGGCGCTTCTTCCAGTGCTCGCCGCGCAAGCGTTGAACGCGGCCGCCTTCTTGGTCGATCAGGATGGGGACGTTCGTGCGGCCGACGCTCTCGCGCAAGTCCGCGGTCAGCTTGCGCAGCTGTTCGGGCGAGCCGCAGTTGCGCTGAAACAGGATGAAGCCCCACGGGTTCGCGTCGCGGAAAAACGCGCGCTCCTCCGCGGTCAACTCCTGGCCTTCACAGCCCAATATCGCCGCTCGCACGGACACGGATCAATCTCCCCATCGGACGCGGAGGAATCCCCTCCCCCGCGCGCGCCCCCGCGCTTAGATCACTTGGCGGCGATGATGCAAGCCTGGCCCGCCGTCGTCAGCTGCTGGCAGGCGGTTTGCGCCTCGGCTTTGTCAGAGAATCCGCCAACGCGCAGGCGATACCAGGTTCCTTTGCCAGGGATCTCCGCCCGGTTGAACGAGGGCGAATGGTCGCTCAGCAGTTCTTGGTGCGACGACATGATCTTCGACCACGCGGACGCTGCCAATGCGGCATTCGGGAACGAACCCAGCTGAATCATTACGCCGCCCTGTGCAGACGCCGGCGCTTCGATCGTTTCGGCGGGTGCCGGTGCAATCTCAACCGGTGCCGGTTTCGCGGCGACGGGCGGCGCGGGTGCCGGTGCGATTTCCTTCGCGGATATGGGTTTGGACGGCGCGAGTGCGGTTTGCACTGGTTTAGCCGCGTCACGCGGAGGCAGAGCAGCGGTGATGTCTTCGCTCGCTCCCGGCGCTCCGGTGATCGAGCCGACCGTCGTGTCCATGCCGACCGGTGCGTCGAAGTCGGTTGCCTTGATGCCGTACTTGCCGCCGGTCCCCGTTTCGCCCGGCGCGACGGCGAGGTCTTGCGGCGACGGCGTGGTCTTCGGCTGCTCAGGCTTCGGCAGCATATTCACTTGATCGCTCTCAGGTTCGGAGGTCATCAAGCGGTCGTAGCTTTTCGCCGGTGCAGGATCGATCGCGGGCGATGCGGTTGCGGGATCGGGGATGATGCGCGTCGGGCCGGCATCTGCCGTTAGAACGGGCAAACCGTTCTGTCCCTGTTTCACGCCCTGGTTATAGGCGACCCACACAACACCTGCGAACGCTGCCAGCACAACTATTCCCAGCAGCACGACGAGCGGACGCGAACGCGGGCGTTCCGGCTCCAAGTCGGTGTCGTAGAGGAGCGCGTCGTCATACGGCGGCTCGTACAAGTTACGGTCAGGATTGACCATGGCGTTTATTCCCCTCAACACGACAAAATAATGGTGGATAGACGAATCGTGGTGTGCCCGCGCCAGAGTACACCGGCATCCCACTGTTCTACGAAGCGTTTTCTCATCGCGTGGCGCCTTCGATTGCAACGAGCCGGCGATGCTCTTCAAATGCGAAACGGTCCGTCATTCCAGCGATGTAGTCTGACACGACGCGCGCAGTACGTAGGGTGCCTGCACCGTCGCAGAGGACGTTCCACTGCGCGGGCATACCGTCCGGCTGCTTCAAGAGCAACGCGAAGAGATCGGCGACTACACCCTTCGCTTTGGTCATCATGTCGCTCACCTTAGCGTGGCGATACATGTTCTTGAAAAGGAAGGCTTTCAGCGCCTTATCGTTCGCGCTCATTGCGTCCCCGAATGCTACGATCGGTTGCCCGCATACGCGTACATCCTCAGCGCTCTGCACGTTCAGCTTGTTTATGCGACGCTGCGTCTCGTCTATCGCGTCGCCGATCATCGTGCTGATCAAGCGACGTACGCTTTCATGGATGACGCGCGAGCGGTCGAGGCCCGGGTAACGGTTCATGACCTCGGAAAAAATACCGCCCACAAGTGGCAGCGATACCACTTCCTCGATAGTGAACAGCGCGGCCCGTAATCCATCGTCTATGTCGTGGTTGTTATAGGCGATGTCGTCTGCAAGTGCGGCGACTTGCGCCTCGGCACTGGCGAATGTGTCGAGGCGCAGATCGAACGTCGCGTTGAATTCGGTGATCGCCTGCGGGATGGGCTTGTTCTTCGAGGCAGCGCCGGTCAGCGGACCGTTGTGTTTGACGATGCCTTCCAGCGTTTCCCAGGTGAGATTCAAGCCGTCGAATTCGGCGTAGCGTTGCTCGAGTTTCGTGACGAGGCGCAGCGTGTGGGCGTTGTGATCGAAGCCACCGAAGCGTTCCATCGCGGCCGAGAGCGCATCTTCGCCGGCGTGGCCGAACGGCGTGTGACCGAGATCGTGCGCGAGCGCGAGTGCTTCGGCGAGGTCATCGTCCAGACGCAGGACGCGTGCGATCGAGCGCGCGATTTGCGCGACCTCAAGCGAGTGCGTCAGGCGTGTGCGATAATAGTCGCCCTCGTGGTACACGAAGACCTGCGTTTTGTGCTTCATGCGGCGGAAGGCGCCGGAGTGGATCACGCGGTCGCGGTCACGCATGAAGGCCGTACGGGTTTGGCTTTCGGCTTCGGGAAATTTGCGGCCGCGGCTCTCCTCCGCCCGGGAGGCGATGGGACTTAGGTCGCTGTGGCCTCGAAAACCGCTCAAACTGAAGCACCTTTCGCGGGCGGGGCGAGCGTTGGCCTCAAAGGGGCTTGGACGCGAGGGCCCGCGCGCACATATAATGGTAGTGCTACGCCAAGCTTCTTAAGGTGCGGCAGGTTAACCGAAAGTTACCAATGGAATCAGCATCCCAAGTTCGCGTCAGCGCGAGTGCTGCGAAACGCATCGCGGTATTGACCGCGGCCGAAGGTCCGGGCGCGATGTTCCGCATCGCCGTCAACGGCGGCGGGTGCTCGGGCTTTCAATACGAGTTCTCGTTCGACGGTGCGCGGGCGGATGACGACGTGCTCATCGAACTGGACGGCGCGCGGGTTCTAATCGACACCGCGTCGCTGGAATTTTTGGGCGGGTCGGAGGTCGACTTCATCGAAGGGCTGATGGGTTCGCACTTCGAGATCAAGAACCCGAACGCAAAGTCGTCGTGCGGCTGCGGGACGAGCTTTTCGGTTTAGCGGACGCGGCGCCGCGGCTTTGCGTGAGATATTTTTCGTCGCCCTCGGCGGCTACTTCTGATCCGCGAGAGCTTTGTCTTGTTCGCTCATGTAGTGGATCACCGCGGCGGCTTCGTCGTCGCCGAGGCTTAGGTTCGGCATCGGCAGGTTGCGGTAGCGCGACATCAGTTCCATCGCGAGCGGGTCTTTCTCCGCAATCATCTTGTTCGGTTCTTTGATCCAGCGCGTGAGCCATACGCGGTCGCGGGCGCCCACGACGCCTTTCAGGTCGGGCCCCAAGCGATCGCCGCCACCAAACGTGTGGCACGACGCACAGCGCGTTCGATACAAATACTGGCCACGAGAGAGGTTCTTGACGCTGCCTGCTTTCTCATAGGACGCCAAATTGCCGACTTGCGTGCCCGTATGGTTGTGAAGCGTGCTGGACAAGATGTTGCCCAAGATCGTCGGGTCGTCGTACGGCGACCGCTTGATCCACTGCGACGTGCGTTCGTTGCCCATGATCAGGCGCGTGTCGTGGTCGCGGATCTTCTTGATGTCGACGATGCGCAAGCCCAACTTCTTCTGAATGAGGACAATGTCCTCGATCTTGCCCGTCAGAAACGTCCAGCCTGCACCCGTGTCGAACGTGCGCATGTAGCGGCGCAGGGCTTGCGGCGTGTCGTTGTCCGGATCGACCGAAATCGAATAGAAGTGGATGTCCTTGCCGACGCGGTCGCCCAGCAAGGTGTGAACCTGCCGCATATGGGCGGTGTCGAGCGGGCAGACGTCGCCGCAGCTCGTGTAGATGAAGTTGATCGCGACGACCTTGCCGCGGATCACGTCGTCGTAGAATTTTACCTTCTTGCCGTCGTGGGTCGTGAGTTCGACGTTCGGGAAATAGTTGCCGTGCCAGCCGCCCTCCATTGTTTGCGCCGCGGGCGCAGCGGTGCCCGTCCATGTCGTTGCCAAAGCGGCGAACGCGAACATGAGTGAGCGAAGCACGGCCACGTAAGTCTCCTAAGCGACCTCTTTAGGTCTCACACGCAATACGCAAACCAACCGGCGGCGCGGGCCGGACCGGCTCCCTTTAAGGGGAACCGGCCAAGGAGGAGCCGGGGCCCGAGTTGTCGTGCGAGGGTTCGTACGTCGTGCCCTCCCACGTCGGGATCGGCGCGGGGATCGCGATCGTCTGGCCGGGGTTCTTAATGTCCCAACGCAGAAGCATGCGGTGATCCTCGTGCTGCGTATTGTGGCAGTGCTCCATGTAAGTACCCATGAACTCACGGAAGCGCAGTGCGATGTCGAACGTGCGCGCCAAGCCGGCCTCGTTGCCGATCGTGTAGAGGTCTTTGCGAGCCCATTTTTCCCAGATTTTAGGCGCACCGCCGTCGCGGCCGATGATCTGGCCTTCTTCGAAGTGAATATGGACCGGATGCGCCCATCCGCCGTCCGTGCTGACGCGCCAAATCTCAACATCGCCTTTGTTCGGCGCTGCGTCGATACGATGAATGTCGGTACCCAAACCCTGACCACCGTCGGTTTTGATCGTCCAGGGCATCGAGTCGGTGTTGCCGCTGCGGCCGAACTCGAACGTACGTTTGCGCGCGGTCGCCAATTCGGCCGCCGTGAACGTGGGCCGCGGGATCATCTTCTTTTTGCCCTCGACGTAGTCGGCCGGATTCATGCTGCGGTCGATGCCGGTGTAGGCCGCGACGCGGAACTCCATGATTTTCCCGACGACCGGATCGCCGTTGTAGGAGTTGTTCATGACCGACGCCAACGGAACCACTTCTTTCGGCCCGCGCCCGTCGTCGTGTTCCATCAGGTTGACGAGATAGAGCTTTGTGCCCACGGGGAACGGCTTGAAGTCGATGACGATGTCGAAGCGTTCGCCGATGCCCTGCCCCGGCAGTTCCTGCGACTCCGCGTTCGGGAAGGGAACCGAGTGTTCCATAATGTTGCCGTCGTTGGCGACCATGTGGAACGGCACGCGCGTGCCGTTGGCGGTCACGATCGTGAACTTCCAAAGGCGCGAAACGCTGCCGTTCAGAATGCGCAGACGATAGCGGCGCGCCCGCACGTTCATGTAGGGCTTGTAGGCCCAGTTCACGGTCGCGCGGTCGCCCAAGAAGCCGTTCAGGTTGAAGATGTTGAAGTAGAGCTGACCGCTTGCGTCCCACGCCTTGTCGGCGACGAGCAGGTTCACGTCATAGTCGCGGTTGCCCCAATCGAGCGACGTGCCCGACGGCAAGCAGAGGTTCGGGTTTGCGGCGTTCGTGTAGTTGCAGAGATAGCCCTCTTTGCCGCGGTCGACGGCGCTGAAGATGTTCATCACCGCCGCGTTGCCCTTGTAGACGTTCTGCGCCGTGTAATCGACCATGTGGTCGTGGAACCAGAGCGTGCTCATCGTCTCGCGCCAGTCGCCGCGAATACGCGTGATCCCGCCGGCGCCGTTCGGGAAGCCTGCGCGCGGATCGGTTGCCGTGGTGTTGATCGAGTCGTGACCCGCCAAGATCATCGGCCAGCGATAATCATAGTACTGACCCGGGAAATAGAACGCGCCGGTAAAGCCGTCGCTTTCGGCCGGCGTGTGGCCATTGTGAAGGTGCGTCGTGATCGTGTGCGCGCCAAAGCCGTTGTTGGCAGCGTAGTCGATCGGCAGTGCGTTGTAGTGACGGAACACAATAGGCTCGCCGTAGCGCGCGACCAATAGTTTCGGCGGCATCGTGCCGTCGAAAGTCCAAATCGACTTCGGCGATTGCACCGGCATGTTCGGATGGAAGCGGACTTGCGCGCCCGATGTCGTGCCGCCGCGATAGTAGAGGCCCCCTGGCGCGAACTCGCCATTCGAGTACGTGTGGCGCTGAACCGTGTCGCGAAGGCCGCGATTGGCGCGCGCGCCGATCTGCGCCGTCTGCACGAAAACCTTCGGCGTGAATTCGCCCCAGCGCTGATGCGAGAACCACTCGCCAGTCGGACGGCCTTCCGCCGCGCTTTGCGCGAGCGGGTAGACGCACGAGCCGATCTTCGACGCCCAGGGATTTTGAGTCGACGTGTTCGCCGTGCGTTGCGGCAGCGGATAAATCGTTTGCTTCAAAAAATTGTCGAGCGCGATCGTGTCGGGAGTGCCGTCGCATGTCGTTGGCTGAGGCAACTGTACGCAAGTGGGACACGTGTTCGATGTCGGCACAGGTTTGGTGCCGAACTCTTCGAACATCGGCATCTCTTGCGAGAACGGCAAGGCGCCGAACAGCGGACTCGACGGTGCGCCGGTTGGAATGTCGAAATCGGCGTGCGCGACGGACGCGCACGCGCCTAAGATTGCCAACGCCGCTGCCGTGCGTTGCGCAACCAGACGTGGTGCTTTGCTCATTGTTGTCCCCAAACCGGCCAGCCAGAACGTACGAGCCCTGTCCTTGCAAGCAGGGCACCAGCGTCAGGCGTCACCCAAAATATTCAGGGAATGTTAGGGAATAAAGTGACCGACGGTCATAAAGTTCAATTTTTCCTGCGTTTTAGATCAAGGTGTCACCTTTAATCCACGCGGCAAGCAATAACCCTAATTTACGCGAAATAAACCATACCGCAATCTGCGGTTTGTCTGCGGTTTAGACGACTGCCGCCATCGTGTCCCCGCCGTTAGCGCCCTTGTCCCCGTTAACGGTGCGCTCAGTTCCGGTTGGCCCGTTCCCTGCTCGTGGCGACAGTCGTGAGGCCGGCCCCCCAAGCCTCCGGGAACGGGAAATGATTGGTAAACCACCACTTTTCGAGCTCTGCGCGGGCGCGACACGCGCGTTTGGGCTGACGTCAAGGTGTCCCCGATTGATACGGGCCGGCGCCGCCATGCCAGCCATGCGCCGGATTGATGCAAGCGTTGCTGGGGGGCGGCTATGACCGAGAAGCGCACCAGTCTGCTCGGCCAGGCGCTGTTCCGCTCGCGCAAGACCTTCGTGATCGCGGCCGTGTTCAGCTTCTTCATCAACCTTGCGATGCTGAACGGCCCGCTGTTCATGCTGCAGGTCTACGACCGCGTCTTGACCTCGCAGAGCCATGACACGCTGATTTTCCTTACAGTTCTGGCGGTTTCGATCCTGATCTTCCAGTCGCTGATCGAGGTCGCGCGGGCCGACCTCTTGATCCGGGCAGGTGCGAAGCTCGACGCCGACCTTAGCGGAGACACCTTCGGGCTCTCGCTCGACACGCATAATAAGGTGATGTCGTCGGCGCAGGGCTTGCGCGACCTCGATGCGATCCGCGGGTTTCTGTCGGGGCCGGGGTTGACCGCTCTGTTCGATGCGCCGTGGACGCCGATCTTTCTACTGCTGGTGTTTGTAATTCACCCCGCGCTGGGCATGCTGGCGCTCGGGGCGGCGCTGCTCATCCTGTCCCTCACCTATATGAGCGAGCTGGCGACGCGCCGGGCGCTTGCCGAAGCCTCGACCGCGCAACGCGACTCCGAATACTTCGTCGGCACGCTGCACAACAACGCCGAGTCCGCGCGTGCGATGGGCATGGCGGAGAACATCCGCAAGCGCTGGCAGGAACACCACGACGCGAGCCTCGCCTGGCAGGCGTTGGCCAGCGACCGCGGCACGCGGCTGAACTCTGCCGCGAAACTTGCGCGTCAGGCGCTGCAGATCTTCTCGCTGGCGCTCGGCGCTTGGCTTGCGCTGCAAAACGAGATTTCAGCGGGTGCGATCGTCGCATCGTCGATCATCATGGGCCGCGCGCTGGCGCCGATCGAAGCGGCGATCGGGCAGTGGAAGGGATTCATTCACGCGCGGCAGGCGTATGCGCGCCTGAGTGCCGCGTTGCAGGCCGAGAGTCCGACACAGCGCACCGTGCTGCCGCCGCCCGAAGGCGGGTTCAAAGTCGAGGAAGCGTGGATGCGCTTCGCCGGCGCCGAGCTCGAATGAGATGTTGCGCAGCACCGGTTCCTTC
>JABFRX010000121.1 GCA_013140995.1 Alphaproteobacteria bacterium | reverse complement strand
GCGATAGGGCGGTCCGTCGGGTGGCTTGCGCACGTGTTCGAGCAGCGGGCGAGCGGGCGGTTGATCCGGCCGCGTGCCGAGTTCGTGATCGAGTGAGGCGGTTCACATGAGCGGCGGCGCAATCCAACTCTTGCAGCGCGCGACGGCGGCGATGGAGCGCCGTTCGTTTGGCGAGGCTGTTTCGCTTTGCGAGCAGGTAATCGCGCGTTACGGCGAGGAACCGAATGCGTTGATGCTGCTCGGTCTCGCGCGCATGGAAGCGGACGACACGGCGGGGGCGATCGGCCTCTATGAGCGTGCGCGGCAGCTGATGCCGGAGCACATTCACGTGCTGACCAATCTCGGTGCCGCGTACCGCGCGGTGGGGCGTTTGAACGACGCGCGCAATGTGCTCGAAGAAGCGTTGCGGATCGACCGGCGGCACGCAATTGCGCAGAACAGTCTCGGCAATGTGCTGCTCGATCTAGGGCTTCGCGACGATGCTAAGCGCGCGTACGAGCGCGCCGTCGCGGTTCAGCCGGCTTACGCGGAGCCGATTGCGGGGTTGGCGCGGATCGCGGAGGAGGAGCATCGGCTCGACGACGCGCGCCGGCTCGCGGACCGCGCGCTCAACGTTGCACCGCAGAATGTGTCCGCGCAGTTGACGCGCGGGAAGGTGCAGTTGCGGTCCGATGATGCAACGACGGCGGCTCAGAGTTTCAAGGCGTTGCTCGGTAAGCCTGCCTTGTCGTGGACGAACACCGTGATGGCACAGGGGCATCTGGGGGAGGCTTACGAGAGGCTCGGCCGCTTCAACGACGCGTTTGCAGCGTTTTCGCGGGCCAACCAGTTGCTGGCGCATTCGGCCGCCGGGTTTGCGAGCGACCGGAGTTATCTCGCACCGCAGGCGATTGTGCGAATGACGGCGTTCGTTGCGTCGCTTGACGCCGGCAAGTGGGAGGTGACGAGCGCGCCGCCGAATCCTCCCGTGTTTTTGATCGGGTTCCCGAGGTCGGGAACGACGCTGGTCGATCAAATTCTTGCGTCGCATCCGCAGGTCACGACACTTGAAGAGCGCGACAGTCTGATGGAGGCGGGGCTTGCGCTCGCAGGTGCGGATGCCGACTTTGGACGGCTGGCGCAGCTTGGTGAGGATGAGGCCGAGCGTCTGCGCGCGGGTTATTGGGCGAGCGTCAATGCGGGATTGGGCGGCGTACCCGTCCGCGACGTCTTCGTCGACAAGCTGCCGCTCAACGCCGTGCTGCTACCGGTGATCCATCGTCTGTTCCCGACAGCGAAGATCGTGCTTGCCGTGCGCGATTCCAGAGATTGCGTTCTTAGCTGCTATCAACAGCGGTTTGGGATGAATGCGGCGATGTTTCAATTGCTGCGCTTGGAAACGGCCTCTGCCTACTACGATGCGGTGATGCGGCTCGTGCAGGTGTGCCGGGCGAAGCTGCCGATTAAGGTGCACGAGGTTCGATACGAAGCCGTCATCGGCGACTTCGACACGGCGGTGGGGTCTTTGCTCACGTTTCTTGAGTTGCCGTGGGACGATGCCGTGCGTAGCTATGCCGAGACGGCGAAGCGGCGGGTGATTGCGACGCCGAGTGCTTCTCAGGTCGTGCGGCCGCTCTACGCATCTTCGCTCGGAAAGTGGCGGAATTACCGCCAATTCTTGGAGCCGGTCTTACCGGTGCTTGAGCCCTGGGTTGCGGCGTTTGGGTATGAGGCGACGTCGGGGCTTGGAGTTGGGCCGCAAGCGCTTTAGAAGCCCGCTGCCATGAAGCGCAAATCCACCAAACCCGAACAGCATGGACCGAGCCAGCGGCAGTTGCGCGTCGGCGAAGAGATCCGCCATATTTTGGCGCGTCTGCTCATGCGCGGCGATTTGCACGACCATGTACTGGCTGGTGTGTCTGTGACTGTGTCGGAAGTGCGCATCAGTCCGGACTTGAAGAATGCGACGGTGTTTGCGATGCCCTTGAGCGGCAAGGCCGTGGATGATGTGTTGAGGGGGCTCAATCGCTCGGCACCCTATTTGCGTTCGCAGGTGGCGCAGGAAATTCAGCTGCGCTATGCGCCGACGCTTACGTTCATCAAGGACAAGTCGTTCGACGAGGCGCATCACATCGAAGAGCTTCTGAGGTCCGAGCGCGTCAAGCGCGATTTGAAGCCGGGCGATGGCGAAGCGTAAAGGCGATCCGGTCCACGGTTGGCTGGTGCTGGACAAGCCGATAGGTCTGACCTCGACGAAGGCGCTGGCGATCGTGCGTCGGCTGCTCAATGCATCGAAGGCGGGGCATGCGGGGACGCTCGACCCGCTCGCGAGCGGGGTGTTGCCGCTTGCATTCGGGGAGGCGACAAAGACGGTTCCCTATCTGGTCGATGCCAGGAAGGCTTATCGCTTCACGGTCAAGTGGGGCGCTGAGACGTCGACCGACGACAGCGAGGGGCCAGTGACGCGCGAGAGTTCGTCGCGGCCAACGTCCGAGCAGATCGTGCGGGCACTGCCGGCGTTCGTGGGACAGATCATGCAGGTGCCACCCGCGTTCTCCGCGATCAAGGTGGATGGCGAGCGCGCGTACGACCTTGCACGCGACGGTGAGGTCGTGGAACTCGCGCCGCGGCTCACACATATCCATCGTTTGGAGCTGGTCGAGGCTCAGGCGGACGCTGCCGTCTTCGAGATGACCTGCGGCAAAGGGACCTACGTTCGGGCGTTTGCGCGGGATTTGGGGCGAGCCTTGCGATGCCTTGGGCATGTGATCGCCTTAACCCGGCTGTCGGTTGGGCCTTTTGACCTGAAAGCCGCGATTTCGCTGGAAAGCCTGGAGAAATCTGGTACAGACCCCTCCGCCAAGCGCTTGCTCATGCCGCTTGCGACCGCCCTGGACGACATCCCGGGGCTGGCCGTGACGGATCAGGAAGCCTCCAGCCTCAGGTTGGGTCAGGCGATTCTCGCGCGAGGCCGAGTCTCTCTCCGTGCAGAGGCTGTAGTGGACGGCGATGCCCCCGGCATTCCCGTGTACTGCCGCAGTCGAAGCGGCGATCCGGTTGCGATCGCCATGTTCGAACGGGGCGAGTTGAGGCCTACGCGGGTGTTCAACTTTTCACACTGAAGGAAACCCGATGTCGTTGCCTCAAGAACGTAAGAACGAAATCGTCAAGCAGAACGCCACGAAGCCCGGCGACACCGGTTCGCCGGAGGTGCAAGTCGCCATCCTTTCGGAGCGCATCAACACGCTGACGGATCATTTCAAGGCGCACGTGAAGGACAACCATTCGCGCCGCGGCTTGCTCAAGATGGTGTCGACGCGCCGCCGGCTGCTCGACTACCTCAAGGACAAGGACAAGAAGCGTTACGACGCTATCATTTCGAAGCTCGGCCTGCGCCGGTAACGGGCGCATGAGGCTCGGCCTCACTCACTGCACGATCGCACCGCTGAAAGCGCGCGCACAACATGCGCGCGCTTTGGGTCGTTCGTGCGCAATTCAACCAGTTTCCCTGCAAAGACCAAGAGCAGTGAATGGCCTTCCGCAATCCGGCGGGGGCAATACGTAAGGACTGAGATAAATGTTCGACATACAACGCGAAGAAATCGAGTGGGGCGGGCGTAAGCTCACGCTGGAAACGGGGCGCATCGCGCGCCAGGCCGACGGCGCGGTGCTCGCGACGATCGGCGAGACCACGGTGATGGCCACCGTCGTTTCGGCGAAGAGCCCACGGGCCGGCATCGATTTTCTGCCGCTCACCGTCGACTACCAAGAAAAGACGTTCGCCGCGGGCCGCATTCCCGGTGGCTATTTCAAGCGCGAAGGACGACCCACGGAACGTGAGACGCTGATCTCGCGGCTGATCGACCGGCCGATCCGTCCGCTGTTCGTCGAAGGCTACCGCAACGAAACGCAAGTTATCGCGACGGTGCTTTCGCACGATCTCGAGAACGATCCGGACATTCTGGCGATGGTCGCCGTGTCGGCGGCGCTGACGCTGTCAGGCGTGCCGTTTCAGGG
>JABFRX010000129.1 GCA_013140995.1 Alphaproteobacteria bacterium | reverse complement strand
CTCGTGGGCGAGCCGGACGATAACGTTCGCGCTGAACTCGGCGACGGATTTCCAAAGTTGCCGCTCCATTCAATTGTCTGCATCGGTGCGCTGGTCGCGTCTCGTCGCTCTGACGGCTGGGCTATCGAAGCGCTCGGTGCACCGCATATCGGAGAGCGCACCGAAGCCGAACTCATTGCGTCATTTGTCGCGAAGATCGATGAGCTGCAGCCAAAGCTCGTGACGTTCAGCGGAAGTGGCTTCGATCTACCGGTCCTTCGTTATCGCGCAATGGTACATTCGATCGCAGCACCGGGACTACGTCGCCGACCTTACTTCAACCGCTTCAGCGAGGACGCGATCGACCTGTGCGATGTGCTCGCGTCCTTCACGCCTCGCGGTCGCGCGAAGCTTGACGAGCTTGCAAAGGTGTTCGGGCTGCCGGGCAAACCCGACGGCATTGACGGATCGCAGGTCGAGACATACGTCAGCGCCGGCAGAATTCGCGAAGTTGCCGATTACTGTGAAAGCGACGTCGTGAACACATACCGCATATGGCTCAGGTACGAGCTATTTCGAGGAATTCTGACAGCCGCGTCGTTCGCCAGCAGTGAAGAGAACCTGGCTGCATTCATGGAACGACGCGGGAAAAAGTAATGATCGAACGCCTTATTACTTTTTGGCAGGAGTTCATGGGTCCTGCTGCACATCCGTACCAGTTCGTTCATCCTGCGGATCAGGGCGCTCTTGCTGCATTTTGCGCTAACAGAGCACCTTTCGAGATACCGGGCCCAATAGGTGAGGTGTCCTGGGCTCAATATCTTGCAAATTGGTATGGCGACGAGCACGCTAATCGGCGAGGCGATCTGGTTGAGCTGAGCCTATTGCCCCATCCGTACTCGGGATCCCTAACGAACGCCTCGGTATTTGTCCTCAGCATGAACGGCGGGGCGTCCGACAGTTGGTATCGTGAATTGCACCTTGATGAACTCCGGCGGGCGCGGTACCTCGCCGAGCTCTTTCAGCAAAACGGCCCAAACTGGAATCAGCGACACAGTGGGTTTGACATCAATAACTGCGGGACAAGCGCCTTCTCGTATTGGGGCGAACGAAACTACGATCTTGCAAGTGCAATCGCCAACGCCATCGGTCAAAACATCGGGCAGACCTACGATTTCATGGCGCGTGAAATCGCAACACTCGAATTGGTCGCATACCCTTCGCGGAATTCGAGAGAGATTACGAGCCTGATCCCCCGGATTCCTCCGCGATTGCAGCGCTTACTAGATACGCGCGATGCTAACACACTTCGGAATATCGATTTTGGTGCGATTCCCGACTGGGGTGAACACGCTCTCACCAGTGGCGTCCGTATGCTTGCAGCGCTGTGGAATGAGTTAGTTCCATCTGCACTTGAAGGTATAAAGACAATCATAGTGACCCGTGGGGTGCGACGTTGGGGGTTCAGCAATTGCTGGATTGACGCCTGTCCAAACGTCATCGTCTATCCACGGCAACTGGCGCAGGCTGCCCGGTTAGGGTCGAACACTCCTGGCGGCCAGGCTATTCTCCATCGATTGTACCAGCGGCACATCGCCCAACACAACCAAGGTGGTTGATCGGCCGCTACATGAAAGTTGTCGGCGACATCAACGCCGGAAGTCAGAACCTCATGTGCACCCGAATTGAAGCTAAGTATTTCTCGCAACGGCAAAGCAAATGACCAAGTTCGATATTGCGAAGATTGCCGAGGAGATTAATCGGCGAGCGACCTCGCACGCGATAGGATCATCGCAGGAACTGCGCGTCTCGCTGAAAGGTCTTTCACGTCGACCATCGCAACAGATTTTCACGTCGCAAACGATTCATGACGGGTGGGCCTTCCATTTAGGGGGTCGAACCGAACTGCAATTCAACATTGGACTCGAAGAGATCGACGGGCGAACCGAGTTTCGACACGGTGTAGCATTCTCATTCGAGCGTAGTCAGACGCTGCCGTCGATAGACGTCCTCTTACCGAAGGTCCGTCGTTTCAATGATTTCATGCGGCTGAACGCAAAGCTGTACCGAGACATGTCCTCTTGGCATTTCGACAAGAGGATCGGCAAAGTACGCGGGCCGGAAACTGTGGCGGGGCCCCTTTCGTGGGAACTGGTGGCAGATGGTGTGTTTGCCTTTATGGGCAAGCGCAGTCACGCGGTCGACTACGGCGCAATACTGGGAGACTTTGACCGCCTTCTGCCGTTGTATAGGTACGTCGAGAGCGCTGGCGTTGAACAACCGATTGCCACCCTGCCCAATGCCAAATTCACGTTCCGGCCGGGATGCGCCACGAAGGGATCAGCAACCACCGCCAGCCTGGCGGCTCGGGAATTGGACATCAACCTTCGCCACAATGTTTTGCAGGCGGCTCTATCGCGACGATTGATCGAACGCTATGGCAAGAAAAGCGTTGCAGAAGAGCACCCCAGCGGAGCCGGCACCAAGGTCGACGCAATTGTTCGCGATGGCGACGTGTATCGGTTCTACGAGATAAAGACCTCTGCCTTCCCCCGCGCTTGTATTCGGGAGGCGATCGGGCAGTTGCTGGAGTACTCATTCTGGCCGGGAGTTCAACAAGCGGTAGCGCTAGTTGTCGTCGGGGAAAGTGCAACGGATCAGGAGACTGAAGCCTACTTGAGCGAGCTACGGCGACGTTTTTCGTTACCGATTAGCTACGAGCAGATCGTCGTTGGCTAGAGTCGGCGTCGCTCAAATTTGCATGAATGAACCCAACCAAAGCACCCTGCTGGACACAGTCAACAGGACTCCACACAGCGCGACTGGCGATTTGCCGTATCGGCCCTGTGATCATAGTTTGCACCAATTTCCCGCGCAGCTTGCAAATGTTCGTCCCCTTGCGCACTCAAACGAACGGTCGTTGAATGCCGCCGATCACGTCCCCGGACTTCGTACAAACGCATGAGAATCCATGACAATTTGATTCGTCTGAGTGCGACCGACTTAGTCGGCCATCTCGCATGCCGGCACCTGACCGCGCTGGATCTATCTGTAGCAACGGGCAAGCGCGCGGAGCCAAAAGGATTCGATCCTTTTCTCGACGCCCTGGTCAAACGCGGCCTCGATCATGAACGGGGTTTCATTGAGCATCTCCAAAAAAGCGGTGTAACGGTCACGACGATCGACGGTCCAAGCGGCGCACGCCAAGTCGCCGACACCACTGCCGCCATGCGCAAGGGCGTCGACGTCATTGTGCAGGCAGCCTTGGTTCAAGGGCGTTGGGAAGGTCGCGCCGACATCCTGCGGCGCATCGCGATGAAGACCAACCTCGGCGATTGGGGCTACGAGGTCATCGACACCAAGCTCGCACGCGAGACGAAGGGCGGCACGGTGCTTCAGCTTTGTCTCTACTCCGATCTCGTCGCAACGATTCAAGGCGAGCTCGCGGACAAGATGTACGTCGTTACCCCGCTGTCCGGCTACGAGCCGATCGAATTCCGCACCAACGACTACATGACCTATTGCCGCTTCGTCCGGGTTAGGCTCGAGGCAGCCGTCGACGGTGCGGCGAGCGACAGCTATCCCGAACCCAAAGCGCACTGCGATATATGCCGTTGGGACCGCGAGTGTGATGCGCGGCGCCGCAAGGACGATCACCTCAGTCTCGTCGCGGGCATCTCGAAGATGCAAATGGGCGAGCTCGAGCGCAATGCGATCGAGACCACCGAAGCACTGAGTACGATGCCGCTGCCGATGTCGTGGAAGCCCAAACGCGGCGCCGCACGAACCTTCGAACGCGTTCGCGAACAGGCGCGCGTTCAAGTCGAAGGCCGCCGCCTCCAAAAGCCGGTGCACGAGGTTCTCCCACCCGAACCCGGCTTCGGCCTCTCCCGCCTACCCGAACCGTCACCCGGGGATGTGTTCTTCGACTTCGAAGGCGACCCGTTCGTGGGCGAGGCGGGGCTTGAATATCTTTTCGGCACCTGCGTGACGGACGACGCCGACGCCCTTCAATAC
>JABFRX010000148.1 GCA_013140995.1 Alphaproteobacteria bacterium | reverse complement strand
CCGTGCTGCCGACGCCGCCACCGCCCGCGCCACACTGGGCGTCGGCAGCACGGTAGACCTGAACCTGCTGACGACCGACAGCACTGGTGGTGCTGTCACTGACTTCGTACCGTTCGTCGACGCGTCGGACTCGAACGCTTCAAAAAAGGTGCGGGTCTCCAATCTCCTCTCAGCCGCGATCACGACGAGCACGGACACCACTCCGACTCTTGCGACTGACTACGAATTGCCCTCGCGAAGATTGTCAGATGGCACCTTACACAAACTGTTACTATCTGAAGTCGGCATCGGCAAGCAGACGATCTGGATCCCGGCCGGTGCCATGATTGCGCGCACGTCCAACGGCGCCGCGCAAGGTACGCTTGAGACCACGGCAAACAAGGTCATGATCAAGACCTTGGATTTCGACGCCGCGACGTGGGAGTACGCTCAGTTTTCGGTCCAGATGCCGAAAGGCTGGAACGAAGGCTCGTTCACGGCGATCTTTGTTTGGTCGCATGCGGCTGCGGCGACGAACTTCAACGTGGTTTGGGGCCTCCAGGGCCGCGCGTACTCGGACAACGAGGCCCTCGACGCCACCTTCGGTGCGGCGGTCACGGTGACCGATACGGGTGGCACGGCCGATCAACTTTATCGCTCGCCCGAGACCGCCGCATTCACCGTCGCCGGTCCGGCGGCCGAGAACGATCTCGTGATCTTCCAGATCCAGCGTGCGGGAGGCGACGCAGCCGACACGCTCGCCGTCGACGCACGGCTGCACGGCGTCGCGCTGTTCTACACGACCAACGCAAACACGGACAATTGAACCATGCTGAAACTCACCCAACTCGCAGGCTTTGGCGCCGGCGGATCGGTCGATGTGACGCCCAACCCGATCTCGTTTTCCGACATTTTCGACGCGGGCGTCACGGCCTCGGTGGCCACGGACGTAGTCACGATCGCCGGGATCAACGCATCGATCACGCTGCGCTTGACGCTAACCTCCTCAATGTCGCCGTCGCAAACCGTGGATGTCTATCGTAGCGGGGCATACGTCACGACGGAATCGTCCGGCACGGCGATCGACATCGCAATCGCCAACAACCAAACGCTGCAATTCGTCTTCACGAACGCTGAAGACAACACGCTCTGGTCCGGCACCGCAACGCTCGCCAACCTCAGCGACGCAAACGCCACGCTCGATACGTTCGCTTACACCTTGCAGGATACCGGCAGCCCCGGTGGCGGCGGCGGCGGCGGCGACCCCCCGTAGTCGTTCATAGAACTCGATCTCCAAGGAGGCATCCCATGCATCTCGACCAACGCAGTGAAAACGCCCTCGCCGGCGTTCACCCCGATCTCGTTCGCGTCGTACATCGCGCCGCCGAACGCAGCGACTGCCCGTTCATCGTGACCGAAGGCGTACGCACGATGAAGCGCCAGCGCGAACTCGTTGCCGCCGGCGCGTCGAAGACTCTGCGCTCGCGCCACCTCACCGGCCACGCCATCGACTTCGCGCCCCTTGTCGGCGGCGAGGTCACGTGGAAATGGCCGCCATTCGCGATCGTCGCCGAAGCGTTCAAGCGCGCGGCGGCGGAGCTTGGCGTCCCCATCGTATGGGGTGGCGACTGGCGCACGTTCCGCGACGGCCCGCATATCGAACTCGACCGCAAGCCTATCCCGCGAGACGCGAGGGCGCGTGATGCACCAGGCCATCGAAGCGTCAGTCGCGGCTGCCCTAGTCATCGCTCTCGGCGCCGGCATGCTCGCAGCACTGCCCGACACGGCCCCGGCGTCGTCCGCGACGATCCCGCTGGACCGTGCCCCGGCTGCTGTTCGGCGCGCTGAGCCTGTGCGCCCGAAAAGCGATGCAGAACGCGCCGAAGCCCTACAGCGCCAACTCAACGAAATTGCTGCGGAGCACAGGCGCCTCGTGGACACCGTCCGCGCACTCGCCCGCGAAAGGAAATCCCGATGACGTTCGACAAGCTCTTCGGCCCGGCCACCATCGTCTACCTCGTGAGCGCGAGCGTTGCGGCACTGTGGTGGGCAAGCGCGCTCACCACGCGCGTACAGACGATCGAACGCTCGACCGTCACCGCCGAACGCATCGCCCGCCTCGAGAGCGAGGTCGCGAACCTCACGGAGTCCACAAAGGACCTAAAGCACGGCATCGGCGATCTCGTACATGAGCTACGTCAGCCCAAGCGCTGACGATACCGCGCCGGGCCGTGACGGCTCCCCCGGCGCAAGCAGCCCCAAGCGAAAAGCCGCCCCTCAACACCGAAAGGAAAACTCATGAACAAGTTCTTTGTCGTCCGCCTGGACGAAGACGGCGATTACGTCGACGAGTGGGAAGGCGTCGCCGACAGCTTCGCCTCGCTCGATGAAGCGAAGGAGTTTATTCGCTCAAACGCCGGCGCTCACCCGGGCGTGCAGTACATCGCCGCCCAAGCGATCACGGTCGGTGAATCCCCCATCCCCGAAGTGACGTTCACCGACGTCGCTTGAAAACCGGCAAACGCGAAGGAGAGGGCGGTGCGCCAACAACGGCGCGCCGCCTTTTCCATTTTCAAAAAAGGACAAACACATGAACGGCACCAAACCTTGGTGGCAGTCGAAGGCTGTCTGGGGCTCGATCGTGGCGCTGCTGGCGGGTTTCGCCACGCTCGCCGGATTGAAGCTCGACGCCACGCTGCAGGATCAGCTCGCCGAACTCATCACCGGCGCGGCGAATGTCGCGGGCGGCCTGCTCGCCTGGTACGGCCGCGCAAAAGCCGCGAACGCACTCACGTGGAGCGCAAAACCATGAGGCACATCTTGAACACACTCGCCGCCGCCACCATCGCAACGCTGCTCGCGGCCTGCGCGCTGCTGCAACCGCTCGACGCTGACGGCGACGCACGGCGCACGGCAAAGATCACGCTCACCGCGTACGAAGCGGCGCAGCAAGCGATCCTGATCTACGGTCGTCTGCCCGCGTGCGAGAGTACGGCAGCAGTCGGCCCGCTCTGCCGCGACGCAAAACTCTGGGCGAAAATCAAAACCGTCGAAGCCGCGGCAACGAAAGCCATCGCCGCCGCGACACCGGTGCTGAACGGCGCCGAGCCCGACACGGGTCAGTTGATCGCAGCGTTGCTCGCGATCGAACAAGTGAAGCAGGCAATCGCGCAAGCCCAAACCAAACTGAAAGGAGAAACACCATGACCGCCGCCGCCGCGATCAGCCTCATCACCCAAATCATCGTGAACCTGCCCGCCGCAATCGCCACGGGCGCGCAAGTCATCGCCCTGATCAACGACGCTTACAAATCGCTGAGCGACGCCGTGGGAGACCGCGACGTCACCCGCGAAGAAATCGACATGCTGGTGACCAAGATCGTCGCCAACAGCGCGGCGATCCAAGCAATGGAATAACGCGCCTTCCAAAGCGTGTGGATGCAGAAGGCGGCGAGGCGGAGGCGTTGGCGTTGGCGTTGGTGGTTAATCCCCCGCCTGTATCACCGCCTCCCTCAATAACCAGTCGTACGTCGGCCGCACTTCGCCGTCTGCGAACGTCACCCCCGCGCCGCTCACCCACAGATCGTCGCCCACGCGCTCATGCCCGTATCGAAGCGACACGATGCCGTGTGCCGCCACCGGTTCCACTTCGCCCGCGTCGCACACGCCGTCGCCGTCGCGGTCGTGCCACAAAGCCAGTCCCGCCAACTCCGCCCCGGCAATCGCGCCGTCGCCGTCGTCGTCGAGCGCACCGAGTGCCTGATATCCGTTGTTCCAAGATGCGACCCATGTCGCGGAGCCGAACAGCTGAAACCCGCTGGTGACCGTGCGCTTATCCTTCGGATCCCACACCAGCCAAGCGGCATCTGCGGTGAGCCACCCGGCCTTCAGCCGCAACCCCTGACCGGAGAAATCGAAACTCACCTTCGACGTGCGATCGACCATCTGCTCGAACGACGCATCGCGCTTCAACGGCACCAAGATCGGCGTCACATACATCGCAGGCGGCGAGTCTGTCAGCCGCTTCTTCACCCGCGCGATCAGCCGCCGGTCGGTACGCGCCTTTGCGATCATCGCGAAGTGCTCCACCGCCTCGCTGACGACCGTGTGCGTCTCCCAATCCGCACTCATCTCGCCGGGCCCAACCGGCGCAGGTATCTGTTTCAAACCCTGATACATGACAAACCGAAGCTCGCGCCGCGCAGACACCCGGCGCGCCGCGCGGTCGTACGCGAACGCCAGCGCCACCCGCCCGCGCAGGTTCGAAGGCTCCAACGCCCGCGCCCGCTCGTAAGCCGTAATCGCCGCCGCCAGATGCCGGTCCAACCCCCGCCGCACACCGAACGCCTCCGCCGGAATCTCGCGCTTGGGCCCCAGTGAATACGTCCGCGCCTCGCACCGCTCGCCGGGTTTTGCCTCCGGGAAATTCTCGCGCGTACCCTTGCCCGACACTTGCGCATCCAGCGTCGCGCAATCGTCGATCTTGCCCTCCGCAATCGTGTCCCCGCGGTCTCGATAAACGGGTAACGCTGCGACACGCCGCAGATATGCAAGCAAGTGCAACCGTCCGATCGCGCGAAACTTTGGCCCCGGTTCAAGCCCCTGCGCGTTGCGCTCCAGGTTCGCGAGCAGCCGCTCGAGCGGCACTTCGTCGACCCGGTCCGCCGGCACCATCGCGAAGATGGCGAACGCCGCTGGCGAAAATATCAACATTAGGCATCCGGTAAGTATGGCACGCATTTCAAAGCCTCAGGTTTCAGCCGCGGATTCGGTAAACGAACGCCAAGCGTAGAGCGTCCGGAGCCTCCAAGTCTAACGGATTTCTTAGACATGTTTCGTAGGCTTGAAGCGCGATGACAGCCGACGCACTGAAAGCAACCCAAGCCGCCGAGACCGCGGCCAAGATCGAGCAGGAGAAAATCCGGCTCGTCTTCGGCACGTGGGTGCAATACGTCGACGGCATCCCCTTCGCGATCGGCATCGCCGTCATCATGAGCGGCATTTGGCCGACGCTTGGCAACACCGGTCCGCTCGCCGCGATCGTCTGGGTGGGCGCTGTCGTCGCCTGGTCGTGCGGTTCGCTTGGCCTCCAACGCTACTACACCGCAAATCCTGCGCGCCACGCCGCAGCGGTGTGGCAGCGCATGCAAGTCGCGATGTTCATAACGCACGGCCTCGTGTGGGGCGGCCTGGTTTGGGTGTTCTGGGACGCGGGCAACACGGTGAACCAGGCGATCCTGTGCATCTTGGGGCTGGGCTCCATCGTCGCAATGTTCTTCCTCACCTCGGCGAGCTTCCGCGTGATGTGTTCGTCGCTGTCGACACTCACGCTTGGCATCTGGAGCGCGTTCCTCACCCACGACGGCGCGCTGGCGCAGGTGTTTAGCGTCGTCTTTCCATTGTTCGCGCTGCTGCTCTTGCGCTACGGCCGCGCGACGGCCAAGCAAATCCACGCGACGCTGCAGCTACGCTTCGAGAACGAGGCGCTGGCCGCGGCCGTCATCCGCGCGAACAAGGCCAAAAGCGATTTTCTCTCGTCTATGAGCCACGAGCTGCGCACGCCGTTGAACTCGATCATCGGTTACGCGGATTTGATCCGCCAGGAAACCTTCGGGCCCATCATGCCTGAACGCTATGCGAGTTACGTGGGAGACATCGCGGCCTCGGGCGCGCATCTCTTGAGCATGATCAGCGACCTCTTGGACCTGGCCAAGATCGAGGCCGGCAAGCGCGAGTTCGACGCCACCCCCGTGCATCTGGCGGAAGTTGCGGCCGACGTGCTGCGCTTCGTCGAACCGATGGCCGCGCGCGCGCACGTGAGCGTGATGATCGACGCCAAGCACGACGCGATCGTGCGCGCCGACGAACGGTCGGTGAAACAGATGCTCTTGAACCTCGCCTCGAACGCGGTGAAGTTTTCAAAGCCCGGCGGCATCGCCGTCGTCTTCTGCGAAGTTCAGCCGAACGGCCGCATCGCCCTCGGCGTGAAAGACACCGGCACCGGCATGACCGCCGCCGAACAAGCCAAGGCGCTGGAACCTTTCGTCCAAGCCACCAACGCCGAAACCGTCGAAGGCCACGGCACGGGCCTAGGCCTGCCCATCGTCAAAGGCCTCATCGAAGCCCACCAAGGCCTGCTCCGCATCGAAAGCACGAAAGGCCTCGGCTCGAAGATCTGGGTCGAGTTCCCGGCAGAGAGGCTGATGCGGGTGAAGGAAGAAACGGCGGCATAAGTGGGGATTGGGCTTTGGGGAATTGGGAGCGGTGTCCCTATCCTCCCAATCACCATTCCCCAATCACGCCACCGGCACCTGCATCATTGCCTCGATCCCCAGCGCCACCAGCGTCGCCGCCAGCAGCAGCGCAGCCCCGCCCATCAGCGCCTTCTGCCATAGCGCCAAGGGCCGCTTGAACCGGAGCCAACCGGCCGCTAGCACCGCGGCGGAAACCAAAAACAAAACCGCTAGCATCACTCGTCCCAGCTCGGCCGTTCGCTGAAATACTCGCAACTATAGTCGGCGTCTTCTTCGTTCGCGGGCAGCGCTTTCTCACATTCATCCTTCGACATGTACGGCCCGTTCCACACGAACGGCCCCACGATCGTATCGGCGACCACGTACCACGCGGCGCCCTTCCAAGGAGACTCCGCCGCCGCGACGGCTGCAAACGTTACAGACAACGCAAGCGCACAAAGCGCAACACGGATAGTCATCGAACGCCCTCTCTGTTATCCCGTCATCATAGCACGAACGCGCCGCCAACGGGGACACCGATGCAAAACCCACCGTCCGAAGCCGTCCTCGCCGAGTGGCGCCGGGGCTGGCGCATCGTCTTGGGTGCGGGCATCGGCATGGGAACGGGCGTCGCGCTTTACCTGTTGCTCGCCAGCCTCTTCATCACCCGCGTGACGTCGGAGTTCGGCTGGTCGCGCGGCGACCTGGCGCTGGCGGGTGCTGGCTCGTTCTTGGTTGCCGCGCTGGCGCTCGGTTTCATCGGCCGCTTCCTCGACCGGTTCGGCTTCCGCGCGGTGGTGCTGGTCTGCGTGCCTGCACTCTGCATCGTCTATTTCGGCCTGACGCAAGTGAACGGATCGTTCCCGTTTTACGTCACGCTGCTGCTCGTGGGCGGTATCTTCGGCGGCGGCACCGGCGCGATGGTGTACACGCGCCCCGTGATCGCGGCGTTCGACAAAAGCCGCGGCCTGGCGCTCGGCGTGGCGGCGTCGGGCACGTCGATCGCCTCGATGATCGTAGCGCCGATCCTCGCCGCCGTCATCGCGGCCTATGGCTGGCGCGCCGGCGCCTACGGCCTGATCGCGGTGACGGCGTTCGTGGGCCTGCCGCTCGCACTCTGGCTGATCGGCAGCGCGAAGGAAGCAAGAGCAACCGCCGCCGACGACCTCGCCGGCGACGAAGGTGTCCCCACAACATTGAGCGTCACGCTGGCTGAGGCGATCCGCGGGCCCGCGTTCTGGCTGATCATGGCCGCCTTGGTCGCGGTGAATATCCCGGGCTCGGGCGTCGTCGGCCAGCTCGCCCCGATGATCACCGACAAGGGCTTAAGCGAAACGCAAGCAGGCCTCGCGATGTCGATCTACGCGATCGGCCTGCTTTCGGCCCGCCTTGCCACCGGCTTCGCGCTCGACCGCTTCCCCGCCCCGAACGTCGCCGCGATCGCGACCGGCGTTCCCGCTATCGGCGCACTCCTGCTGCTCGTCCCCGACCCGAACTTCGCGATAGCCGCGTTCGCGGTCCTCCTCATCGGAATGCAACAAGGTGCCGAAATCGACCTGCTCGCGTTCTTCGTCAGCCGCAACTTCGGCACCAAAAACTACGGCAGCATCTACGGCGCCATCGCCATGGCCGGCGCGCTGGCCAGCGCCGGCGGCGTGGTGCTGTTCGGCAAAGTCCACGACATAACCAAGAGCTACGACGCAGCCCTCATGATCGGCGCCGTGGCGTTCGTGGTAGGCGCGAGCGCGTTTTTTACGCTCAGATATGCGCGGACCAGCGTCTGAGGTCGCCCGTCCACTACACGTGCGGCATTTCCCTATGCTCAAGCCCTCATCAGCGGGCGGACGTGCGCAGTGCGTTGCTTATTGCAAGCGAAGTAAAGACTGCGCCGAACTCAGATGCTCAACCGGCCCTTCCAAAAGCCGACGTCTTCCGCATATTTGCCGACAACCTCGTCCATGGCCGAACTGACGTTGAGGTTCTCGTAGCCGAGCCAATCCAGATGCGAGAGTTCTTCACCGAGAACGACGGCATGGATCCTTTCGCGGTGGACGAATGCCATGATCACCGCGCTCAGCAAAAACACCATGGGTAAGATGTAAAACTCGGTGTTATCGGCCAACACCGCTTGGTACAGCACCGCGATGTCATCCTGACGTATGGCGAGAGTCAGCACCGTCACCACGAACAACATCGCAATCGATAGGATCGGAATCCACAAATAGTATGAGCAGTTTCTTGCGATCTGATAGCGCACATTGCGTACGAAGCATTCGATGAAGAACGTTCGAAACGGAATCCACACCATGATCTTGTGCCACCGTTTCGCGGCTTGCGCGAGCTTCTTTGAGTCCGTTTCGTCGCCCACGGTGACCTGTTTTGCGTTGCCGGTCGCTTCGCGGTAGCGGTCTGCAATCCGGCCGAGATATCTGATCAAAAAGAGCCGCAGCTCCCTTGTGTTGTGCGTTTGCTGTTGCCGGTAACCGAACCCCTGGACGAGCAGAAACAAGACGCCGACAACGATTGCGGAACCCACCACGAAAAATGACGCAGTATAGAAATCGAGATATGGCGCGAGGTAGTGTGCAAACGGGAAAGACGGACCCCGTTTGGCAACAGCGATATCGTAGGTCGAAAGAACGACGACAAGCGACGCGAAGTACCAAAGGTGGAGCAGGGCGCCCAGCGTGTAGGTCAACCGGCGAGCATTGCCGTTGATCGTCCGCCGCATCTGGTCGAGCACGTAGTAGCAACGCCGGTCGACCGATCGAAACAACGAGACGACGAACGCGCCTTCGGCATCTTCGTACAGGCTTTTGTCGTTCGAATGCAGCGACACCGGCGACGAGAAGAACGTTGCGGCGCGGCTCACGTAGAGATCGGCAACTTCCTGCGTCAGCGGGCCCGCGAGGTGGTCCGGCAAATATGCTGCCGGAACGCGGATCGACCGGAAGATGTTGCCCCTTCTGTCGAGGATCGCCTCTTCCTCTTGAAAGTCATACAATTCTTGCTTCGCGCCATCGGGCGCGTCATCGACGTGGCGAAGCGCAACTTCGACCTCGGTTTCGAGGCCGAGCCCCCGCTCCAGCACCTGCGCGCCTTCCGCGGCGCCTTGGGCTGCTTGCGATTTGCCGCGAAGAATCCGTAAGCGCCGCAGCAGCCGCACAAGCGGCCGGAATGGGCGCGAAAGCACACGGCGAAGGAGCCTTAAGACAAGCAGCAGCGATCTTCGAACGACGCCGAAGAAAAGCAGCGCAGCGACGAACCCAAGCAGAAAAGCTGCAATCAGATGAGGATCCTTCAGGAAATCCATCGGAGTTTCCGCATCCTTCGCAAACGTAGAGAGAGTGGATCGCTGCCCGCGCTTGCATGATGACACAGCGTGTTGCGCGGATGAAGGCCACCCACGCATGCGCGGCACGCCTCTCGTCGTTTTCAACGGCGATCGATGAGTCGAAGCGGCCGTTCACACGCGGCGGATGTCGGCGCACACGTGCGTGGAGATGATGCAGGCATGCGACTCGCCAAAGCGGTTAATGCCCCACGCATTTGAAGCGCGACGTTGCATCGGCGTCATTGTGATTTTTGGCAAGCGACAACACTCTCCGCATTCGTCTCCGGCGTGCAGCGACGGCACAGGAGAAATCAAGTCAAGCGGGTGGCTGCCCCATCAATGGCTAACGACGAGACTTCGCACAACCGGCTTGCGGCATTTGCCTTATGGGGCGTCGCACGTCTGCTTGATGCGATATACCTCGCCGTTGCAGGCGCTATCCTCTTCTACATCTTCAAGGGCGTGATGTTCGTCGCGGCCCTCACGGCCGCGCAGTACGTGATTATGGCCGTGGCGGACGCTGCAAGTCCGGCCGTCGCACGCGTCGCCGCCGTGGGCGATGCTCTTGCAGCCGTCGATCCGCTTTTGCCCTATGCTACGATTCTGCTGGCCGTCTTGGTTCTGTATTTTCCGTTGCTGCGGCTTGTCGAAGAGATGTCGGTACGCATCGGCCTGCTACAAGATTGGATCCAATCCATCTTCACGGGCAGCGTGGACGCTGCATTCCAGCGCTCGACCGCCGAGGAGGCACGAAAGTCAGCGCAACTGCGGCGGAACAAAATCACCCGGTTCGTCACGGCTCACGTGGTGCCGTCCACGAAACTGGACATAAAGTACTCGGTCACAAGCGCAAGCACGATCCGGGAGTACGTCGAGCGGCGTCAGGAAGTCGACAGCCGGGAACCGCTGCGCGTCGCCGAGTTCATCGAGCGTCCGTCGAAGAGCCCGATTTCGCGAGACACCGCCTACGTCGAAGGCATCGACGAGATCGCCGGTCAGTTCGTGCGCCTCAACTTCGAGCGGCCTGAAGCGCAGCCGAAAGGGTTCTGGGCGGGCGTCTGGGATATGATGCGCCAAGCGCCACCGGAAGATGTCATCATACCGCTTCTGCAGCGCGTCGTTGACGCAGCGGTTCTGGCGGACCAGCACTTCGACGACCTGCGCGAAGAAAAAGGCTGGAAGGGGATGCCGTTCTTCGAGCTGATCTACGCCGAGTGGCGGCCGATACCGCGCCTCTTGCACCTGCCGCTTCGCATCTTTGTCGGGAATTTGATGCCCGCCCGCGTCGTGATCGAAACGCAGTATCCGGACGTCTTCCGTCATGCGCTGTTTGGCGATTCGCGTCCGCATTGGCGCAAGTATCGGGGCTGGTTCGGCATCGGCATCCAGTTCGTCAAACCCTCCCCGCGCGTTCAACGCCGGGCGTGGTGGGCTCAACCGCAGGTCTTGTGCCGGCGTCTCAAGTCTCATGTTGCCGGAAGCATGAGCCAGCGTTTTCATATGCGCTCGGCCGGCGACGCACCGTGGCTGCAGTCGAACGTTCGCATTATGCCGTGCGGCCCGCTCGCCGACGGCTGCCCGAGTGTCGTGACACCGCACCTGGTTCGGCGCGGCACCGTATCGCAAGCACCGTCCGCTTGGTTGTTTCAAGCGGAGCGCCAGCGCCTGGCAAAGGACTGTCAGGGCTTTTGCCTGAAGAACCTGCCAAAGGACGATCGCACGCCGCCGGAAATGATTCTCGACGCGTCGTCGTTCGGGATGGCCTCGACGCCAGCCGCAGACCTTCGCGAGCGCTACTGGGGCCCTCGCCGCCCTTGGAAACTGTTGCCGTCCATGTTTCGGCGCCGCGTGTGGATCGGCGCGATGACCGACAAGACGCTCCGTCAGGCCAGCCGGTTTCCCATTTACGGGTGCAAGCTGCGGTTTGCAGATACGTTGGCCGATCGCCTGAGGCCGACGGGGTCGGACATGAACGGCACGCTCGTCCGGCAAGTCCGAACACCGGGTGAGGTTCTGACCGATCTGTCAAAGAGGTTCGCTGCGCGCTGGACCGGAGATGACGTTGCGCCGCAAAGCAAGGGCTTCGGCGGCGCGATTGTGTCGTACCTTGGTCCGGATCACGCGCCCCACGTCTTGGTGCCGGAGCCGCTGTTGAAGGACTACCTGAACCACATCGCCCAAATCGATCGCGTCGTAGCAATCCTGCCGGCGCCCGAGAACGAGCCGCCGCTTGTGCCGAAGCCAGAAAAGGTTAGGGCGCGCTAGACCTAAGTCCCCAACAACTCCCGCAGCGTCAGCACCCGGTGCACGGCTTTCACCTTGCTCAGCGCCACCGCGAATTCCTTCTCCGGGTTGAACTGGCCGAGCTTCAGCTGTGTCGGCGTGCGCGCCACCAGCTGTTTGACCATCGCCAAGCCCGGTTCGCCGTCGCCTTGGTCGTTCATCTGCACGACGACATAGTCGCCGGGCGCGGTCGGGCGGGCAGGGGACACGTAGATCAGATCGCCGTCCTTGTTCCACGGCGACATCGAATCGCCGCTGACCCACAGCGCATAGATGTTGCGCATATGCGCAATGCCGGGCGGCCTGCGCACGTAATCCACAACTTCGCCGTTGAGCCGGAAATCGCCCGATGAGCCGCCGACCACGATGCCCTGCACCGGCACGTCGGTCGGCATGATGCCCGTCGGCGGATGGGCGCCGCCCTTTTTCGAAGGCTTCAAATCCGGATCGCCCATCAGCGTGCCGATCGGCACATGCCAAAGCTTTGCGAGCTCGACGAGGCTCTCGCGCCCCGGCGGTGCAATGCCCGATTCCCACTGCGAAATCGCGGGCTGGCTGACGCCGATCGCCTGGGCCACCTCCACCATCGTCATGCCGCGCGCCTTACGATGCTCGCGAATCCGGATGCCCAAACGGCGGACATCGTGCGAAACCTGCTTGGCGGGCCGGGGTGCGGTCTTCTTCATCTGGGGCAGCTCCTTATATTTCCACCTATCGGATTACATAGCGGGACTAATATGTCAAGCGAAAAGAGTTCTTGCTTCGTTCTCATCAAGATGTTCTGATATCAAAATCATCGGGAGACGGATTGCGGAGAACAGGGATCAGAGCGTCTCATATCCGATTCCGTTTTCCGTCGTCCGTTTTCAAGAACCCCCGCCCCGCCCTCGACGCTAATGAGCCGGCTCGTGGGGTGTGCGGGTAGAGCGGCGGAGCGCTTGGGGTTTGCGGTTGTTCTCCCCCGTGAACCGCCCCA
>JABFRX010000090.1 GCA_013140995.1 Alphaproteobacteria bacterium | reverse complement strand
AGACTGCGTCAGGTTCGCGCCGTCGGATGCGATCCCATCGATGTTCGGCGTCGGTACGGCGCCGTTCGCAACCCCGCCACCTGAAAGCGTGATGTCGTTGTAGCCGAGGTCGTCGGCGACGATCAGGATGATGTTCGGCGGGCGGTCTGTTGCGGATGCCGCTGGGGCGTCGGGGCCCTTCTCCCAGACGACGTCGCGTGTCGGTTGGATCGGGTCCATGATCGCTTGGCGGATGCCCGGAAGGTAGTACCAATATTGTTGGAACGCGATGTAGCCGCCCGCGCCCAAGACGGCGACGACGGCGGCGGTTCCGATGGCCCAACGGCGAAGTGACATGGCGTTCGTTCCCTTCAAGCGATCGCGAGTTTGTTGTCGATGCGCGTGAGGCGGCGCGCGAGCTTGAGATCAAGCAGATGCGCGCCGCCGGCGTCGGCGAGAATAGCGCGGGCGCGGTCTGTGTCGCGTGCGGCAGCCGCGTTCCATGCGTCTTGGGCGCGTTGAAGCATCCAAAGCGTGTGTGCCGCCGACATCTGCCGGACGGTCGCGCCTTCAAGCTTGTATTCGATGGGACCGAGCGACGGCTGGTCTTCCTTGTCGGCGAGATGCATGCCCGAGGCTTTGTCGGGATGTTTTTCGATCCAGGCGTCGAACGCGCGGGCTGTTGCTCCAAGCTCCGGGGCGTATTCCGTCACCGCGTGGCGTAGGAACGCGCGGAACGTCGGCGGCAGGTCGTCTTGGTCGAAAAAGGTGAGCGCGCGGTCCGGGTATTCCGGCGCGTGCTGCTCGGGTGCGTTCATGCGCTCCACCCAGCGCATCACCATCGGCGCCTTCTGCTGCATGATGCGCACGGGATAGGGATCGCGGCCGAGATGGGCGTAGAGCGGGCCCATGAGACCGTAGTCCGCGCGGCTTGGCGCGTCGCCGAGGATGTAGGGGTAGTGCAAGAAGTGGTCGTTCAAGAGTGCGAGCAGCTTGAGGTAGCTCGCTTCGATGGCGGGGATCGACGTGGCGTCGATGCCGAGCGGCGGCAGGTAGGCCGACATGCGGCCGGCGATTCCTTCGCCCACTTGCGGCCATGCAGCCGGGCCTTGTTCGAATGCCAGGAGGCGGCCGAATTCGCCCACGATGAACGCGCGGTTCTCATCCGGGAAGTTCCAGCGGTAGTGCATCGCAGCCTTGAGCAGCGAGCGTTCGGCGTAGGCTTCTATGAAGAGTTCGATCGTGCGCAGCGCGCCTGCCGGCCGGGCTGTGTGCGGGAACCGCTTTTCCAAGGCGTCGAGGATTTCGCTTGAATCTTGAACCATTGCTCCGTCGTCGAATTCGACCACCGGAATGCGCCGGTTCTTTACCGCGGGTAGAACCGCGTCGCGGTAGCGCGGATGCGACTGAAAGCGTTCCGCGAAAGGGACGGCATGCTTGCGCAGGTAAGAGCGGACCTTGCCGGTGTAGAGCGAACAGGGTGCGCCATAGAGCGTGATCATGCCGGGCCTCATTTCTGAAAGAGCAGGCTGATGCCTGTCCCGGCGAGCAGCTTGTCGACGGTGGCACGGTCTTTATCGCCGAGGTCGGCGTAGGCGTTTCGGATCCACTGCAAGCACTTCGCCTGATAGGGAAACGTTTGCTGTTTCCATGATTTGCCATCGATCTCCGTTTCAAATGTTTCCGCGCCGCTTGCGATCGCTTTGGCGTTGGCGATGAGGGCAGGGACGTAGACGCGGCCGAACTCTCGGAGCAGGGCGATCGTCGTCGATGGGATGTTCGCGGGGTCGAGCCAGTCGCTTTCTTTCGGTTCGAGGCCGGAGAGGTCTTCCGTCACTTCGACCCAGGCGTAGACGCGAGGCGCCTTTTTCACGGTCAGCGCCATCGGGGTTGGGTCGAAGTGGGTGAGGGCGGTGAGTTGGCCGAACATCGCGAAGTCGCTGGCGCCGGGGCGGTTGCCCATCAGGTACGGGTACACCTTCAGGTGCGCGTTGAAGAGGTCGAGGAAGCGTTCGTAGCTTGCTTCGATGACGGGCGCGGTCGTGTCGCTCGAACCGACCACGTAGAGGCGCGAGATTTGGCGGTCTTTGATGAACGCTTTCATCTGCGCCATCTGTTCGTCGCTTGCCGCGATCCGCGACCAGCGGGGCAGGATGTCGCCCGCCTTGTCGGCGTCGGCCGCGTAGTGCCAGCGGTAGTGGAACATCGCCTTCGTCAGCCACTCGTCGGCGTAGTCTTCGAGCAGGTAGTCGATGAACGCGGTCACCGGATGCGGCGGCAGGACCGAACGGCCTTCGAATTCGCGCTCGAGTCGGCGGATCAGCGGCGAGGAGTCGACGACTGCTTCGATCTCGCCCTTCGCGTTCGGAAGATAGAACGTGGGAAGCAGTTGAACTTTCGGCTTTGGCAATTCGGCGGGCGTGCCCATGCCGCCGAACTGCAGCAGCTTGTAGGGAATGCGCCGGTAGCGGAGCAGCGACACCATCTTGCGGGTGTAGGGCGAGCCTGGCGCGCCGTTCAGCGTGAGCGGGGTTGGGAGCATCATTTCACCTGCTGCAGTTCTTGTTCGATGGCCCAGAGGCGGTCTTGGCCCCAATGGGCGCGGTTGTTGTTGACGCGGAAGGACGGCACGCCCCAGAGGCCCAAGCCGAAGAGTTCTTCGCGGTTTGCTTCAGCTACCTTGCGCCAGCTTTCGTCTGCGAGTGCCTTGGCGACGAGCGCGCGGTCGACGCCTGCGCGTTCGGCGAGTTTGTTCAGACCGGCGTCGGAGCCGGCGTCGATGCCTTCGGCGAAGACGCCTTTGAGGAACGATTCCGCGAAGGCTGAGCCTTTGCCCACTTGAATCGCGTGGTGCAGCACGGCGAGGCCGCGTTCGGTGGGTTTGCCCACGGGATCGACGACTTTGCCGAACGGCAGCCTCAAGCGCTCAGCCTCGCGTTTCGTGTCGAGCACGATGTACATGCGCTTCGGCCCCGGCACGGGCAAGCCGCGCATCACCATCGGCAGGACGAAACGCAGGCGCAGCGTCGCGCCGTAGTGCTCCGCCAGTTTTCGCACGCGCTCGGCGGCGAGATAGGTGTAGGGGCTGCGGAACGAAAGATAGTAGTCGAGTGTTGCGCCCTTTGCGCTGCCTGGTGCGCCGGAGAGCGTCACCTCTTTGGCGGGCGCGATCAGGGCCGCGTCTTTGTTCTTCACGAGGTGAGCTTCGCGCAGGCGTTCTTCCAGGAAGTGCAGGCGGTCCACGCCCCAGTACCATTCGCCTTCGAAGTGGAACATGCCGCTGAGGTAGTGGCCGAGCTTCTTGCGCAGTGCGTCGCCGCTGTCGGCGTCTTTCGGCAGCGCGTCAGGCGCGGGATGTTTAAGGCCATAGGCGCGGGCGAGCAACGCGGCGTCCCTGTCGGCGAGCTTGATCAGGCGCTCGTACTCCGGGGCGGCGGCTTTGTCGGGCGGCGAGACGAGGTGCGACTGGATCGTGATCTTGTACGTCTCACCGAGCGCAGGCAGGAGCTGTGCGGCGAGCTGCGAGTATGGGTCGTCGGCTTGGTGGAAGTAGTGCACGACCGCCTGGCCGCCGAGCGCGCGGTCGATGCCGTTCCAGCCGCGGCGCAAACTGCGCAGCGTGCGGCTCGTTATGATCGAGGAGATGGTGCGGCTAAGGGTTGCGCGCACGGTGGAGCCTCTTTGTAGATAGTGACACTGAGAATGTCACTATCTGCGAGATCGCGCAAGGGTCCTATTTGAATGTGCCCGCGAAGGCGTTCTGGGTGGCGAGCTTGGCCATGTGGTCGATGTCGTGGCCGGGGACCATGATGAGGTTCGGCTCGGCGTCGTGGAGGCGTTTGAACTCGGCGAGTTCGGTCATCACGGCATCGCGGTCTTCGCTGAGGAACCACCACGAAACGAGGCGCGCGCGGGTGCGTACGCGTTCCACGTTTTCGAAACGCCAGGCGACGTCGCCGAGGAACAAATATTCCTTACCGTTCGCGAGTTGCACGAACACGAGTTGGCTGCCCGGCGTGTGGCCGGGCGCCTTGATCAGCACGACGCCGGGCGCGAGGACATGATATTTGTCGTAGGTCAGCGGCGTGTATCCTGTGAGCGTGCCGTCCGGAAACTTGAGGCCGCCCATCTTCTCCGGATGGTCCACCTGTTCCTTCGTCAGCTTCGTATGCGCGAGCACGGCCGCGATGTCGGGGTGCGAGGTCAGGCCGCCGATGTGGTCGAGATGCTCGTGTGTGATGACGATCGCCGCGGCCGCCTTCATCGCTTCCTGCATACGCGCGAAAGCGGAGGCGTCGAATGTCGGGTCGTTGTCCTTGGCGGCTTGACGGCCGTCGATTGCGGTGTCGATGACGACGGTGCTCGCGGGATAAGCGACTTGGTAGCTGTATACCGGAACCTCGACCTCGTTCCACGATTCGCCCGCGATCATGGCGGTCAGCGGCATCTTGAAGGCGGCAATGCGTTCGATGCGGATTTCGGTCGGCTTGTCGTTCTTGATCGAGTTGGCAAGGCTGCGCACCTCGGCCATGTCGATTGTGTAGCCGGAGGACGGGCCGCTGCTGTCTACGATCAGCCAGTAATAGGCGCCGGCACCGATGACGATGAGCGCTAAGATAATGTAGCCGAACCAGCGCAGCATGTGAGCCTCCCTATTTGCGATGGGTCAGGCTAGACTTTGAAAGAGGCTGCTGACCAGAGGTTTTACATGGACAATCGGGCGCATGTGGAGCGAATCCGCCGCGACGGCTTTACCATCGTGGAGAACGCGATCGAGCCGCAGCTGACCGACGCGTTGAACGCGGCGCTCATGCGGCTGGAGCGGGAGTTGGACGCGAAGCCTGCGATGAATGGGTTTGAGGGACATAAGACCGTTCGCATCTACAACCTGCTGGCTTATGGTGCGCCGTTTGCGGACGTGCCGGTGCACGCTCACGTGCTGCCAATAGTGGAGGCTGTGCTCGACGACGGGTGCTTGATCTCGTCGCTGTCGTCGATCGCGATCGATGCGGGCGAGGTTGCGCAACCGATCCATGCCGACGACATGGTGATCCCGCTCGCCAAGCCGCACATTCCGATCGTGTGCAACTCGATGTGGGCGCTGACCGATTTCACCGACGCGAACGGCGCGACGCGGCTGGTGCCGGGGAGCCACGTGAAGGACAACCCCGTCTATGGCGGCACATACGAAACGATCCCGGCAGAGATGAAAAAGGGCAGCGTGCTCATCTGGGACGGCGCGCTATGGCACGGCGGCGGCGCGAACCGGACGGACACGCGGCGCGCCGGGATCGCAATGAACTACTGCGCGGGTTTCATCCGGAGCCAAGAGAACCAGCAGCTGGGGTTGAAGCCGGAGTTGGTGAAAACGTTCTCGCCGCGCCTGCAGGAGTTGGTCGGTTACGGCGTCTATCGCGGCCTGATCGGCCACATCGACAAGAAGAGTCCGGCACAAGTGTTGGGTGCACCGGATGGCTTCCGTTCGATTTGGGAGAAGACTTAGATCAGTCGTCGGTCAACGTCCGCTTCGGGTGCATCGAATCCACCATGCCCATGAAGGGTGGGTAGACGGAGTAGCCCAAGAGGCTTTGGATCGTCGGGCGTAGTGTGCGCACGGTCTCGCGCGGGATTTCGAGGAAGAAGTTTTCCTGCGTGCGCAGCCACGGCGCGCAGTACTGGTTCGTGAAGGCGAGACGGCCGTGCTCAGTGCGGTTCGCGCCGCCGCCGTGGATGAGCGTCCCTAAGAAGATCACCACAGAGCCTTCAGGCATTACGCAGGGGACTGCGCGGTCGCGCGATGCTTGGTTGCCATCGCCCCAGAGGTGGCTTTGCGGGATGATGTCGGTGGCGCCGTTCTCTGCCGTGAAGGCGTCGATCGCCCAGATGGCGGCGACGCCCAAGGCGGGCCGGGGGCGCGGGATCTTGTAGAACCCGTCGTCCGAATGCAGCGGTTGCGCGTCTTCGCCCGGGTTGATGTTGATGATTTGCGCTTGGCTCAGGAGGTAGTTCGGTTCGAAGATGTGGTCGAGCGCGGCCATGAGGCGCGGGTGGTCGATCAAGTCGTCGAAGATGCGCGTCTTGGCGAGCACGTTGTAGACGCGCTGGGTCTTCAGCCCCTCGAAGCGGTTGCGACCGGTTGCGCCCAGGAGGCGGCGGCTCCCGGTACGGATTGCCTCGCAGGTTTGCGTGTCGAGCAGGCTTTCGATGATCACGTAGCCGTCGCGCATGAGCGCCGCGTGGTCGGCGGCCGTCTCGGGTAAGTCGCGCGTGGCTGCGAACTCGAAGCCGAAGCGGCGGTCGTGGGCGAACGCCGATGCGGCGGAAGGGGGTGGTTTGGCGGTCATGCTGCTTCTGCGAACGGTTTCGGCTGAAGATTGCGGGAATGGATGCGAAATTGAAAGCGCCTCGGCCCGTGCGGAACGCTAAGGTCCGCCGCAAATCTGCCCGGCGACTCGGGCGCCTTGATCAGGAAACTCGCCCATGAAAACCACGCGCTATCACAAACGCACCATTGCCGGCCGGCCGCTGCACACGGAGACGCAGATGCTGTCCTACGGCTACGACCCGATGCTGTCGGAAGGGGCGATCAAGCCGCCGATCTTCCTGACCTCGACGTTCGTGTTCCGCAGCGCGGAAGAGGGCAAGATTCTCTTCGACGTGATCGGCAACCGGCGCAAGGCACCGGAGGGGCAATCGGGCGGGCTCGTCTATTCGCGCTACAACAACCCAAACCTCGAGATGCTCGAGGATCGCATGGCGCTGATCGACGATACTGAAGACTGCCTCGTGTTCTCGTCGGGCATGGCCGCGATCACGACGACGTTGATGGCGCTCTTGCGGCCCGGCGATTGCGTGGCGTTTACGAAGCCGCTCTATGGGGCGACGGCGTCGGTGATCGAACGGTTCCTGACCGAATTCGGCGTGAAGTGGGTGGCCATCGAGGATGCGTCGTCGGTGGCGACCATTCGTGCATCGCTCGCCAAAGCCGAGCGCGTGAAGATGATCCTCGCCGAGACGCCGGCCAATCCGTCGAACAAGCTTTGCGACATCGCCGCACTCGCCGAGGTCGCGCAGGAGATCGGGTCGAAGACCGGCGCGAAGCCCGTGCTTGCCGTTGACAATACGATGCTCGGTCCCGTGTTTCAGAACCCGCTCAAGCACGGTGCCGACATCAACATGTATTCGCTCACGAAGTATGTGGCGGGGCACAGCGATCTCGTTGCCGGCGCGATCACGGGCAGCGAAACGGCGCTTGCCGCCATTCGCACACTGCGCGGCTGGCTCGGCTGTCAACTCGATCCGAACTCGTGCTGGATGGTGACGCGGTCGCTTGAGACGGTGGCCTTGCGCATGAACAAGGCGGCGGAGAATGCGCGCGCGGTTGCGGAGTTCTTGAGTAAGCATCCGAAAGTCGAGGCCGTGAACTTTCCGCCGCTGTGGCCCGCCAGCAATCCGCAGCGGGCGATCTACGACAAACAGTGCTCGGGGCCGGGCTCGACGTTCTCGTTCGTGGTCAAGGGCGGCAAGGACGAGGCGTTCCGCGTTCTTGACGGGCTTCAGATCGTGAAGCTTGCGGTCAGCCTCGGCGGCACGGAGAGCCTGGCGTGCCATCCGGCGACGACGATGCATTCGAGCTTCTCGGCCGAAGACCGTGCGCGGCTTGGGATTCCCGACGGCCTCATCCGCATCTCGATCGGCGTCGAGCATCCGGAGGACTTGGTCGCCGATCTGAAGCAGGCGCTGGGGTAGTGGCGCGTTCAAATTGACTGTCATCCCGGACGCTAGCGAAGCCCGCTGCGATAGCGGCGAGGCGTAGCTTGCGAGCCGGGACCCAGGGGAATGCGCCCAGTGTTTGCCGAGCGCTCAGGCAGTTCTCCTGGGTCCCGGCTCTCGCTTTGCTCGGCCGGGATGACAGTTGTTAGCGAGCGTCCGCGCGCTTGAAGGCGTCGCGTGCGCGCAGGCGGTCGAGGTAGGCGCGCACCGCGGGCGGGAAGTCGGTGTCGATGCCGAGCGTGGTCGCTAGATAGAGTGCGTAACCGATCGCGATGTCGGCGGCGGTGAAGCGGTTCTTTACGAGATAGTCCGACTGCTGCAACGCCGCATCGACCGCGCGCAAGCGGCCGTAGAACCATTTGCGATAGTCTTCCGCGGCTTGGGGCAGGCGGCGCTCCGGCGGCTCAAGCTGCGTGTAGCGCAGCACGAGCGTTTGCGGGAACGTCAGCGTCGCGTCGGAGAAGTAGAGCCAATTCAGATAACGGCCCCAGTCGGGATCGCTCGCGGGCACGTGCAGATCGCTCTTGCCCTGGGCGGCGGCGTATTTCTCGCCGAGGTAATGGCAGATCGCGGGCGACTCCGTCATGCGCAAGTCGCCGTCGAAGAAGCACGGGATCGTGCCGAGCGGATTGACGCTAAGATACTCCTTCGCCAGCACGCGCGGCGGAAACGGGAGCACGTGCAGTTCGTAGGGCAGCCCCAGTTCTTCGAGCATCCAAAGCGGACGGAGCGAGCGGGCGCCTTTGCAGTGGTAGAGTTTTAGCGCGTTCGTGATCATGTGCGGCGATCCATCCCAGGTTTATTCGCGCTAACTTGCCATGGTCTTGCGGGTGGCCGCTACTGAGGGGCCCGCGACTCCGGCGTGCCGCTACGGTAGCGCTGCCTTCGTCGTGCCACGATTGGCGGGCATGAAATGCCATCCCGTACCGATGGGGGCGAACATCCATGCGGACGATTTTGTTTTTGGTCGTGGCGTTGATCGCGCTTCTGGTTGCCACCAACCCGACGCGCGCCGAGTTCAACGATTGGATCATGCAGTACGCCGTGCAAAAGGTGCGCGACGTGGGCAAAGCGCAGAAGCGCGAGGTCGGGTGGAGCGAGCGGCTGATCGGCGGCTACTCCACCGGCTGGGTAATCTCGAACCTACCGATCGCGCGGTCGAACTATCTCGTGTTTTCGATCTATCGCGTGGACCTGCCGCCCGAGATTCGCGGCGACTACCCCGGTTGTGTCATCGCGGTCGCGGGGCAGTTCATTCCTCGCAATTCGTGCTGATCAGCGCCTTTTCTTGCGACCGCCTGCACGGATCGCCGCTTCTGCGCGTTGCTTGATGCGGCCGGCGTGGTTCATCACGTGGAAGATGTACTGTTGATCCACGACGCCTTGGAAGAGGTGGGCCCAGGGGCCTGAGGCGTAGATCGGCACGTCTTCGCCGCCGTGGGTTTCGCTGCCTGCGGGGACGAGCGCTTGCTGGCGGTAGTCGGGGGCTTTGGTGTCGACGCCGGTCAGATCTTCGCGCGGCGCGCCGTCTTTGCCGGCGCCGGGGCCGTTGGCGTAGCCGAGCGTCGTGTAGGGTTTGCCGTCGGTTGCCAGTGCGGGCTTGCCTGTGCCGTCATCGGCGAGGCCCAGTATTGGATTGTTGCGCGAGGGGTAGCCCGCCATCGTCAGCACGTGGCTGTGGTCCGCGGTGACGACGATCAGCGTGTCGCGCGCGTTCGTTAGGCCAAGGGCCGCTTTTACCGCGTCGTCGAAGGCCGTGGTGTCGTCGAGCGCGCGTGCGGCGTTGCCGCCGTGGTGGGCGTGGTCGATGCGGCCGCCTTCGACGAGTAGAAAGAAGCCCTTCGGATTACGCTTCAGGATTGCGATTGCCTTCGCGGTCATCTGGGCCAGCGAGGGTTCGCCGGCCGAGTCTTTCGCGCGGTCGATCTCGTATTGCATGTGGCTTGGTTCGAAGAGCGCCAGCACGTGGCCGGCGGTTGCGGGGTTCAGCGCGTCGAACGCGGCCTTGTTCCAGACGTAGCTCGACTTGCCGGGATAGCGGGCAAGCCACGCCTGCGTCAGGTCGCGGCCGTCTTTGCGCGTGCCCTTCTTATCCGGGTATTCGGGGTCGGCTTGGTCAGCGCGCAGGAAGCGGTTGCGGCCGCCGCCCATCGCGACCTCGAGGCCATCGCCTGCCTTCATCTCGACGAGTTGGCGGGCGATGTCGACGCAGCCCTTCGCGATGTCGTCCGGCTTCATGTCGGCGTCGGCTTCCCAGTCGCGGCCCGCCGCGTGCGAATAGATGGCGGCGGGTGTTGCGTGCGTGAGGCGTGTCGTCGTGACTGCGCCGGTCGCCATGCCGATCTGCTCCGCGAGTTCGGCGATGGTCGTAGCCGGGTGGGCGAGACCTGCGGCGCAGTCGTTCTCGGCGACCGTCGAGTTCACGTTCAGCGTGCCGTTGCGCGACTTGATGCCGGTCGTCATCGCGGCGGCGGAGGGGGCGGAATCGGTGACCGACGAATCGTGCGAATAGGTGCGCGAGAAGGCGGCGTAGGGCAGGGTCTCGAAGACGAGCTTGTTCGAGACGCCGTCGCGGCCGGCTTTCTCGCCTTGATAGATGCGGGCTGCGGTGACCGTGGTGACGCCCATGCCGTCGCCGACAAAGAGGATGATATTCTTTGCGGGCCGCGTGTTCGCGCGGCGGGCCAGCGTTTCGCGCAGCTGCCGGTCGGCGGAGGTGTAGTAGGGGTCTTTCGTTTGCGGGAGCGGATCGCCGGTCGCGGAGGAGGTGCCAAGTGCCGCCGTCAGCAGTGCGATGAGCCCCGCGCCACGATATGCGTTCATCGTCATGTTCGTTCCCTTGTGCCTCATCGCCGCCGGCAGTTAGAGCAAATTGGGCTGATATGGGTCAATTGCGCCCGTGACGCGACGCTGTAGACTGCATATGTGAGCGAGGTGTGACGACTGTGAAAATTCTCATCCTCTATGGCACGACCGAAGGGCAGACGGCCAAGGTTGCCGAGTTCATTGCGTCGCGGCTGCGGTTCGTGGGCGACGATGTGACGTTGGTCGATGCGGCGACGGCCGATGTTGACGTGCAGCACTTTCAGGGTGCGATCGTGGCGGCGTCGATCCATGTCGGCATGTATCAGAAGCCGGTCGTCGATTTCGTGCGCGCGAACGCGGAGTGGCTGAAGCGGACGCCGTCGGCCTTCCTGTCGGTTTCGTTGTCGGCGGTGAGCAGCGATGCGGAGGAGGCGAAAAGCCTTCAGACGATCACCGACAACTTCAAAGCCTATTCCGGTTGGACGAATGCGGAGATCCATCATGTCGGCGGCGCGATCCGCTTTCAGGAGTACGACTTCTTCCGGCGCTGGTTGATGCGCGCGATCGCGTGGGAGAAGGGTCTGAAGGTGACCCACGGCCAGGATGTCGAACTCACGAATTGGAGCGCGCTGGGCGCGACCGTCGATGCGTTGCGCGCGCGCTTTGCCGCGGGGCGCGTATGAGCGCCCCGCGGGTGAGTGAAGCGGCTTAGAGCTGCAGGCCCGCCACGTAGTCGGCAAGCGCTTGCTGTTGTGTGGTGCGCTCGCGGGTGAGGCGGTCGATGTTGCGTTTGTGGGTTTGTGCTTCGTCTTCGAGCTTGCCCATCTCGCGCAGATAGCGCGATTGCAGGTCGCTGCCGGCGGGGACGGCTTTGATGTTCTCGCGGATGCGGCCTTGGTCTTCGAACAAGCGATCGCGGGCTTCGCCTTCGTTTTCGATTTGCGCGTCGAGTTCCTGGACCTTGCGCTTCATCTCGCCCATGCGAGTGAAGGCGGCGCGCTGGCCGGGCGTCAGGTTCTCGTTCGAGGCGTAGGCCAGCACCGTGTCGAGGTCGATGTCCACGAGCGCGGTTTCTTCGTCGCGCGGCCATTGCGTGGTGACGGTGTGCTTGACCGTCGTGCCCGCTTTGACGTCGAAGGGGACGCGGAAGGCGACGTCGGTCATCTCCGCGGTCTTGGGGTCCGGCGTGACCAGTTCCCAGCCGGCGGAGCGCGGGTGTTCGACGACGATCTTGCGGTCTTCTTTGGCTGCGCCTTTGATCGTGTAGACGGTGGTGCGTTCGTCGACGATCGAGGCCTTGAAGATGCCGTTTGCGAGTGTCGCTTTCGAGATGCGCTTTTCGGCTTTGTCTTCCTTGTCGATCAGGACCTTTTGGTCGAGTGCGAAGCCCAGCAAGCGCGACTCGGTGACCGGCAGCGCGCTCAACTGCGCGTCGCCCACGTAATCGGTCCCATCCTTACCCTTCTCATACAGCGTCAGCACGCCGGGCGGCAGGCCGTTCTTCGTCGTGTTCGTGAGTTTGAGCGAGGCCAGCGGATGACGAGGGTGGGTTTCGGGCTGGTAGAACGAGACGAGTTCGCCCGGCACTTCTTCGTCGATGATCGGCACGGCGAGCGACTGGCCGTTCATCACGGTGACGGTGAACGGCATGCGGAACGTCACCTGTGTTGCAGCTTCCTTTGACTCGGCCGCGATCGGTTTGGCCGGGGCGTCGTCGCTCTCGGCCATTTCGCCGTCACGGCCACCCTTCGCCCGGCTCATCGGCGGGGCCATCATGGGCGCGGGCGGAGGTGGTGGTGGCGCCACCATTGCCGCGCGCTCTTCACGTTCGCCGGCGGCGACACCGCCGTCATCGGGCTTCGGCAGGATGCGCCCGAGGATTTCGACGGGCACTTCCGGACGCGTCACGTAATAGGTCGCGTAGAGCGCTTGGCGAAACGTTACCGGGTTGCCGGTGACGACGGTTAGGTCCACGTCGACCCAGTCGTTGCCGGTGACGTTTTCGAGAACGGCCCAGCCTTGCATCTTTGCTTTGCCGGTGCCGAGCGTCGTGGCGCGGTAGGACGACTTCCAGAGCGGGGCTTCGACGACGTAGGCGACCGTCACGTTGCGCGTGCCGTCGCCGGTGGCGCGGATTTTCAGCGTGCGCCCTTGGCCTTCGCGGTGCTCGGCGACGGCGGCGAGCGCCTGCTCGATCTGTCGGGCGAGGACGGGGTCGTTGAACGTGACGGAGGCCGCTTCTTCGAGCACGAATTGCTTGAGACCGCCCGACGTCATCACGCCGACGCGGTGTTGTGTGGTCGTGCCTTCGTCGTCGGGGAGTTTGACGCTTTCTGCCGTCACGCTGGCGAGGCGGCCGGTCATGGACGTGCTGCCGCGCACGGTGACTTCGGAGCC
>JABFRX010000168.1 GCA_013140995.1 Alphaproteobacteria bacterium | reverse complement strand
GCGAAGCGCGCGCGATGCTCGATCATTGCCGGATGCGCGCGGCCTGCATCGGCAAGGGCGGCGCGGGCTCGGTGACGAAAGCCTCTAGCGGAGATATCGAAGAGGTTTTTTCCCGCGCGACGGCAACTGCTCAGGGTCTCGTCGCGAACGAGATCGGTGAAGCGGTAATCCCGGCCGCGGACTCGCCCGAGCCCAGCATGCTTGAAGTGCTGCGCAACCAAGGCGTTTGCCGCAAGGCGTCCGAGTTGATCCAAGCCTCGACGGCGGCGCCGGCAGTTGCGCAAGCGGTCGCCTCGACGGTTCCCGCAGCACTTGCGCCTTCGACCGGCGCGGTGTCGCCGCAAGATCTGGTGACAGGTGCCGTGCAGTCGGCGCTCAACGCGCCATCGGTGGCGGCCCCCAGAGACGGCGAAGTGACTCAGACCGCGGCTCCCGCAACGCGCGAAGCCGCCGCGCCGCAGTTCACGGGCTCGGCGTTCGGGTTCGGCGGCGGCGAGGGCGGCCCGGTGCTGCAAGAAGCGCCACCGGAAGAACCCAAGCAGAGATAGCGCTCTTCGAGTAAGCGATCAGAAGGGCGAAACTCCTGATCGCTTATTGCTGTTGGCTGGACGCTCAGTGCCGCGAGTTCGGTGCTCACCCGCGAAATCTGTTCGGTTTCAGGGTCAACGCTTTCGCCAGCAGATCTGCGGCACGCAAATTGTCGTCGCGCTGCGCAAAGCTTAGGCCCAAGAGCGCCAGCGCGTCGGCGTTGCCGGGCGATTGCTGCAATAGGGTGTCAAGCACGCGCTCGGCTTCGCCGGTCTGTAGAAGATGCAGAGCTTGTTGCAGAACGTCGGCGTTCGGCGTCATTCGGCGCCAGAGGTGGGATCGGTCCAGATATAGGCGATGCTGAACAGCACGCCGAGAACGCCATCGATCAGTCCGAGAACCAGCATCGTCACGGGAACTTGGCCGTTCGCGTAGAGCACGAGAACGGCCAGCGTGAACGGAAACTTCTCCAGCATCGCGGCTAGCATCAGCGGGCGATAGCGGACTGGGTCGGTGGCAATGAACAGGAACGCCACTTGCCAGGCTAGCGCGATCAGGAAGAAGCCATGCACGAACTCTGGCCGGTCGGTGTCGATCGTCGCACCCTCGAGCCCGAGCAGATAAGCGCCGTAGGCAAGGGACAAGACGAAGAGGCCCCAAAATCCTGCGATCTGGAAGACTCTCTTCGCGAACCCTATCGCCACAGCGCCTAACGCCAGCCCTTCAGCAGCATTGCCTCGCCGGGCATAGGCGGCAGCGTCGTCGCGTCGATGCGGATGTCTTTCGCGGCGAGACCGTCAGGACCCGTCACGGCGTGGAACGTCACGGTCTGGCCGCAGTCGAGGTTCGGCTGATCGCACGGGTTCACGTCGTCGATATTGAAGATCGCGTCGCTGTGCGCATCGGCGATCTCAACCAGCCCGTAGCGCTTGCGCGCCGAGTAGGCCTTGATCACGCCGACGCGCCGCACGACGTGCGGCTTGGACACCGGAAGGACAGTCGGAGCTATGCAGTCCGGATCGTTCGCAGCTTCGTTTTGGGGACCGAGGTCCCAGTTGATCGCGCGTTGAGCCATGGCACTTCCTCTAACGGTTTCACCATTGTCCCCCCGTTAGAACGCACGTGGGCGGTTCTGCATCACATCGATCCGGTTACCGTCCGGATCGTAGAACGTGAACCACTTTACTCCACCTGCGTCTTGCAGAGGAGTCACGGAAACACCCAATCCGTCGAGCTTGCCGTGGATCCCCTCCACATCGCCCGTGCGAAAATTGGGAAACGAAGTCGCCGTCTGCGTGTTTGCGAGCGCCTCATCCGGCCCCAGCTGCCAAAGGCAGAGATTGGCGCCGCGGCCGAGGTCCAACGTGATCGTGGGGCCTGAGCTGCCGCCGTCGGCCGGCTTGAGTTCCAACACGCGCTCATACCAAGCGCGCGCCGAGGTCAGGTCGCGTACGCGCACGACGACCATGTTCAGTGCATCGAAGATGCCAGCGTGCGGTTTCGGGCCAGCGCCAGGGCCGCCGGGTCCGCGACCCGGACCGCCGAAGCCACGGTCACCGCCGCGGTCGCCGCCGCGATCTCCGCGGTCGCCACGATCGCCGAAGCCGCCGCCGCGCGGACGGAAGCCGCCGCCGCCGCCGTGGTCATCTCTGCCGCGGAATCCGCCGCCACCACCACCGCCGTGATCATCTCTGCCGCGGAATCCGCCGCCGCCGCCACCGCCACCACCTCCGCCACGCGCGGGCGGCGGGGGAGCCGGACCGTCGAGCTGCAGCTCGGCCGCCATCGTCTTGCCGCGGTCTTGCGCCAACTCGAACGTACAGCGCTGGCCTTCACCCAGCGTTTGCACGCCGACCTTGGCCAAAGCGGAGACGTGCACGAATACGTCGACGCCGCCGTCGTCGGGTAGAATGAAACCAAAGCCCTTAGCTTGATTGAACCACTTTACAGTCCCAGTTTTCCGCATTGTCAGTCGCTCAGCCCTTGCGCGTCAAAAGTCTCTCTCAAGTCATCCGCGCTGTGGCGCGCGGACGGGTCGCTGGCAAAGATGGCAAGTAATTCGGGCCGAATCAATGCTTGAGAGGGGAATGTTTGGCGTTCGTCACGCCTGGCGCGGGCGCACTTTATAGGCGCACCGCCGGGCGCCCGCGATGATGTGATCGGTCCGCTCGATGGCGGCTTCCGGCCCCAAAGCGGCACGGAAGACCTCAAGCTCCTGGCGGCAAAGGCCCGTGCAGGCTGCCGCCGCCCTACAAATTGGACAGTGATTTTCAACCAGCAGGAAACCATCGCCGCCGGTTTCGACGCCGGCCATGTAGCCTGCTGCAGTACGTAACCGGGCGAGGCGCTTCACTTTTTCTTTGAGCGTTGGGGCAGAGGCGAGCGCCGCGCGATACGCCGCGATCTGATGTTTCGTGCGCTTGGCGATGAGCTTCTCAAGGCCCTGTTCCCCGAAGACTTCTTTGATGTTGGCGATTAGTTCGACCGAGAGTTCGGCGTGCGCATCGGGGAAGAGCGCATCGGCGCGCTGCTCCACTTGCCACAGTTTCGATGGGCGCCCGCGTGCGCCGTCCTTGGGCGCGGCGGCGAACGATACAAGGCCTTCGTCTTCGAGCGCATAGAGGTGCTGGCGCACGGCCATGGGTGTTACCCCAAGTTCTTTGGCGGCGGCTGCCGCCTCGCTGGGGCCATTGCGTTTCAGGTAGTCGAGGACTGCCCGTTTGGCTTCGCTGGTGTCTGCGATCACGCTCATGATTATTTTATAAAGCGGTTACTTGCGTAAAGCAAGGGTGAGGTTTAGCTTTCGCGAAACTTGGCCGGAGGAGGCTCGAATGCCGGAATGGTTCGATGTGGGGTCGCGCGCGGAGCTTGAGGCAAAGGGGCGGCGCGTCGTCAAGGCTGGCGGCAAGCAGATTCTATTGATCGCGGACGGCGAGCGCCTGTTCGCATGCAACAACCGCTGCCCGCATGAAGGTTACCCGTTGAGCGAAGGGACGCTTGGCGCTGCGTGCACGCTCACCTGCAATTGGCACAATTGGAAGTTCGATCTGGCAAGCGGCGAAACGTTGGTGGGTGGTGACCGCTTACGCCAGTATCCGGTCGAAGTTCGCGAAGGCCGCCTCTGGATCGACATCGCCGATCCGCCTGCAGAAGCACGGCAAGCACGTGCGCTGGAGAACCTGGAAGAGGCAAGCGACGACAACGACTACGAACGCATGGCGCGTGAGGTCGCGCGTTTCGTCAAGGCCGGCGGCGATCCGTTCGAGCCGATCAGGCGGATGGTGGTGCGGTCGGCTGCGCGGTTCGAGTATGGGATGACGCACGCCTACGCCGCCGCACCCGATTGGCTTGCGCTCCATAAAGCCGCTGCAAGCGACGAGCAGAAGCTGACGGCACTGGTCGAGCCGATTGCGCACATCGCTTGGGATACGCTGCGCGAGGATGAGTATCCCTATTCAGCAGCGGCATCGCCATGGGACGATGCTGCGTTCGCGCGCGCGATGGAGAGCGAAGACGATGGGGCAGCCATTGCATTTGTGAATGGTGCGCTTTCGGCTGGAAGTGAAGCGCTCGCGCCGCTCAAACGCGCCTTCGCCCGGGCGGCATTGGCGCACTATCAGGACTTTGGACATTCGGCGATCTATGCGCGCAAAGCGTTCGAGCTGATCGATGTCCTGGGCGCTTCGGTTGCGGCGCCGGTGCTGCATACTCTGACGCGGTCCATCATCTATGCGTCGCGTGAGGATCGGATTCCGGAATTTCGTCACTACGCAAAGGCATTGAGCGCTTGGTCGCCCGCGGGCAAGCCGTGCTCTGCCGCCGAGCTGGTTGGTCTTTCGGTCAATGCCGCACTGGACCGGGTCGCCGCGCTACCGGGCGGCAATGAGGCGAAGTACCGGCTGCTGCTTGAGGCGAATGCGCTCGCGATGCTTCGCTTCGATACGGCGGTCGATCTGCATACGTCGAAGCCTATTTCGCACAACGTGCGTTGGCTCGACTTCACGCACGCCCTGACGTTTGGGAACGCCGTTCGCGAGCACTGCGCCGGGCAGCCGGAGCTTTGGCCGCAGGCGTTGTTGCAACTGGCTTGCTTCCTCGGCCGCAATGCGCCGTATTTGGTGCGGGAAGCGGATTGGAGTTGGGAAGTGCCCGACGCTGCGCGCTTCTTCGCGCGCGAGCGCGCGGCGCTCTACGATCACGGCATTCGCGAACCGATCTTTGCGTGTCACCGCGTGAAGGTGCTGGCGGCGGTTGCCGAAGAGGTTGCATGGGCGGGTGAGGGACAACTCTCAACCACGGTTCTCGCCGCCACGAACCGTTACCTGAACTCGCCGATCAAGGGCCACCACGCTTTGCGCGCGGCGCACCAAGCATTGAGTTTCGTGGAGGCTGAGGGCTAGTCTTAGGTCTGCCTAGAGGATTCACGCGATGACGAAAGCCGTTGAGTTCCTGTTCGATTTCGGAAGCCCCACGTCCTACCTCGCCTACAAACAACTGCCGAAGATCGCTTCGCGCCATGGCGCACGCATCGTGTGGACGCCGATCCTGCTTGGTGCTGTGTTCAAGGCGACGGGGAACTCGTCGCCCGCCATGGTGCCGGCGAAGGCGCGCTACATGAACCAAGACCTCGCGCGCTTCGCAAAACGGTACAATGTGGTGTTGAATTTCAACACGCATTTTCCGGTGAATACACTGTCGCTCATGCGTGGTGCGGTTGCCTACCAGGCGACGGATGATTTCGACCTTTACGTAAATGCCATGTTCGATGCGATGTGGGCGCATCCGCGGAACCTGAACGACCAGGCCGAGGTCGCACATGTGCTGCGCGATATCGGCATTGATCCCGACGACTTTCTGGCGCGGGTCGAACGGGCGGACGTGAAGGAAAAACTGAAGGCGAATACCGAGGCCGCCATTGCGCGCGGCGTGTTCGGTGCACCGGCGTTCTTCGTGAACGGCGACATGTTCTTCGGACAGGACCGGCTCGATTTCGTCGAAGAGGCGTTGTTGCCTTAAGGCTATTCGTGTCTGACGGGTACGGATTCTTGCCTGAATCAGGTTCTTTCCGGATCGCCTGTGTGCAATGCGTCATTGCCCTAGTTTCGCGGATATTGTCTGAATAGGTGGCGGCGTTGAGGGTGGGGCCCCGGCGCAGTTTTGGTGCGCGGGCTTGGGGCCGCGGTTGGGGGCAGAATGACATCGGAAGTCATGCTGTTGAACGTGCAGGGCGGAGCTCTGGCCGCCGACAGTGCGCTGACCGCGATCGAGTATCACAAGGACGGCACGGCGAGCGTTCGCTACCAGACGGGGGCGGACAAGATATTCGTGCTCGACGCAGGCCTGCCGGTCGCGTCGATGATCTTCGACGTGGCGGAGTTCTATCGCTACCAGTGGGGGGCGATTTTCGAGACGTTCAAAACCGTCGTGCCGCAACGCGGCAACACGGTCGCCAAGGTCGCGCAGTCGTTGATGCTGTTCTTGGCGCGCTGGACGTCGGGGACCGACGCGAAGGCGCAGGATCTGCTGCCGCTCGAGGAGGGGCAGGAGCGCTTAAGTTTCGCGATCTACATCGCAGCCCTGGTTCAGCGGTATCACCAATGCGTGGAGCTTGCGGGCGGGCAGAAGCAGCAAGCGCTATCCCGCGCGCTCGACATGCTGCGGTTCGAGACACAGTATTCCGGCGACTATTTCCAGAACCTATTCCTGCCACAGGGCGAGACGCCGTCGCGCCGGCCCACGATCGGCGAGAGTTCGCCGCGTCTGGTGGCGCTGCTCGACCAGTATTTGAACCGGCTGTTGAGCGGCATGCTGGCCTCGATGTTCGGCGAGGGGTTTGTGCCCGCCGAGACAAAGGCGGCACTTGCCGAAATCGCGGTGGCTTCGTGCGTGACCGATTGGATGCCGCCCGGCGTGCCGAAGACGGGGCTCGTCTTCATGGGCTACGGCTCGAGCGATGTACGTCCGATGTATCTCGAGCTGCGCGTCGGCAGCGCGTTCGGCGGGATCGTGAAGCACGAAATGGTGTCGAGTGCGGCGCCCACACAGCGCGAGCCCGCGATCATTCGTTCGTTCGCGCAGGCCGACTTGATCGACGCGCTGCTACGCGGGGCGCAACCCGGTTACAAATACGTTATCTTTCAGTTGATGCGCCAGGGGATCACGTCGCTGCTCAGCGCGGTTGGTGGTGAGATCGCGAAGAAGGATACGGGGCTCGCCAAATCCGTGCTGCAGACGTTCGATCAGGCGCCGCTCGCGATCGCGCGCGCGATCTTGATGGCGGGCGACGACATCGCGCGCCATGCGATGGAGATGCGGGTCGCCGAAGTTGTGAACTCTGCCTCGCCCGAAATGCTGGCGCAATATGCGTCGAAGCTCGTGCGGCTGTCGGTGATCGAGCATGAATTAACCGGTAGCCAAACGGTGGCCGAACCTATTCTGGCGCTCCATATCAAGAAGGGGCGGGCAGAATGGGTGCGCGCGAAGATCAGTTGAGGGCAAGTCAGATGAAGAAAGCCGAACGCGACAAGCGCAAACCCGTCACGAAGGTCGTACACGAGATCCTGGACCAAGCGCGGCTTGCACGCGGCGATGGACCGGCGTCGAGCATCTACCGGCGCGAAACGCAGATGTCGGTCGCGATGAGCCAAGCGGGTGTGACGCTCGCCAAGATGGATCGCGGCGGGGCAGGGCGCAAAGCCTCGGTCATGCACAGTCTGTTTGGGTCGATGGCGGCGCCGAAGCCGAAGGCCCGGCGCTCGTGGTTCTTCGCCTCCACCACGACGGCCATGCCGGACGCAAAGCGGATCGAGCAGTTGCTGAAGACGACGCTAAAAGACGCGCGGCCCATAGTGCTCGACCGTGTCTCGACTGAGGCGCCCGGTGCCGTGAACGACGACATGATCTGCCACCTGCCCGATGGTGCCACCGATCCGGTTTGCGAGCCGCGCTAACGGCGCTTTGCGGCCCCGGGAACCTTGAGGCCGCCCGCGAGCAACTTTGTCCAAGTCTCTTCCGGGTCTTCGGCATAGCTGAAGAGGCGCAGGTCGTCGCGCTCGATCATCCCGGCATCGACGAGCGCCTCGAAGTTGATCACACTCGTCCAGTAGGCGCGATCGAACAGCACGACGGGCACGCCTTCCATTTTGCCGGTTTGGCATAGCGTCAGGATTTCGAACAACTCGTCCAGCGTGCCGAAGCCGCCAGGGAAGACGACAAGGCCGTGCGCGCGCATCGCGAGGTGCATCTTGCGCATGGCGAAGTAGTGAAACTGGAACGTCAGTTCGGGCGTCGAGTAACGGTTTGGTCCCTGTTCGTGCGGCAATTGAATGTTGAAACCGATCGATGGCGCGCCGGCGTCGGCGGCGCCGCGATTCGCGGCTTCCATGGTGCCTGGACCACCTCCGGTTGCGATGACGTTGTCGCGTTCTTTGCCGCTGCCGTCGCAGGCGCCGCCGCGGATCGAGGCAAGGCGTCCGAATTCGCGCGCCGCCTTGTACCAGCGGTGCGATGTCTTCGTGCGTGCGGAGCCGAAGACGACGATCGTCGAGCGAATGCCGGCCACGCGCAGATGTTGCTCGGCTTTTGCGTATTCCAGCAGAAAACGCACGCCGCGCATGGAATCGCCGAGCAGGAACTCGGTGTCGAGCGCAGGCAGTTCGTAGCTCGGCAACAGCGAAGAGGATGCTGGCGTTCGCGGCGGGTTCGGTGACTTGCGCCGCATGGGCCGGTGATCTCGCATTGTGAAGAAGCGATGAACCTTACGACAAATTCATTGCCCGTCGATTGATGACTTTGGGTTGTACCCTGAGTGCTTTGGCCTTTCCGGGGACAGTGCCTATACTTGGGCCCATGGATTTTGCAGCTGTGATCGTCGTCGTTGCCGCCCTTGTTGGGGGCGCCGCCGTTCCCTTCGGTATTGCGTGGGCGCTGGAGCGCTGGTGGCGCCGGTTGCCGGTGCGTCCGCTTTGGCTTGGCCTCGCGGGCGGGCTTGTTGGCGGCGTGCTGGGATTTGGCATTGTCGGCGACTGGTTCACAGGCGCCGCTTGGAACGAGCGCGTGCCTGTGGCGCAGGTGCTGCCCGCCATGGGCGAGATCCGCAAACGAGACAAAGGCCTCTACGAGCGCCTTGAGACGTCCATTCTGCGCGATCAGCAGGACGGCAAGAGTGCGGACGAGGTCCGCGCCAACGCCAAGGCGATGCTGATGTCCTACGTCGCCGACAAGACGGCGTTCCTGCCAGACGATTTGACCTACGAGCTTTATGCCGTCATGCGCGACGTCCTTGCCTACCTGGCCGAGCGGCGGGAGTTCGAGGTTTGTGCGGGCTATGGGCTCGGCCGGCTGAAGGAGGACGTCGATCCGAAGCTCAGCTCCGAACTCGTCGAGCGAAGCACGGCGACGACGCTCCGCGTTCTGGCGGCGCCACGGGACGAGACGGTGGAGCGCATGAGCGGCGATCAGTTCGCGCAGCTGACCGCGCAGGCATTTGCCGAGGCGTCGCAAGCGACGGGCATTCCGCCGGAAGACGTCGAGGTGCTGCTCAGCGGTGCAGGCGATCCGGCAAAGACGTGCCGCATCATGAAGGCCTTCTTCGATGCGGTGTTGATGCAGCCGGTCGGCGTTGCGGCCGCGGCACTTCGCACCCTCTCGCAGGGCGAACGCAGCGGCTTTCGCTAAGAGCTTGTCGGCTTCGCGCCGCGCATGCCGGTGATGCTGCGCAACAGTGCGTCCGAGACTTCGGTGGGCAGGAACTCGGCCAGCGCAATAAGCGCGCGGGCGCGGAAGAGCGGCACGACATAGCGCGCGCGCGGCTTTTCAGCCTCGACCGCGCGCACGATAGCACGGGCGACGACTTCGGGCTTTGCGGCGTTCGCGTTCATGTCCTTTTGGAACGCCAGCAGTTTGTTGATTTGCTCTGCATAGGGTGAGCCTTGCGCCGCGTGTTGCTCCATCGCGGTGCGGTCGGATTCGCTGACGCCGGTGTTGATGGCGCCGGGCTCGATGATCACCACTTCGATGCCGAAGGGCTTAAGCTCGTTGCGCAACGAGTCCGACAGCGCTTCGAGCGCATGCTTCGTCGCGTTGTACGGACCGAAGAACGGCAGCGCCAGGCGGCCCACGACGCTTGAGATGTTGATGATGCGGCCCGATTGCCGCTCACGCATCTCCGGCACGAAGGTGCGGATCATGCGCATGGGGCCGAAGACGTTGGTCTCAAATTGCGCTTTGAGGTCCGCGTCGCCAACTTCTTCCAGCGGGCCGGTGAGCGTGTAGGCGGCGTTGTTGATCAAAACGTCGATACCCGCAGGACCGATGATCGTTGCGATCTCGCGCCGGGCGGCGTCGATCGATGCTTGCGAGGTGACGTCGAGTTCCAGCGTGTCGATACGGCCCTTTGTCGTCTTGCGAACCTGCTCCAGCGCGGGAACGGTGCGGGCGGCCGCAAGAACGTGGTGGCCGCGTTCGGCGAGGAGCACGGCGGTTTCCCGGCCGATCCCCGACGAAGCACCAGTGATAAGAACAGTGGACATGCAGCCGGATTAGCACTTCCGCGTCCCGCGCACGAGCCGCAAAAGAAAAGGCCGCGGAAACCGCGGCCTTGGTCTTCGAAATGTGTCTGTGGACTACCAGTAGAGCTTCATGCCGATACCGGCGCGATATCCCGAAATGTCCTTGCTCAGGCTCTCGTGGTAGCCGCCGTCGAGATAGAGCGCGAGGTTCTCGTCCAGGTAGGACTGCAAGCCCGCGTCGATCGAGAGCAGCTCGTCGTTCGTGTCGGAGACAACCGTGTAAGGACCCGCCGTGATGGTGTTCACGCCGTCCGAGAGAACCGTCGAGTAGGCGACCTGTGCCCAGGGACGGATCGAACCGCCCCAAGTCACGCCGTCGAAACGCAGCGCGCCCTTGGCTTCGATCAGGCCGGTATCTTCGCTGACCGTCACGCCGAAGCAGTCGTCGCCGCAGTTCGTGCCGTCGTAGTTGATCATACCGATCAGCTTGACCGCCAGCGGCTCAAGGCCAAGACCGACACCCGCTTGGGCCGAACCGATGAAGCCGCCCGATGTTCCAGCCGCCGAGCCGAACCGGCTCAGATACGTCCAATCCATATCGGCATAGCCTGCCGAAAGGTTGAGGAAGAAGGCCGAGCTCGTGAACGCCGCATACGCCTCGACCACGCGCGCGTCGCCATCGACCTGTCCGGTGCCGGAGGGCACGGTGATATCGCTGTTGCTGCTGCCGAAGCCGCCCGAAATGCCGCCGAACCAGCCGGCGCCCATGCGCCAATCCATGCCGCCGGTCGAGCAGCTAAAGTCTTGGTCCTGCTCAACGCCGGTGTCGGCGCCGAAGTTCGTGCTGCCTTGCCGATAGCCGAACCAAGCGCGGCCATAGGTGGCGCCCTTCGGACTGTCGGGAATGCGTTGGTCGTCGCGGAAGCAACCGCGGATCAGCGACTGACCGGCGGAGAGCAACGCAGCTTGCGCGAAAATTTCGTCGCGCGCGGCCGATTGCAGGAAGTAGCCGTCTTGGGTGCCGGTGTGGTTCGCAACGTAGCGCAAGAGGTACTGGTGGGGACCGGCAACCATTGCGTTGCCTTGATAGAACTCATTGCCGGCATTCGCGCTCACGCCCGCGATATTGATGACTTGGATGCCGTTGCCTGTCGTTACCCCGCCCACCGGCACTTCATCGAAGGATGCGACGCTGAACTTCGTCGGAACAGTGCCAGTAATGGTATTGAGAGAGAGAAAGTCGTGCGTCGTTCCCGCCGTGCCGTTGCTGCTCGGGTTTACCACCGCCAGCGCTGCGTCTATGTCGATAAACATCCCGACATAGGCAAACGAGCCTGTCGCCTCATAGCTCCCTGTGATCGTGATCTGGCCCATGTCCTGGCCGGGGTTATCGACCGTTGAACCCGTGGGCCAGGTCGGGATCGAGGTGTTGCCGGGCTGCAGGCCGCCGTTCGATTGGACGTTGTTGTTGATGATCGCGTTGCCGGTGAGGCGGCTGAGTTGGGTCGTCGTGGTGATCGTGACCGGCGCGTTGATCGTGTAGGTCGCCGGGCCTTTCGCGCTCAGCGTACCGGCGGAGATGTTGACGGCGCTGGCGGTCGAGATCGCATTGGCATTGCCGATTTCCAGAACGCCGCCCGTGACGGCGAGCGCGCCCGTGAAGGTGTTCGCGCCGGAGAGGATCATCGTGCCGTTACCGGCCTTCGTGAATCCGCCCGCGCCGGACATAATGCCGGAGAAAGTCGTATTGGAGCTGTTGCCGCCGGCGGTCAATATTTCCGCTGCCGAGATGACGACCGACCCCGATCCGGCCAAGCTGCCGACGGTTTCGCTTTCGATGACATTGAACGTGCCATTGACGATCATCGCCGCGGTGTCGCCAAGCGCGTTGCCGCCGGTGCCGGAGACATTCAGCGTGGAGCCCGCGTCAATCGTCCAACTCGCGAGGCCGGTTGGTGCGAGGTCGCCCGTCGTGCTGGTGATTGTCAGCGTCGTATTGTTGATGACTGTCGCAAACTCGAAGTTCACGAAGTTCTTGGCCGCCGACGCGGTGCCGGTTCCGAACTGCTTACCCGTCACCGTCAGTGGGTTGACGTTATCGTTGAACTGCAGCGTGTCGCCGTTGGCGGTAGTGTCCTGACCTTGCCCGTCATGGGTGTCGGTGATGTTCGCGAGATTGATGATGCAGACATCGCTGACAGTATTACTCGTCACGCATGATGCGGCCGACGCGGGCTGAGCCAGCGCAGTCAGCAGGCCCGCCGAAGCGGTTGCCATCAAGCTCAAGCGAAGGTTCGCAAAAACGAAGGGAACGGCACGCGCTTGCGCGGTCGTCATCCGGAACTCCTATACCCACTACCTTGGCGGCTTTTTGGTTAGCTCTAACTCTAGGGCGGATTTGACCGAATCCGCCCACCAGGTGCAACGCAAAGGCTACCAAATGGCAAACGCGGTTCGCGAATCCAGACGCCTGTAACCGGAAGGCTTCACCCTAGGGGTTGTGACAGGTGAGGGTGATAACCACTACGGGATTCGGGCTGGCGTTTACGACGATTTATGAACGCCAAAGGCTGCGGCCCGCGATGAAAACAGCGTACCCGCCAGCCGCTGCTGCGCCGGCAATCACCAGAACGAAGAGCGCGAGTCCCAGCATTTCGCTGCCCTCGGTGAAGACCGACGCCAGCATGCCGAACGCACAAAGGCCGCAAAATGCCATCCAAAGCACGGCGATTCCCATGAGCAGGAGCCCGATGAAACGCCCAAACGAATCGCCGGAGGGTTGTTCCGTCACCTGGCCTTCCAAAGGTTGAGGCCGACGACGAATAGAGAATAACCGAGTGCCGCGCCAAGCGCTGCTGGGACAAAAGTCACGAGCAGCCCAAACGCCAGATCGCCGGTGCTTGCGCCGCGGGGCAACAT
>JABFRX010000306.1 GCA_013140995.1 Alphaproteobacteria bacterium | reverse complement strand
GATGCTGGCGGTGCGTTCCGCGGCTTCGTGGTCGACGGCAGCGATGCGCCGGCGGAGAGCATGATTTGCGTCGCCATTTCGCGGATCGGAACGGCCGAGCAGATCGCTTCCGTTCAATCCGGCATCGCGCAGGTGTTGCGCGATGTGACGGCCGCAGTTTCGGATTGGAAGGCGACGATTGGGCAGGTCGACGAGGCGATCGCCAATCTGGCCAAAAACCCACCGCCGGCGCCGCGTGAGGAGATCGAGGAGACGGTCGCGTTCCTGAACTGGTTGAAGCAGAACCACTTCACGTTCTTGGGCGTGCGCGATTACTCGTTCGACCCGAAGGGCGATGGGCAGCTCCGGCCACTGCCCGAGACGGGCCTCGGTCTCTTACGCGATCCCGAGCGGCGGGTGATCCGGCGCGGTCAGGACCGTGCGACGATGACGCCGGAAGTGCGTGCCTTCATGATGCAGCCTTCGCCGCTGATCGTGACGAAATCGCTCGAGAAGTCGCCCGTGCACCGGCGCGTGCAAGAGGACTACATCGGCATCAAGCGCTTCAAGGACGGCAAGCTGACCGGCGAGCGGCGCTTCATCGGGCTCTTCACGTCTGCCGCCTATCACGACAATCCGCGCGACATCCCGTTCCTCAGGCGCAAGGTTGCGAACGTGATGGCGCAATCGGGCTTTCCGAAGGGAAGCCACAACGCGAAGGCACTGGCGGTCGTGTTGCACAATCTGCCGCGGGACGAGTTGTTCCAAGTTTCAGAGGCCGATCTTTTGCGGATGGGGCCGGTGCTTGCCCATCTCGGCGACCGGCCGGACACGAACGTCTTCATCCGGTTCGACACGTTCGAGAGGTTTGCGTCCGTTCATGTGTATTTCCCGGCGGACAAGTTTCGCGGCGGATTGATCCGTTCGCTGGGCGGCATTCTGACCGACGCCTTGGGCGGCCAGATCGCAAGTGCATATCCGCATACCGAAGAAGGGCAAATGGCCCGCATCCACTTCACTGTGATGTTCCCGGACGGACGGCCGAAGACCTACGACCACGTCGCGTTGAAGGCGCGGCTAACCAGCGCGGTGCGACTTTGGAGCGACGATTTCTCCGATGCGCTCTCGCGGGCGATGGCGCCGGAGCAGGCAGATGCGATCTTCGCACGCTATTCGGGCGCGTTCTCGGAGGCCTATCGCGAGGCTTTCGGCCCAGCGGAGGCGATCCTCGATATCGGCAAGGCGGAAGAAGTGGTGCAGGCGGGGGCGGGCGCGCTTGCGCTTCGGTCGTCGGGCGGCACCGATCCGAACGACGGGGTGATCCAGTTCAAGATTTATCATGCCGGTGGCGTGATCGAGCTTTCCGATCTGCTGCCGGTGCTTGAGGATTTCGGGTTGCGCGTAATCGAGGAAGTGAACTACCCGGTCAAACGCGCCGATGCGCTCGTCACGATCCACGATCTTAAACTGCGCGGTCAGCTAACGCCGGAGCGCGAAGCGGCGATGCGCCTCTTCGAAGAGGCATTCCTGACGGTGTGGCGCGGCGGGGCGGAGAGCGACCGGTTCAACCGTCTGACGCTTAGCGCCGAGATTGCCTGGCGCGACGTCGCGATGCTACGCGCGGTCGCGAAGTACTTGCGTCAAGCGGCGTTCAGCGCAAGCCAGGCGCTGATGGAAGAGGCATTGGGCCGCAATCCGCGCATTGCGGCGGCGCTGGTGCGTTTGTTCAAGGCGAGGTTCGAGCTCGCCGCGACGGATCGTGAGGCGCTTGAGGCCAAGATCAATGGCGAGATCGACGAGGCGCTGGCCAAGGTGCCGAGCCTCGACGACGACCGCATTATCCGGCGCTTCCGGAACGTCATTCAGTCGGCGCTTCGCACGAATTTTTTCCAGAAAGACAAACCGTCAATCGCGTTCAAGATCGACTCGGCGAAGATCGAAGACCTGCCTTTGCCGCGGCCAATGTTCGAGATTTTCGTCTACTCGCCCGAAGTCGAAGGCGTGCATTTGCGTTTCGGCAAGGTCGCGCGCGGCGGCTTGCGTTGGTCGGACCGGCGCGAAGACTTCCGCACGGAGGTGCTTGGCCTCGTGAAGGCGCAGCAGGTGAAGAACGCCGTCATCGTGCCCGTGGGCTCGAAGGGCGGTTTTTATCCGAAGAAATTGCCGGCGGCGTCGAACCGCGAGGCTTGGCTGGCCGGTGGCATTGCCGCCTACAAGACCTTCATCGCCTCGCTGCTCGACATGACGGACAACATCGCGGGCGACGGAAAAATCGTGCCGCCCAGAGATGTCGTTCGTCACGATGCGGACGATCCCTATCTCGTCGTCGCGGCGGACAAGGGCACTTCCACTTTTTCCGACATCGCGAACGGCATTTCGAAGGACTACGGTTTCTGGCTCGCCGACGCGTTCGCGAGCGGCGGCTCGGTCGGCTACGACCACAAGAAGATGGGGATCACGGCCAAGGGCGCGTGGGAGGCCGTGAAGCGGCATTTCCGCGAGATCGGGACCGACATTCAGACGACGCCGTTTACGGTTGTGGGCGTCGGCGACATGTCGGGCGACGTGTTCGGCAACGGCATGCTACTTTCGACGGCGACAAAGCTCGTCGCTGCGTTCGACCATCGCGACATCTTCCTCGACCCGAACCCCGATGTCGCCGCGAGCTTTGCGGAGCGGCAGCGCATTTTCAATCTGGCGCGGTCGTCGTGGGCGGATTACGACCAGGCGAAGATATCCAAAGGCGGCGGCGTCTATTCGCGGTCGATGAAGAAGATTCCGCTGTCGCCGGAGGTGAAGGCGCTCACCGGTTTGACCGCCGATCAAGCGGAGCCTTCCGAGTTGATGCGGGCGCTGTTGAAATCGCCGGTGGACCTGTTGTGGTTCGGTGGCATCGGCACGTTCGTCAAGTCGTCGGCCGAGAGCAATGCTGATGCCGGCGACAAGGCGAACGACGCGCTGCGCATCGATGGGCGGGACATCAAGGCGAAGGTGATCGGCGAAGGCGCGAATTTGGGCTGCACGCAAGCCGGACGCATCGAGTATGCGAAGGCGGGCGGGCGGTTGAACACGGACGCGATCGACAACTCGGCGGGCGTCGATACGTCGGACCACGAGGTGAACCTCAAAATCCTTCTGAACGCATCGATTGGGGCGGGTGAGTTGAAGGCGGCTGAGCGCGATCCGTTGCTCGCCAAGATGACGGACGAGGTCGCGCATCTGGTGCTTGCCGACAACTACAATCAGTCGCTGGCGCTGAGCGTCGCGCAGGCGGGCGGAGCGTGGGAGTCCGACGGCTATGGCCGCTTCATGCGGGCGCTGGAGCGCGACGGGCGGCTGAACCGCGCGGTCGAAGGCCTGCCATCGACCGAGAATTTGCGCGAGCGCGCGAACCGCAATGAGGGCATCACGCGGCCGGAACTCGCTGTGTTGCTCGCCTATGCAAAGCTGCAGTTGTTCGACGAGATCAACAGTTCGGCTCTGCCGGACGATCCGTTTTATGCGCAGACGCTGAAGCACTATTTCCCGAGCGACGTGCGCGCGCGGCTGCCGAAGGGTATGGCGGCGCACCGGCTCAGGCGTGAGATCGTGGCAACGGTTTTGACGAACGACATCGTCAACCGCGGCGGGCCGTTGTTCATGCATCGCCTCAAGGAGGCGAGTGCGAGCGAGGCGCCGGCGCTGGCGCGCGCTTACACGATCGCGCTCCACGCATTCGACATCGACCGGATTGCCGACGGGATCAATGCGCTCGACAACAAGGTGGCTGCCGCCGTTCAAGTGCGGATGCACGGCAAGCTGGCGCTGCACCTGTTGCGGCAGACACTATGGTTCGCCCGGCATGTGCCGGCGACCACGCCGATTGCGGATGCGATTGCGCCTTACGCGCAAGGGGTCGCGAACTTGCGCGGTACGTTCTCGACCCTCGTGTCAGAGGCCGAGGGCAAGGCGATCATCGAAGCGATCAGCGAACTGCGCGCGGCCGGCGTACCGGACGATCTGGCCGACGACATCGGTGCGTTGTCGGCCATCGGCGCGACGCCCGACATCGCACGGCTTTCGGCCGAGACAAAGAAGCCGCTCGACATGGTGGCGGGTGCTTACTTTGCAGCGTCCCGAACGATCGGTGTCGACCGGTTGCGGCTGGCGGCGGAGCGGATGAACTTGCCGGAGCATTGGGACAGGCTCGCGGTCAGGCGCTTGATCGACGATCTCTTCGTGCATCAGCGGGCGCTGGCTTCGCGCGCGCTTGCGAATGGAACGAGCGGCGACAATCGCGCGGCCGGCAGCACCGCGGTCGAAGCTTGGGCTATGGTGCATCACGAGCAGGTGGAACGCGTGGCGACGCTGGTTAGCGACCTCGAGCGGTCGGGAACATTCACCGTCGCGCGGCTGACGCTGGCGGCGGGGCAGATACGGGATTTGTTGGCGTAGCGAGTCAGATTCACCACCGCTCAAGCGATTTTTAGGACGATCGCGCCGATGGCCACGATCGCGGCGCCGATCAGGCGTCGAGGGCCCGCTTTCTCGCCGAAGAACAGGATGCCGATGAGGGCTGCGAAGACGACGGAGGTTTCGCGGAAGGCGCTGACGCCTGCGATGGGGGCGAACGTCATCGCCCAGAGGACGAGGCCGTAGGCGACGAACGAGAGTGCGCCGCCCACTACTGCGCGTGGCCAATGATTGCGCGCATAGTCGATGATGTTGGGGCCGCGCATCGCGAGCGCCATCGCGGCGGTGGTGATGCCGACGGTGAAGAAGACCCAGCCGTTGTAGGCGAGCGCGCTGCCCGACGCGCGTACGCCGATGCCGTCGGAGATGCTGTACAGCGCGATCGTGACGGCGACGGCGCCTGCAAGGATGGTCCCTTGACGGTGGGCGCCGGAGCTCATGCCGACGGTCAGGATGCCGATGCTGATGAGCGCGATGCCTGCGGCCGCCGCGGGCGTCGGGATTTCGCCGACGGTGAAGGTGGCGAGCACCGTAATCAGAAGCGGCGGCGTGCCGCGTGCGATCGTGTAGACGTGGCTGAGCTCGCCGAGCTCGTACGCGCGGGCGAGGAAATAGGTGTAGGGCAGATGCAGCGCGGCGGTGACGCCGATCCAGAGCCACGCCTCGGGATTCATCGGCGGCGCGAAGAACGTGACCGTGAGACCGATGGCGCCCGCGACCGCGAACAGCAGCGCGGCGTCCAGCAGGCGGTCGTTGCCTGCTTTCAATCCCGCGTTCCAGATTGCGTGCAAGACCGCTGCCGCCAGTGCTGCGGCGGCTGCTTCCCAAGGTAGGGTCATGTGGGCGAAGCGGGTTGACGCATCGAGCTACTGGAGCGTGTGTGTCACGAGGCCGTCAAGGCTCTCGCTTGTCGCGCCGGTTCGTGCGTAATCTTCGGCACCACGCTATTCGGATTTTTCATGAGCGATACAGTTCCCGCCAAGCCGACTTTGCGCGCGCGTTGGACTGCTGTGCCAGATGGCGTCGCAGCGAGTGGCGGCGCTTGCGCGTCGCCGCTTGGGCAGTGGGCCTGGGCGTGGTTCGAGGGTGCACGCAATCCGCACGTGCTGCTGATCACGATCTATATTTTTGCGCCGTATTTTGCGCATCATTTGGTCGGTAATGCGGTCAAGGGACAGGCGCTGTGGGCGGACTTGAACTCGGCGGCGGGGTTGATCATCGCCATCGTCGCGCCGTTTATGGGGGCGATCGCGGATGCCGGCGGGCGGCGCAAGCCGTGGCTCTTCGTGTGGTCGGTGTCGCTCGCCGTAACCGCAGCGCTGCTTTGGTACGCGTTGCCGGGTGAGGCCGGCCTGTCGTTCGGCGTTATTTGCGCGCTTCTTATCGCGACGTTCGTGTCGTTCGACTTCACCGCCGTCTTCCACAACGCGATGCTGCCGACGCTGGCGCCCGAGAATAAAGTCGGTGCGCTGTCGGGGCTGGCGCTGGCGCTCGGGAACTTGTCCGGCGTCGTGCTGCTCGTCTTCATGTTGATCTTCTTCGTGTTGCCTGGCGCCGTCGATTGGCCGTTCGTGCCGGCGGCACCATGGTTTGGGGTCGATCAAGCGGCGCATGAGCCGGAACGGCTGGTCGGACCGCTGTTCGTGGTGTGGTTTGCGTTGTTCGGGCTGCCGCTGTTCTTTTTCACGCCGGATCAACCGAAGACGGCGCTTGGGCCGATCGCCGCGATCGATCGCGGAGTGAGTTCGCTGATCCGCACAGTGCGCAGCCTTGGCCAGTACCGGAATGTCGCGACGTACCTGTTCGCGCGCATGATCTACAACGACGGCAACAACGCTATTTTGATCTTCGGCGGCATTTACGCAGCGACGACGTTTTCGTGGGGGCCGCTCGACATGCTGGTCTACGGCGTGATCTTGAGCGTGTTCGCGACGTTCGGCGGCGTGTTCGGCGGCTGGCTCGACCAAACGTTCGGGTCGCAGCGTGGGATCATGATTTCCGTGGGCGGGACGATGATCGGGCTTGTACTGTCGCTTTCGATGCGGCCGGATACGATTTTGTTCTTCATCCCTTACGACACGGCGCTACCGCCGGTGCACGGGCTGCCGTTCTTCAACACGTGGCCCCAGATCATCTACGTGGTCATCGTCATTATCATCGCGATCTTCATTACAGCGTCCTATGCGAACAGCCGAACGATGCTGGCCCGTATCGCGCCGGCGTCGAAGATGACCGAGTTCTTCGGGCTCTATGCGTTGTCCGGAACGGCGACGGCGTTCCTGGCGCCGTTCGTCGTGGCGCGCGCGACGGAGTGGTCGCAAAGCCAAGCGATCGGGCTTGGGTCGATCCTTCTGCTGTTGGCGCTCGGCTTCGCGTTGATGCTGTTCGTGAAGAACGAACGGGCGGTGGCTGCCCGCTAGCGCCGCCCCTTATGGGCCTATCGGCGCCGACACGCCTGGCAGGCTGCGATCATATTCTGGAGTGCGACTGGCCGCCTGCATGCGCGCTGGAGCGCCAAAGAAAAAGAAAAAGCGCGGGCTTTCGCCCGCGCTTCATCACACTCACAACAATTTATTCGTTAGGTATCTGATACGTAAGATTCACTTGCACCGACTGGTGCTTCACCCCGTAAGTGAAACCCGCATCCTCGGCCAGGGTCAACCGCCGAACCGTGATTTCGCCAGCGTCCAAGTAACGGTAGCCCACACCCAGGTCCCATTTCTCGGTCAGCGCCACGTTGACGCCCGCACCGAGTTGCCAGGCAAAGTCGTTGTCGTTGCCGTTTAGGAGGCGCGACGCGTTGACTTGATTGAACGCATAGCCAATGCCGCCACCGATGTACGGCTTGATCCCGCCGAGGTCGAAATCTGCCCACGCGTTCGCCATCACCGTGAACGAGCTGACAAGACCGTCATTTGCGACTTGGGAGTCGCTGGTCGAGATCGTCCTGGTGAACGCATACACGCCCGCCGCAGTCGCTCTCGCGACACAAGGTGCCGGCGGCGGATCGATGACGATGAAGCCCGCAACGAGTTGTGGCGTTGACAAGCATGAATGGGTGATATTGCCCGTGCCGACGCCCGGCGCTTCGAAGGTCGCGCTCGCCGAGTCGTTGCCCGACGCAAACGCCGAGCCGCTGGATGGGCCCAACTTGCCAGTGCGATAAGATCCTTCTACCTCAATCCGCAGCCAATCCATTGCGTTGCCGCCAACCGCCGCCCCGAGCAGGAAGCCGCTTTCGGCTTCTGCGCCGCTGTTCACAAACGTGGACACTGCTCCAGCAACAAAATAGTTAAGACTGTGGTTGTGGTTCGCGGCGAGTACAGCCCCGGAGTTGTGGACGACCGTTTCGGTGAGCGAGATGTCCACCGTGCCGGCGCTGCCAGCGCTTGCCGCGATATCGTCTTGAACCGCGTTCCATCCGCCGAAGATGGACATATATGTACCGGCCTGTGCCGGTACCACAGTGGCAACCACAAGCGCGGCCGATGCCAACAGAGTCGACTTGAGATGCATTCGCAAATCCCCCAATAAAAAACTAAAGCCCCCTAGACAAACGCCAGCGGCACCCGCTCTTTACGCGCACACCCCAATCCCCGGCTGTCTTGCCAATAATGCTCTACCATCGCGAGCGCGGTGGTTCAACGGTGCGTCTCATAAATGCTGTTTGCTGTGTCTCAGCAGCACCATACCGAACCCTAGGGGACCGATTTTCCCTAGAAAATCAAGGTCGCACCGGTTAATATTCCCCCGTGGAACGGTGCGGGTCAGTGCCGGAAGTGGCGCATGCTGGTTAGAACCATCGCAAGGCCGCGTTCGTCGGCGGCGGCGATGACTTCTTCGTCGCGCATGGAGCCGCCGGGTTGGATGACGGCGGTGGCGCCGGCGTCGGCGGCTGCGATCAGTCCGTCGGCGAAGGGGAAGAAGGCGTCGGAGGCGACGGCGGAGCCTTTCGCGAGCGACTCGGTTAGGCCCGCGGCTCTGGCCGCTTCTTGCGCTTTCCAGGCTGCTATGCGGGCCGAGTCGATGCGGCTCATTTGGCCCGCGCCGATGCCGACGGTGGCGCCGTCTTTCGCGTAGACAATCGTGTTCGATTTCACGTGCTTAGCGACGCGGAAGGCGAAGAGGAGGTCCTTGAGTTCGCGGTCCGTGGGCTTGCGCTTGGTCACGACGCGCAGTTCGTTCTCGGTGACGCGTCCGTTGTCGCGCGATTGCAGGAGGAAGCCTCCGGCTACCGTGCGCAGGTTCATGCCGGGCGTCGCGGGATCGGGCAGGCCTTGCGCGAGAAGCAAGCGCAGGTTCTTTTTCGCGCTGAGGATTTTGCGCGCTTCTTCGTCGGCGTCGGGGGCGATGATGACTTCGGTGAAGATTTTGGCGAGTTCCGCTGCGGTCGCGCCGTCGAGCAGCCGGTTGCAGGCGACGATGCCGCCGTACGCTGAGACGGGGTCGCAGCGGAGTGCGAGTTTGTAGGCTTCTGCGAGCGTTGCGGCCGTTGCGACGCCGCACGGGTTTGCGTGTTTGATGATGGCGATCGCCGCCGTCGTCTTCGCGTCGAACTCGGCAACGCATTCGTAGGCTGCGTCGGTGTCGTTGATGTTGTTGAAGGAAAGCTCTTTGCCACCGACTTGGGTCGCGGTCGCAACGCCAAAGCGGTGTTCGCCGGTCGTGTAGAAGGCGGCGCCTTGGTGCGGGTTCTCGCCGTAGCGCAGTGTTTGCTTCAGGTGACCTGCGAGTGCGAAGCGACGCGGCGGTGTGCGCTCTTCTGGCTTCTGTGCCATCGCGGTTGCTTGGCCGAACCAGGTTGAGATCGCGACGTCGTAGGCTGCGGTGCGGGCGTAGGCGCGTGCGGCGAGTTGTTTGCGGGTGGTGAGCGTCGTCGCGCCCTTGTTGGCGGCAAGTTCGGCGAGGAGGGGCGCGTAGTCTTCGACGTCGACGATGACCGCGACGTAGCTATGGTTCTTGGAGGCCGCGCGGATCATAGCGGGGCCGCCGATGTCGATGTTTTCGATCGTTTCATCGAAGCCGGCTTTGCGGGCGACGGTTTCTTCGAACGGATAGAGGTTGCAGACGAGCAGATCGATGCCTTCGATGCCGTGTTCTTGCATCGCCTTTGCGTGCGTGGGTTCGTCACGCAGCGCGAGCAGCCCGCCGTGCACGCGCGGGTGCAGCGTCTTCAGGCGGCCGTCCATCATTTCGGGGAAGCCGGTGACGGCGGCGACGTCGGTGACTTTGAGACCCGCCGCGGTGAGTGCTTTCGCGGTGCCGCCGGTCGAGATCAGTTCGACGCCGAACGTGCTCAAGCTCTGCGCGAACTCGATAAGGCCGGTCTTGTCGGAAACGGAGAGCAGCGCCCGGCGGACCGGACGGAGGTTTTGCGAAGACATTGGGGACGCCTTTTCCATCACTCTGGCGAGCGCGAAATAGCACGGAGCCCGCGTAGCTCCCAAGCGTCGGAACGCCTCAGATCGATGCGCCGGCTTCGATTCCTGTGGCTTTCTTCAGCGCCCACTTCACGGTTGTGGGCTCAGTGCCTGTCGTGCCCGCAATGACGATCTGTTGGGTTTTGCGGATCGCATCGCCCGAACCCAGATAGACGCCGTCCGCGAGGTCGATCTCGGCGTCGGCGCCGAAGCGCCAGGTGGCGCCGGAGGGCAGCGTGAGGACCACCGATTTGCGGTCGCTCCCGCGCGCGGCTTTCACGGATGGGTGCAAGTGGAAGCGGGTGGCGAAGCGGCGCGACGAGGTCGCGCCGCGCGGTACCAGGCGGTCTTCGCCGCGGATGTCGTTGCCGTCGTGGGCGACGAAGATGTCGCGATGGTGGACGAGGCCGAACGGCTTTGTGTAGCCGTCGTGGCTGGTGTCGAGCAGGATGCCCGCTTCGTTTTCGTGGCGCTTGTGTTCGATGCGGGTCGGGCCGTCGATTAAACGCAGGCCAAGGACGCGTTGCGCCCAGGCGCCGTTGACGACGTGCGCGGACGATGTGTCGGCTATCGTGACCGTCGAGTGCGCGGCGGTGGCGCGCATCGCCTGCACCCACGCGGCGCCCTTCATCGGCGCGGTGCCGCCGTTGACGATGATACGCTCATCGCCCGCCGACAATTCGAACGAGAGCGTGCCCGCGTGTGCGCCGCGCGACATGTCGCCCGGAGGGGCCGCGCCGCAGTCGGCGATTATCAGCGTCTCGCCGCACGCGATGCGGTGATAGCCTGCTTGCGCGGAGTGCAGCGTTTCGCGGGTGCGGCCGGTGTCGTAGCTCAGCAGCGTTTGCGGCCAGCCGCCGACGCCTTCCGTGCCGCCGTTGAACAACGCGAGCCTGCCATCGCCGTGCAGCATGAAGCGGATCATCGGCATCATGCGGTCGAGTGCGCGGCGGATCGTGACGGGCACGATCAGGTCGCGCTGCGTCATCGCATCGACTAGCGAAAGCAGGTCGCTTGCCACACTCAACACCGTTTCCGGATTGCGCGAGATGTGGCCGCCGTCGGGCAGGATTTGTTCGCCGAGTTCTTCGGAGAGCATATGCAGGCCCTTGGCCATACGCGCGTCGCCATCGGGCAGGAATACGCCCGACTGCACAAGGCCGATGGCGGCGACCATGCGATCGAGGCCTGCGGGTGCCGCCTGTGCTGTCTTCAGCAGGTGACGCGCTTGGCGCGCCATCGAGAGCAGCACGCGCGAGCGGAACAGCACGTCGGCGTTCGCCAAGATCAAGCGGCCGAAGCTTGCCCAGGTGATCAAACGGCGCGCCGTCACATGCGGGCGCCAGGCGACTTCGTGCCAAGTGCCGTGCGTGCGCACCCAATGGGCGATGAGCTGGCGCAGGTGTTCCTGCACCGGCTCCGAGCCACCGGCGTCGAAGTGGCGGAGCCAGTGGAACGAGTGCAGGCTCTCCGCCCACTCGTCGCTTGGCGGCTTGATGAAGAACGGCGAACCGTCGCGCGCGGTCGCGTCGCCGCCGGGCAAACGGAAGCGGCCCATGATGAGCAGCTCCGCTTCTGCGATGCTCTTCGGGTGGAAGCTGCGCGGGTTGACGAAAATGCGGTCGGGGGCGGGGCCGTTCAGGCTGCGCTGCCAGATCGGGCTTTTGTGAAGTAAGCGTTGCCAGGATGCGCCCATACCGGCGCGGGCGCCCGCGATCAAGTCGCGCGCGTTCGCGAACATGCTGAACTTGTAGGCGGCGGGCGCGTCGCTTGCTTCAACCGCCACGGAGCTTTGCGATGTTGTCGCGATAGCGGGTTGGGCCGCCTGCAAACGCGGCGGTTCCGGCGACGAGGACGTCGGCTCCTGCTTCGACAGCGAGGGCAGCGGTTTGCCCATTGATACCTCCGTCGACCTCCAATTCGATAGGCCGCCCTACGCGATCGATCAGCGCACGCAACTCACGCATCTTCGCGCGCTGACCATCGATGAAGCTTTGTCCCCCGAATCCCGGATTGACGGTCATCACGAGAATCAGATCGATGTCGCCCAAGATATGCTCGATCAGGGAAATGGGCGAACCCGGATTGAGGGACACACCCGCCTTTTTTCCTAGGCTCTTGATCAGCTGGACCGTCCGGTGGACGTGAGGGCCCGCTTCCGGGTGCACGGTGATGATGTCGGCGCCCGCGTCGGCGAACTCCTTAATGTAAGGATCGACCGGCGAAATCATCAGGTGAACGTCGAGCGGCAGCTTCGTGTGGGGGCGCAGCGCCTTCACCATTTGCGGGCCGATCGAGATGTTCGGGACGAAGTGGCCGTCCATGACATCGACGTGGATGTAGTCAGCGCCAGCTTCGGTGATGGCGCGGACTTCCTCACCCAGCCTGGCGAAGTCGGCAGCGAGGATCGACGGGGCGATTTTGGGCTTCTTCATGAGGGCGGCTTTAGCGCGTTCAAGGGCTTTGGCGCAATCAACTCAGGCGTTTCTCCGCAGGCGGGCGGCGTAGAAGCCATCGAGGCCGCCCAAGTCCGGCCAGTGGTTGGGGAGCGTGCGGAGGTCGCCCGTCGACGTCGCGAACTCCGATTCGGCTGTAGTGACCGGTACGCGGGTGAAGGCTGGTTGGTTGGCGAGAAACGCTTCGACGATGTCTTCGCTCTCTTCACGGGCGAGGGAGCAGACGCAGTAGATGAGTTGGCCCTCTGGTTTGACCATTTCTGCCGCGGCGGCGAGCAGACGCTGTTGGACGGCTGCTTGCGCCATCACGTCCGAGAGGTCTTTGCGCCAGAGGACGTCGGGGTGGCGGCGGACGGTGCCGGTGGCGGTGCACGGCGCGTCGAGCAGGACGGCGTCGGCCGGTTCTTTCGGGCGCCAGGTGTGGACGTCGCCTACTTCGATTTTGGCCTTGAGGTTCAGGCGCGTGAGGTTTGTCGTCACGCGCTTCATGCGTTCGAAGGCGAGGTCGACGGCGATGACATTCGCGCCCGCGGCTGCCAGTTGCGCGGTCTTGCCGCCGGGGGCCGCGCAGAGGTCGATGACGGTCTTGCCTTTGATGGGACCGAGCAGCTGAGCCGGGATCGCGGCGGCGGCGTCTTGGATCCACCAGGCGCCGTCGGCGTAGCCGGGG